>JAVBSF010000154.1:0-4729 GCA_031556925.1 Pararhizobium sp.
AGCCATGCGACAACAATCGATCATTGGTCGCAAGACGCTAACCGATAAAGCCTGCCGCGCAAGGCTGTGTTCCCGGTGATAGACCGAAAGTGATCGCGTCCGCTGTATCGCCGGTAACAGTTGTTGCAGAAACGACACGGGTGGCGGGCCGGGAAACATCCATTCCCATGACCGCCGCCCGTGTCGTGACGCTTTCGTCGGCTCAGATGACGACGACCTTGGTGCCGACCGGAACGCGCTCGTAGAGATCGACGACGTCTTCGTTGCGCATGCGGATGCAGCCGGAGGAGACCGCATAGCCGATGGTCCAGGGCGCATTGGTGCCGTGGATGCGGTAGAGCGTCGAGCCCAGATACATGGCCCGCGCGCCGAGCGGATTTTCCGGGCCGCCCTGCATCGAGGCCGGCAGGTAGTGGCCCTTGGCCGCCTCGCGGGCGATCATCTCGGAGGGCGGCGTCCAGGTCGGCCATTCGGCCGTGCGGGTGATCTTGTGGGAACCGGCCCATTCGAAACCCGGCTTGCCGACGCCGACGCCATAGCGGCGCGCCTCGCCGTTGCCTGTCACCAGATAGAGGAAGCGGTTGTTGGTATCGATGATGATGGTGCCGGCTTTCTCGGCGCTGTCATAGGCCACCATCTGCGGCAGGAACTGCGGGTCCATCTGGCGCGTGGCAGGCTTCTGCGGCCTGGTCATGGCGGCTTGCTGGACGCGCGGCTGAGCGGTGCGTGCGACGGGCTCGGTAGAAATTCCGGGCAGCCGCTGCATCGGTTCGCGAAGGCGCATGTTTCGGGTGGCGGTGCGGCTCTGGGGCGCTACGGCTTGCTGCTGGCGCCGCTGGCGATAGACGCCGGGATCGACCTGCACGCCGAGCTGCATCACCCAGGGGGCGGTGAGATCGGGGCTGACGATGACGGGCGGTCGGTTGCCGTAGCGGTCCTGCGCTTCGGCAAGGCTTGCGAAGCAGACAAAGAGCGCGGTGGAAACGACGAGGCTTTTCTTCAACATGGCGGACACTCTACCTTTCGCCGGATGGGCTCGACTGATGCCGGCGGCCACGCGGGAGGGTGCGGCCGTCGATTTTCGGATGCGCCAGGGCATGGCGTTCTCGGCCGGATCGTGGCATCGCGAAGCAAGCGAATGGTAAATGCGGGATAGGTAAAAGGCCGTCATTCCCGGAAAGCTTTCAGTAGGGTTATCGCCGGCTTTAGGACTATGGTTGGCGTTTGGTAAAACAGGAAAAACAGGGGTTAACAGGTGACGAACGAGGCATTTCCACGCGGCATCCTCACCGGCGACGACGGGCAGAACCGTTGCGCCTGGTATGGCGGGCTGGACGATTACCGGATCTATCACGACGAGGAATGGGGCCTGCCGATGGCCGACGACATCCGTCTGTTCGAGAAGATCTGCCTGGAAGGCTTCCAGTCCGGCCTTTCCTGGCTGACGATCCTGCGCAAGCGCGAGGGCTTCCGCGCCGCCTTCGCGGGCTTCGATTTCGATATCGTCGCAGGCTTCGGCGAGGACGATATCGCCCGCTGCCTCGCCGACAAGGGCATCGTGCGCCATCGCGGCAAGATCGTCTCGACCATCAACAATGCCCGTCGGGCACAGGAACTGAAGGCCGAGTTCGGCTCGCTCGCCCGCTATTTCTGGAGCCACGAGCCCACAGCCGCCGAACGGCCCGCCACTGTCACCTGGGAAGCGATCGCGGCCAATCCGACGACGCCGGTGTCCGTGCGCATTTCAAAGGATCTGAAGAAACGCGGCTGGACCTTCGTCGGCCCGACCACCGTCTATGCCATCATGCAGGCGATGGGGCAGGTCAACGACCATATCGAAGGCTGCGTCTGCCGGGGGCGGATCGAGGAGATGCGAAAGAATTTCGTGCGGCCATGACACTGTCGCTCCCTCTTCCCGCAAGCGGGGAGAGGGCTGGGGTGAGGGGCAAGGCTCTCATCCCCGAGAATGTCGAGATTTCCGCCCCTCATCCGCCCTGTCGGGCACCTTCTCCCCGCGAGCGGGGAGAAGGGACGTGCGGTGAGCGCCTAGCCGCCGTTCCTGGCGAGCCATTCCTTCATCATCTTGATCTCGCCTTCCTGCGCGGCGATGACCTGCCCGGCGAGTGTGCGGATGGCGTCATCCTTGCCGTATTGCAGCTCGATCCTGGCCATGTCGATGGCGCCCTGATGATGGGCGATCATGCCGCGCACGAAATCGATATCGGCATTGCCGCTATAGGCGATGTCCATATCCTTGTGCATGCGGGCGTTGGCTTCGGCAAAGGCCGTGCTCGAAGGGCCGGTGTCTCCCTTGGGAGCCATGACCTCCGTCGCCCCGTGGGCGCTATGGTCCATGGCCTCCTGTGCAAGCGCGGCCGTCGAGCACGCCAGGGCGAATGCCGTGGCGGCGAAAAGGGTTTTCAGGGACATATCTTATCCTCTTGTCCTGAATGAAAAATCCGGGCGTCGCGCGCCCGTGCGTTCAGACGAGGAGGAAAGATTTGGGCGGCGGAAACCGTGGCTTCAGCGGGCGGTCGATCAGATGTGCCTCAAGGGCAGGGACGATGCGGGCGTTTTTGATCTCGTTGCGCTCGAACACGTTCTCTTCGATCGAGATCGCGTAGCAGGCTGCGCAGAGCAAGGGATGCGCCGAGCGCCCGGATGTCTCGCATGTCTTGTCATCACAATTGGCTGCTATTGTCGCGTCATGGCCCATCTGGTGGTGGGCATGGGCGGCCGGGGCGGAATGGCTGACCATGGCCGGGAGATGCTGCGTCTGGCCAAGCGCCGAGGTCCAGCCGCTCAGCGCAGCGCAAAGGAAACAGAGCATGAGGACGACGGTGCGCATGGGAGCAACATAGGCATGGAATCCGGCGAAGAAAAGATGCCGTGCTCCGGCAGGCGAACGATAGCGGATTTGCCGCAGACTTGCAGCCTCAAGCCGGCCCAAAGGCTTGCCGCCTCGGGTGCGATCGTTTAGGGAAAGCCCAACAGCGCAAAAGCCCGGACGTATTCCCCATGAACGACAAGAAGAAAAAGCCTCAGAAGCTCAGAGCCCGCCTGCCGCGTGGCTTCGTCGACCGCTCCGCCGCCGATATCCGCGCCGTCGACGAGATGACCGCGAAAATTCGCGAAGTCTATGAGCGTTATGGCTTCGACCCGGTCGAAACGCCGCTGTTCGAATATACCGATGCGCTCGGCAAGTTCCTGCCCGACAGCGATCGTCCGAATGAGGGCGTGTTCTCGCTGCAGGACGACGACGAGCAGTGGATGAGCGCCCGCTACGACCTGACCGCGCCACTCGCCCGCCATGTCGCCGAGACTTTCAACGAGATCCAGCTTCCCTACCGCACCTATCGCGCCGGCTACGGCTTCCGCAACGAGAAGCCGGGTCCGGGCCGCTTCCGTCAGTTCATGCAGTTCGATGCCGATACGGTCGGCGCCGCCGGCGGGCAGGCCGATGCCGAAATGTGCATGATGATGGCCGACACGATGGAAGCCCTCGGCATCGCCAGAGGGGATTATGTGATCCGCGTCAACAACCGCAAGGTGCTCGACGGCGTGCTCGAAGCCATCGGCCTCGGCGGCGACGAGAATGCCAGTGCCCGCCTCACCGTGCTGCGCGCCATCGACAAGCTCGACAAGTTCGGCCCGGAAGGCGTGAAGCTGCTGCTCGGCGCCGGTCGCAAGGATGAAAGCGGCGATTTCACCAAGGGCGCGGGGCTGAATGAGGAGCAGATCGCCAAGGTTCTGTTCTTCGTCGGCATCACCGATTATGCCAAAAGCGCCGACGAACTGGCCGCGCTCGTTGCCGGAACCTCGAAAGGGGCCGAGGGCGTCGAGGAGTTGAACCTCATCGGCAGCCTCGTGACCAGCGCCGGCTACGATTCGGGCCGCATCAAGATCGATCCTTCCGTCGTGCGCGGCCTTGAATATTACACCGGCCCGGTCTTCGAAGCCGAGTTGCAGTTCGCCGTCACCAACGAGAAGGGCGAGAAGGTCGTCTTCGGTTCGGTTGGCGGCGGTGGGCGTTATGATGGCCTCGTCTCGCGCTTCATGGGCCAGCCGGTGCCGGCCACGGGCTTCTCCATCGGCGTCTCGCGCCTGATGACGGCGCTGAAGAACCTCGGCAAGCTCGGCATGGAAGAGGTGGTGGCACCCGTCGTCGTCTGCGTCATGGACCGCGATACGACAAGCCTCGGCAAGTACCAGCAGTTTACCCAGGCGTTGCGCCATCACGGCATCCGCGCCGAGATGTACCAGGGCAACAAGAAGAACTTTGGCGACCAGCTGAAATATGCCGACCGCCGCAACGCTCCCATCGCCATCATTCAGGGCGGCGACGAGCGGGCCCAAGGCGTCGTCCAGATCAAGGATCTGATCGAAGGCAAGCGCCTCTCCGGCGAGATCGAGGACAATGCGACGTGGCGCGAGGCGCGTGTGGCGCAGGTTTCGGTTTCGGAAGCGGAGCTTGTCGAAAAGGTCCGCGAGATGCTGGCCGCGCAGGCCGACGACCGGGCGAAAACAAAGGGTCACTAACGTGGCGAGAGCCTACCACCCCCTGTCAGCTTCGCTGACATCCCTCCCTCAGGGGGGGAGATCAGTTCGGCACATGCGGCTTGCTCCCTCTTCTCCCCAGCGGGGAGAAGGTGGTGCGCAGCGCCGGATGAGGGGGATGGCGGGCTCGGAACTCGCGGCAAAGACCCCCTCATCGCCTCGCGTGCGCTCG
>JAVBSF010000387.1:0-3988 GCA_031556925.1 Pararhizobium sp.
TGGATCGATTCTGCGGCATCACGGCCATTCGCAACGGCCGAAACGGTGAGGTCTTCGCCGCCGACGATGCAATCGCCGCCAGCCCAGACGCCGTCCATGGACGTACGTCCTTCTTCGTCGACCGCGATCCGCCCGCCCTCAAGGGCGACAATGCCGAGGCCGTCTGCCTCGAAGGTCTGGCCGATGGCTTTCAGGATCTGGTCGGCAATGATCGCGCCGGTTTCGCCGGTGGTGGTGAGGCGACCGTCGGCGAGCGTGGTGTAATTCAGTTCGATGCCGGCGACCTTGCCGTCACGGGCGAGGATGCGCTTCGGCTGCAGCCAGTGGCGGATCGAGACGCCCTTCGATGCCGCCAGATCCTGCTCGAACTCGGAAGCGTTCATGTTTTCCTTGCCGCGGCGATAGCAGATGGTCACTTCCTCGGCACCGAGCAGCTTGGCCTGCACGGCGGCATCGATCGCGGTCATGCCGCCGCCGATGACGACGACGCGGCGACCGACGGGCACGTCTGCCTTGGTTTCGGACTGGCGCAGGGCAGCGATGAAATCGACGGCGTCATCGACGCCAGCCAGCGTTTCGCCTTCGGCCCTGAGCGCATTGACGCCGGAGAGGCCGAGGCCGAGGAACACGGCGTCGTGCTTTTCGAGCAGGTCGCCAATGCTGAAGTCACGGCCCAGCATCTGGCCGTTTCGACAGTCTATGCCGCCGATCGAGAGCACATAATCGACTTCCTTCTGGGCGAAGTTGTCGGTCGATTTGTAGGTGGCGATACCATATTCGTTGAGGCCGCCGGCTTTTTCGCGGGCGTCGTAGAGCACGACGTCATGGCCCTTGACCGCGAGGCGGTGGGCGCAGGCGAGGCCGGCCGGGCCAGCGCCGACGACGGCGATGGATTTGCCAGTCGGTTCGGCACGTTCGTAGACTTGGTGGTTGTCGCGCATGGCGATGTCTGTGGCGTAGCGCTGCAGCCGGCCGATCTCCACGGGGCGATGCTCGGCGGTGTTGCGCACGCAGGCCTGCTCGCAGAGCGTTTCGGTGGGACAGACGCGGGCGCACATGCCGCCCAGAATGTTCTGGTCGAAGATGGTGTTGGCCGAGCCGATCGAATTGCCTGTCGATATCTGCCGGATGAACAGCGGAATATCGATGGAGGTGGGACAGGCCGTCATGCAGGGCGCGTCGTAGCAGAAGTAGCAGCGGTCGGAGGCAACCAGCGCCTCGTGATCATCCAGCGGTGGATGAAGATCGGCAAAATTCCGGGCGTAGTCAGCCTGGTCCAGCCGCCCGCCGATGATGCCGTTTTCAGTCGTTCCCATTTTATTGCTCCCAAATGTCAATGCCTCAGGATGATGAAACGGTAACACGGAAATTTTTTTTATCAAACGGTAAAAATTAAGTCCGGAAGTGCTTGAAAATGCTGCATCGCAAGGGTTTGCGGCGGGTGCGAAGAGGGCGGATCACATCGTTCGTTTGACAGCGTGGCCCAAAAAATGGCAGCACCTGAAAAGGGAGAAAAACATGGCGCGCAGAGCGGAAGCAAACAACAAGCTGGATGATGCCGCCCGCGCTGGCTGGCTCTATTATGTCGCCGGCCGGACGCAGGACGAGATCGCCACGACGATGGGCATTTCGCGCCAGTCGGCACAGCGGTTGGTGTCGCTCGCCATGGCCGAACGGCTGATCAAGGTTCGGCTTGATCATCCTATTGCCGCCTGTCTCGAGCTTGGCCAGAAGCTACGCGAAAAATACGATCTGCGCCATGTGGACGTCGTGCCGAGCGATCCCGGTTCATCCTCGACCACGGTTGGCATTGCCGAGGCGGGGGCTGCGGAAATCGAGCGCTGGCTGAAATCGGCCGAGCCGCTGATCGTCGCGATCGGCACGGGGCGAACCCTGAAGGCGGCGATCGATCAGCTCCCGGCCATGGACTGTCCGCAGCATCGCATCGTGTCGCTCACGGGCAATATCGGGCTCGACGGTTCCGCCGCCTATTACAACGTCATTTTCTCCATGGCCGATGCCGTTAAGGCACGGCATTTCCCGATGCCGCTTCCGGTCCTCGTTTCCTCGCCGGAGGAGCGCGAGCTTTTGCACAACCAGATTCTCGTGAAATCGGCGCTGCAACTTGGCGCGGAGGCCAATGTCGCCTTCGTCGGCGTCGGCGAGCTCGGAGAAAATGCGCCGCTGTGCGAAGACGGCTTCCTGGCGCGCGACGAGATGCTGAAGCTGATGGACGCGGGAGCCGCTGGCGAAATCTGCGGCTGGATGTTCGATCATGACGGCAACCTCCTCGACGGCAGCATCAACGAGCGTGTCGCGTCCGTGCCCTTGCCGTCGCGCGATACGGCGGCGGTGATCGGCATGGCCAAGGGGGAACGCAAGCAGGCCGCTCTTTTAGCTGCCCTCAAGGGCCGGATTATCAATGGATTGATCACGGACGAATCGACGGCGTCGTTTTTGCTCAAGAAATGAGCTTTTGCTCACAATAATTTTTCTGTTTTATCACAAAGACTTATCTGCCCCTTTCGGCGCTGCAGCAACGAAAGGCAATTGACAAGTTTTGTCTATTTGTGAGTAATTGCCCGTGAGCGAGGCAAATGCTCATAACTCTTCTGGGAGGAAGAATATGAAATTGAAAACTTTGTTGCTGGGCGCATGCTCGGCATTCGTCATCGCGGGTTTTGCCCAGGCTGAAACCCTCACCATTGCAACGGTGAACAATGGCGACATGGTCCGTATGCAGGGCCTGACGGAAGATTTTACCAAGGCAAACCCGGATATTCAGCTCGAGTGGGTCACGCTCGAGGAAAACGTTCTGCGTGAGCGCGTCACCACCGACATCGCCACCAAGGGCGGCCAGTACGACGTTCTGACCATCGGCACCTATGAAGTTCCGATCTGGGCCAAGCAGGGCTGGCTGCTGCCGCTCGACAATCTCGGCGCTGACTATGATGTCGACGATCTGCTTCCGGCCATCCGCTCGGGCCTCACCGCCGACGGCAAGCTCTACGCTGCACCGTTCTACGGCGAAAGCTCGATGGTCATGTACCGCAAGGACCTGATGGAAAAGGCCGGGCTGACCATGCCTGACGCCCCGACCTGGGAGTTCATCAACGAAGCGGCCCGCAAGATGACGGACCGTGCCAATGACATCAACGGCATCTGCCTTCGTGGCAAGGCCGGCTGGGGCGAAAACATGGCGTTCCTGACCGCTACGTCCAACGCTTTCGGCGCCCGCTGGTTCGATGAAAACTGGAAACCCCAGTTCGACCAGCCGGAGTGGAAGAACACGCTCGATATGTACGTCAAGCTGATGAACGATGCCGGCCCGCAGGGCGCTTCGTCCAACGGCTTCAATGAAAACCTCGCGCTCTTCCAGCAGGGCAAGTGCGGCATGTGGATCGATGCCACGGTGGCTGCTTCCTTCGTGACCAACCCGAACGACTCGACCGTTGCCGACAAGGTTGGCTTCGCTCTTGCGCCGGATACCGGTCTCGGCAAGCGCGGCAACTGGCTGTGGGCATGGAACCTTGCCATCCCGGCAGGCACGCAGAAGGCAGAAGCTGCCGAGAAGTTCGTTTCCTGGGCAACCTCGAAGCACTATCTCGATCTGGTCGCCGAAAAGGAAGGCTGGGCAAACGTTCCTCCGGGCACGCGCACCTCGCTCTACGCTAACCCCGAATACCAGAAGGCAGCGCCGTTTGCGAAGATGACGCTCGACTCGATCAATGCCGCCGATCCGAAGAACCCGGCCGTCAAGCCGGTGCCCTATGTCGGCGTGCAGTTCGTGGCGATCCCTGAATTCCAGGGTCTCGGCACGGCGGTGGGCCAGCAGTTCTCGGCCGCCCTTGCCGGCCAGATGAGCGTCGATGATGCGCTTGCCAGCGCTCAGAAGCTGACCGAACGCGAAATGACCAAGGCCGGTTACATCAAGTAAGGCTCCCAAGGGCCCGGGGTGCCGGCCGCAAATGGCTGGCGCCCCGGTAAT
>JAVBSF010000142.1:0-23143 GCA_031556925.1 Pararhizobium sp.
CTTTGCCCCTCACCCTAGCCCTCTCCCCGCTTGCGGGGAGAGGGGACGACGGGGCGCGCCGCTTGTCCCTTCTCCCCGTTTGCGGGGAGAAGGTGGCCGACAGGCCGGATGAGGGGCAGTCCCGGAGAACCATCCCATGACTTTCGACCCCAAATCCCTACAACAATGGTGGCCAAAGCCAGCGACGCCGAAACCCATCGTCATCTTCGGCGCGGGCTCCATCGTCGGCGACGCCCATCTGCCTGCCTATAAAAAGGGTGGCTTCCCGGTCGTCGGTCTCTTTGACCCCAACCGCGAAAAGGCCGAGGCCCTGGCGCGGCAATGGGGTATCGAAGCCTATGCGACCCGCGAGGAAGCGCTTGCCGTGGACGGCGCGATCTTCGATCTCGCGACGCCGCCGGCCGCTCACGCGGAACTCCTCTCGCAACTGCCCCGCGGTTCCTACGCCCTCATCCAGAAACCGATGGGCGGCGATCTCACGCAGGCGACCGAAATCCTGAAGGTCTGCCGCGACCGCGATATCCGCGCCGCCGTCAATTTCCAGCTGCGTTTCGCGCCGATGATGCTGGCGCTGAAGGACGCGGTGGCCAAGGGCTGGCTCGGGGAGGTCGTCGATTTCGACGCCTGGCTGGCGCTGGCGACACCATGGGGTCTCTGGCCGTTCCTCAAGGGCCTGCCGCGCATCGAGATTGCCATGCACTCGATCCACTACCTCGACTTCGTACGCGGCCTGCTTGGCAATCCGCAAGGCGTGCATGCCAAGACCATCGGCCACCCGAACCATGAGGTCGCCCAGACCCGCACCGCCGCGATCCTCGATTACGGCGACAAGGTGCGCTGCGTGCTTTCGATCAACCACGACCATGATTTCGGCCGCAAATTCCAGGCCTGCGAGTTCCGTATCTCCGGCACGCAAGGCGCAGCTTACGTCAAGCTCGGCGTCAACCTCGATTATCCCCGCGGCGAGCCCGACGAACTCTGGCTACGCCCGTCGGGCGCTGACGATTGGGTGCAGGTGCCGCTCGAAGGCGCGTGGTTCCCGGATGCTTTCGTCAACCGCATGGCCAATCTGCAGCGCTTCGCGACTGGCGAGGACAAGGAATTGATCGGCTCTGTCGAGGATGCCTGGCAGACCATGGCTCTGGTGGAAGCCGCTTACCAATCGAGCGCCGCGCCCGCGACGCCGCTCGCCCAGCTGCCGGAGGCCTGAGACCAGTGGAACAGACCATTCACTACGAAGACTACGAACTCGGCCATGAGCGCGTCACGACCGGCCGTACCATCACGGAGACGGATTTTGTCGTCCATGCCGGCCATACCGGCGATTTCTTTCCGCATCACATGGATGCGGAATTCGCCAAGTCGCTTCCGGGCGGCCAGCGGATAGCCCATGGCACCATGATCTTCTCCATCGGCGTGGGACTGACGGCATCGCTGATCAACCCGGTTGCTTTTTCCTATGGTTATGATCGCTTACGCTTCATTCGCCCCGTTCATATCGGCGATACGATCCGCACACGCGTGACGATCTCCTCCAAGGAGGACGATCCGAAGCGGGCGGACATGGGACGGGTTGTCGAACGCTGCGAAGTTTTGAACCAGAGAAATGACGTCGTTCTGGCCGCGGATCACATTCTGCTGGTCGAGCGCAAAGCCAAATAGGAACGGAAGACATGACGAATTATCTTGATGGAAAGACGGTGTTGATCACGGCCGCGGCGCAGGGCATCGGCCGCGCCTCGGCGCTCGCCTTCGCCAAGGCCGGCGCCAAGGTCCATGCGACCGACATCAACATGGATGTGCTCTCCGAGATCGCCGGCACCGACGGCATCGTCACCCACAAGCTGAATGTGCTGGACGAAGATGCCGTCAAGGCGCTGGTTGCCGAGATCGGCGCCGTCGATGTGCTGTTCAATTGCGCCGGCGTCGTCCATGGCGGTACGATCCTCGACATGCCGGACAAGGATCTGGACTTCGCCTTCGACCTCAATGTCAAGGCGATGATCCGCACCATCCGCGCCGTGCTGCCGGGCATGCTGGAGCGCAAGGACGGCTCGATCGTCAACATGGCTTCCGTCGCCTCCAGCGTGAAGGGCGTGCCGAACCGTTTCGCCTATGGCGTCACCAAGGCGGCCGTGATCGGTCTCACCAAGGCGGTCGCCGCCGATTACGTGGCGCAAGGCATCCGCTGCAACGCCATTTGCCCCGGCACGGTGGAAAGCCCCTCGCTGCAGGATCGCCTGCGCGCCCAGGGCGATTTCGAAGCCGCCCGCGCCGCCTTCATCGCCCGCCAGCCCATTGGCCGCATCGGCACGCCGGAAGAGATCGCCGATCTCGCCGTCTATATCGCCGGCGCAACCTATACGACCGGCCAAGCCTACAATATCGACGGCGGCTGGTCGATCTGATCCCTGACGAGCGGGGCATGAAACCCCGCGCCAATTTGCCTGCCGCCGGGCGGCGGGCCTGAAAATGGAGTTTGCCTGATGGCCCGTATCACCAGCATGCGCGTCTTCGACCTGCGCTTTCCCACCTCGCAGAGCCTTGACGGCTCGGACGCGATGAACCCCGATCCGGACTATTCGGCGGCCTATGTCATTCTCGGCACCGACGAGGCGGGGCTCGAAGGTCACGGCCTGACCTTCACCATCGGCCGCGGCAACGACATCTGCTGCATGGCCATCCGCGCCATGGAACATCTGGTCGTCGGCACCGAACTCGATGAGGTTCGCGCCGCCCCCGGCAAATACTGGCGTCATCTCACCGGCGACAGCCAGCTACGCTGGATCGGCCCGGAAAAGGGCGCGATGCACCTTGCGACCGGCGCGGTCGTCAATGCCGTGTGGGATCTGCTCGCCCGGCAGGCGGGCAAGCCGGTCTGGCAGCTCGTTTCCGAGATGAGCCCGGAAGAGATCGCCGATATCGTCGATTATCGCTACATGACTGACGTGCTGACCCGCGACGAAGCTCTCGCCATCCTGAAAAAAGCCGAGGCCGGCAAGGCAGAGCGCATCGCCACGCTGAAGAGCGAAGGCTATGCCTGCTACACCACCTCTGCCGGCTGGCTCGGCTATTCGGAAGAGAAGCTGCGCCGTCTCTGCAAGGAAGCCGTCGACGCCGGTTTCAACCATGTAAAGATGAAGGTCGGCCGCGATCTGGAAGACGATATCCGCCGGCTTACCATCGCCCGCGAGGTCATCGGCCCGGATCGCTACCTGATGATCGACGCCAACCAGGTCTGGGAAGTCGATCAGGCCATCGACTGGGTGAAGAAGCTTTCCTTCGCCAACCCCTTCTTCATCGAGGAGCCGACCAGCCCCGACGATATCGCCGGCCATCGCAAGATCCGTCAGGCGATCGGCAAGGTGAAGGTCGCGACCGGCGAAATGTGCCAGAACCGCATCATGTTCAAGCAGTTCATCGCCGAAGGCGCGATCGATATCGTCCAGATCGACAGCTGCCGCATGGGCGGGCTGAACGAGGTTCTGGCCGTGCTGCTCGTGGCTGCAAAATATGATCTGCCCGTCTGGCCGCATGCGGGCGGCGTGGGCTTATGCGAATATGTCCAGCATCTGTCGATGATCGACTATGTCGCTGTGTCCGGCACCAAGGAGGGCAGGGTAATCGAGTATGTCGATCATCTGCATGAGCATTTCATCGATCCCTGCGTCATCGAGAACGCTGCCTATATGCCGCCGTCGCGGCCCGGCTTCTCGATCGAGATGAAGCCCGAATCGATCGCCGAATACACCTTCGCGGGCTGAAGGCCTGATTGCGGTGAGGTGGTGATTTTTACCGCCTCACACACAAAAAAATCCGAGAAAAATTCCTCTTTCAAATCCGTCCCTTGGCACTGCCGAGGGGCGGATTTGCCGTTTTCGGGCTTTCGGCGAGCGCGAAATCCGACCCTTGCGAGGCGGTGGCAAGGGGAGATTAACCTTTATTTTCTATTGAAGAGAGGAGTGCCAATTGTCCGTTTTCGTCAAGTGTACAGGTTGCCATGAATCTCTCCCGTTCCAATTTCCATAATTCCAACAATGCCATAGGGGAAGAAAAGGCAAAGCAGGGTGACAAGGGGCATGTAAACGATCCCGCATCGAGCGCCCGTCGGACTGTCACGTCGTCTCAAGTGCCAGCGCCCCAGATGCGCCCGGATACCGATGCCATGGCCGCAAACAGCATCGAGGGCAGGGGCGATATTCCCGTGTGGCAAAGCGCCTTCGTGCTCGGTCCGAACGTACGTTTCACCCGCACCCCCGAAAGCGCCAAGCGTGCCGCTGCGGAAATGCCGCAGGCGGCCGTCGAGCCCGAACCGGTCGAATCTGCGCCGGAGGTTTTCGTTCCGGCCGAGCGCCCGCCCGCATTGATCGTGAAGCGGCCTCCAGCCGAATCCTCTATCTCGAAGCCGGAAGTCCTGCCGCAACCCGTCGGTGCGCGGGCGCTGTCTTACCGTCTCCGGCGTGAACTTGCCCGCCGGCTTGAGGAAGAGGCGCAAGCCGTCGAAGCCGCGCGGCTCGAAGCCGAAGCGACAGCGGCACTCGGGGTTTCCGCCCCGACGGTACTGGTCGAAGAAACTCAGATCGACATTGCCTGCTTCCCGCCGGAAGCAATCTCGCAGCCTGAACAATCCGCTCTCCCGACATCGATCACGCCTTCCGCCGCTCCCTACCTGTCCGACTTCGCTTTCTGGGAAGCAATCGGGACTGCGGAAATCGAGGACATGCCGGCCTCAGCCGCCATCGCGCCCGTTGTCGCGACACCGATCGTTCGCACACCTCCTCTCGTTGCTCCAAAGGTCGCCGCACCGGCAATGGCCACCCCAATTGTGATGACGAAGCCGGTTGTTTCTCTGCCGGTCTTCACAGCACCCGACATGTCGGTCGTCGCACTCTATCGCGAGATCGGTTGCCGTCCGCTGGCGACACTGCCGACTCCGGTGATTGAAGAGCCGGTCGTTGCTGTCGCAGAGTCTGTTGTTGTTGAACCTGTACGGGTCGTCGAGCCGGCGGTGATCGAGCAAGCGCAGCCGAAAATCGAGATGCGCCCGCTCGTCAAACCGCAATCGTCCTTAGCCTTCAACCGCGACATTACCGTCTCGGAAGGCGAATATGAATTCCCGCCGGTCGATCTGCTGCAAGAGCCGCTGATACAGCAAACCACCACCATGTCGCAGGAGGCGCTGGAGCAGAGCGCCGGGCTTCTGGAAAGCGTGCTGGAGGACTTCGGCGTCAAGGGCGAGATCATCGACGTGCGCCCCGGTCCGGTCGTCACGCTCTATGAATTCGAGCCGGCGCCGGGCGTCAAATCCTCCCGCGTCATCGGCCTTTCCGATGATATCGCCCGCTCGATGTCGGCGCTGTCGGCCCGCGTCGCCGTCGTTCCCGGCCGCAACGTCATCGGCATCGAACTGCCGAACCCGGTGCGCGAGACCGTCTACTTCCGCGAGCTGATCGAATCGTCAGATTATACCGAGACCCGTCAGAAGCTCGCCCTTTGCCTCGGCAAAACCATCGGCGGCGAGCCGGTCGTCGCCGAACTGGCGAAGATGCCGCATCTGCTGGTCGCCGGCACCACCGGTTCGGGCAAGTCGGTCGCCATCAATACGATGATCCTGTCGCTGCTCTACCGGCTGAAGCCGGAAGAATGCCGCCTGATCATGGTCGATCCCAAGATGCTCGAGCTTTCCGTCTATGACGGCATCCCGCATCTGCTCACCCCGGTCGTGACGGACCCCAAGAAGGCCGTCATGGCGCTGAAATGGGCCGTGCGCGAGATGGAGGACCGTTACCGCAAGATGTCGCGCCTCGGCGTGCGCAATATCGATGGCTACAACACTCGCGCGGCGACCGCCCGCGCCAAGGGCGAAACCATCCTCTGCAGCGTCCAGACCGGCTTCGACCGTTCGACCGGCGAGCCCGTCTACGAGCAGGAGGAAATGGACCTCGCGGCGATGCCGTACATCGTCGTCATCGTCGACGAGATGGCCGACCTGATGATGGTCGCGGGCAAGGAAATCGAAGGCGCCATCCAGCGTCTCGCCCAGATGGCCCGCGCCGCCGGCATCCACCTGATCATGGCGACGCAGCGCCCCTCCGTCGATGTCATCACCGGCACGATCAAGGCAAACTTCCCGACCCGCATCTCTTTCCAGGTGACGTCGAAGATCGACAGCCGCACGATCCTCGGCGAGCAGGGTGCCGAACATCTGCTCGGTCAGGGTGATATGCTGCACATGATGGGCGGCGGCCGCATTGCCCGCGTCCATGGTCCTTTCGTGTCCGACGAGGAAGTCGAAAAGGTCGTCGCACATCTGAAGACGCAAGGGCGGCCGGAATATCTCGGCACGGTCACTGAAGATGCCGATGAAATCGATGAAACGCCCGAGGAAGACGCAGCCGTATTCGACAAGACGTCGATGGGCGAGGAAGACGGCGACGATCTCTACGACAAGGCCGTCAAGGTCGTGCTCCGCGACAAGAAGTGCTCTACGTCCTACATCCAGCGCCGTCTGTCGATCGGCTACAACCGCGCGGCTTCGCTCGTCGAGCGCATGGAACAGGAAGGCCTTGTCGGCCCGGCGAACCATGTCGGCAAGCGCTCCATCATCGCGGGCGGTCGGGATATGCCCGAAGTTCCCGGCGCAGATATCGATATGTGAAGAAGCAGGCCCGGCTGGTTACCAGACCGGGTCTTTTCCGCTTTGCAAACTCATCGTCCGTTGAATCTGCGCGATTTGTCGGGCTGCGAGCGGGCGTCGTTAAGGGAAATGTTCGTGTTGCATGCCCCTGAGACAATCCGGTTTCGAAGCAATATATTTTAAGAGCGGCCGCCTCCTGGAATCCGTGGTTTTTGCCCGATTGGACAAGCGCGTGCACCGGCGCTTTCAGACGGCCCAGCGCGATTTGCCTCTTATTGATCTTGTCAGCCGCCGTTTGAGCGAAGGGACAAGCGCGATTAATCGAACTCATTCTCACTTTCCGCCTTGACGATATCCACGATCCGCTATTTAGTTCGGTAATAGAACGAATTAAAGAGGCCGATGTGAGCGAGACCCTGCGGATATCCCGGAAATTTTCCCAGCGAGCGGTCATGGAAGCGATCGTGCAGGGCGGGCCGGTCTCGCGTGCCTCCATTTCCAAGCAGACGGGGCTTTCGAAGCAGACGATTTCCGAGATCGTTCGCCAGCTGGAAATCGAAGGCTGGGTGCAGGAGACGGGTCGTACCAGCGGCCATATCGGCCGTACCGCCGTCACCTACGAACTGGTGCCGGACGCGGCCTACATTGCCGCCGTCGATCTTGGCGGCACCAAGGTTCGCGTCGCGATCGTCGATCTGACCTGCCAGGTGTTTGCCGAGGATGTGGCGCCGACGGACCCGCGCGGCGGGCAGGCGGTTGTCGACCAGATTGTCTCCATGTGCTTTGCCGCGGCAAAGGCTCAAGGCATTTCGCGTGATCGTATTCGCCTTGCCGTTGTTGGAGCGCCCGGCGCTCCCGATGACCGCACAGGGCGTATTCTGCTGGCGCCGAATATTTCGGGCCTCGATACAATGAATGTTGCGGCGGCCTTCGAGAAAGGTTTCGGCTTCGATGTCATGCTCGAAAACGACGTCAATCTTGCCGTCCTTGGTGAGAACTGGCTGGGGCAGGGGCAGGGTATCGACAATCTCGCTTATATCGCGCTTGGTACCGGTATCGGCGGCGGCCTGATGGTCGGCGGCAATCTCGTTCGCGGCGCAAGCCATGCGGCAGGCGAGCTTGGCTTCCTGCCCTTTGGCTCCGATCCCTTTGAAGCGGAATCCCTGCGTTCTGGCGCCTTCGAGCGAGCCGTCGCTTCCGGCGGCATCATCGAGCGCTACCGGACAGCAACCGGCAAGACGCTGGGTGTGCCGGCGATCTTTGATCTCGCTTCGGCAGGAGATGCCGCCGCGCTAACGGTGCTGGATGATACGGCCCGTCTTCTCGCTCGCGGTATCGGCGCGATTGCGGTGGTGGCCAATCCGCAGAAGGTGATCCTGGGAGGCTCGATCGGTCTCCGGCCGGAAATTCTGGAGCGGGTGAAAACCTTTCTGCCGCAGTGCTTTCCCTACGCGATCGATGTCGAGGCAAGTTTACTCGGGTCTCGTGCGGCGATCATCGGGGCGGCAGCCATCGGGCTGGGCCATCTGCACAACACACTCTTTGGTACCGATACGCCTGATAGCCGCATTTCGCTGCCGCCGGCCAACACCGTTACTCTGCGGGAGGTCGCGCAATGACTGAAGCTGCTCTGGTCGATCGTCTGCAGCGGCATCTCGACAGAAACGATGCGATCGCGCTGTTGCGCGGCGCGATCGGGCGTAACAGCGTGACCGGCAATGAGGCGAGCATGGCCTCCTATCTGCAAGGCGAGATGCAGCGGCGCGGTCTGGAATCGATCGAACTTGCGGATTTTCTGCCGGGCCGTCCCAATATCTGGGGCGAGCGCAAAGGCGTTACCGGCGGCCGCAGGCTGCTCTTCATCGGACATACCGATACCGTGCATGTGGAGGGCTGGCGTGAGCATTGGGCAGGCACCGAGCGGGAAGACCCGTTTGGCGCGGCGATGATCGACGGCGCGATCTGGGGGCGCGGCGCGGGCGATCTCAAGGCCGGGATCTGTACCTCCCTTGCCGCGCTGACACTGCTTGACCACGCGGGCATCCGGCTTGCCGGCGACCTCGCCTTCGCCTTTGTCGGCGACGAAGAGAGCGGGGAACCCGGAACGGGCGTTTCCGCCGGCGTGAAGGATTATGTTACCCGCATCGAGAGTGGCGAAATCGCCCGGCCTGATTTCATCGTTTATGTCGAGCCGACGCGGCTTGCCGTTTACCCGGCCCAGATCGGCTTTTTCATTGCAGATGTAACGATCACCGGGAAATCGGCCTATTTCGGGGTGCCGGAGCTTGGCAAGGATGCGCTCAAGGCAAGCCATGCCGTAATGTCGGCGCTGTGGCGGCATTCGGATGAGATTTCCGCCCGTGCCGAACATGCTCTGATCGGCCGCTCGTTCCTGCTGATTACCGGTCTTGAAGGCGGCGGTTTCATCGCGGTGCCGGAAACGTGCAAACTCTCGCTGATCCGCAAGCTTCTGCCCGGAGAATCGCTCGATACGGCTGCGGCTGAAATGGACGCCGTGATCCGTGGCGCAATCGCCGATCCGGAGATCGGTGTCGAGATAGCCTATCCCGCCGGGCGCGATCACCCGCTGGGTGGGACGGCCGCGGAAATCGCAAGCGACCTTCCCGAAGTGGCCCTTCTGTCCAGTTCCGTCGCGGAGGCGATGGCGGGCAGGGGCGTCATCGAAGGGGCGCCCTTCTGGTCGGAAACGCCGTTCTTCGTGAACCGTCTGGGCATCCCCGCCGTCTACTGCGCGCCGGGAGATATCCGCAACTGCCACACATTCGAGGAGCATGTCGATATCGAAGAATACCTCGCCGGCATCGTCGCCTTTGCAAGTTTCATGGCGCGCTACTGCGGCGTGATCGACTGAGTGAAAATCAAAAAAGAGGGAACGAAACAATGTTTATGAGGAAATTCCTGAATGCCACTGTTCTTGCCGGCCTGCTTCTCTCCGGAGCACCGGCAATCGCCCAAACCGTCGGACCGGCAGGCGAGACAGCCACGCCGAGCGCCGATATCACCTTGTCCGATGCCGATCTCGCCGCGTTGAAGGACAAGGGCTACAAGGCGGCCTTGCTCTGGCACACGTCGTCGGACTTTGTGAATGCCGTTTCGGCCGGCGCCAAGGACGAGTTTGCCCGGGCTGGTGTCGAGGTCGTGGTCCAGACGGATGCCGGTTTCGACGCGGCCCGCCAGCGTTCCGATATCGAAACGGCACTGGCCGCCAAGCCGAATGTCATTCTGGCGCTGCCGCTTGATCCGGTGACGTCAGCCGAAGCCTTCCGCCAGGCGGTTTCGGATGGCACGAAGCTCGTCTTCTTGTCGAACCTGCCTGCCGACTACAAGCATGGCACCGACTATGCCGCAATCGTGACGGACGACCTCTTCCAGATGGGCAAGCAGGCGGCAGACGCTCTGGCAAAATCCATCGGCGGCAAGGGCAAGGTCGGCTGGATTTTCCACGATGCGACCTACTACGTCACCAATCAGCGTGACAACGCCTTCAAGACGACGATCGAGAAGGATTATCCGGACATCAAGATCGTGGCCGAGCAGGGCATCACCGATCCGGCCCGCGCCGAGGAGCTTGCAGGCGCCATGCTGCTGCAGAACCCCGATCTCGACGGCATCTACGTTACCTGGGCTGAGCCGGCCGATGGCGTGCTTGCAGCGCTTCGTGCCTCTGGCAACACCAAGACGAAGATCGTCACGCTCGATCTCGCCGAACCCGTTGGGCTCGACATGGTCAAGGGCGGTGCCGTTGTCGCTCTCGTTGCAGACAAGGCCTACGAACTCGGTCGCGCCATGGCCGCGACAGGCCTGAAATCGTTGCTCGGCCAGCAGACGCCACCGTTCATCGTCGCGCCGGCCTTGACCGTGACCAAGGAGAACGTGGCTGACGGTTGGAAGCAGTCGCTGAACCGCGATGCGCCACAGAGCATTCTCGACGCGCTGAAGTAATTTGGCGGATACGCCATCGGGCGGAATTTTACTTTCCGCCCGATGGCCCCGGCTTCTTCCAGGATGATCGCTATGTCCCAATCCAAGCAGACGGCCGCGCCGTTGCCTACGCAAACAGAGAGACAGCCCCTCTTCAAGCGCATCAATCTCCAGCATTATGTCGTCTATCTCGGTTTTCTGGCGATTTTCCTGTTCTTTGCCGTCGTGCTGAAGGACAGCGGCTTTCTCACTGTTCGCAATCTGTCCAACATCGTGTTGCAGACCGCACCGGCCACGATCATGGCGATTGGGCTCGTCTTCGTGCTGTCAGCCGGTGAAATTGATTTGTCGATCGGTTCCATCGTCGCCGTTTCGGCGCTCGCCGCAGCCGTGACCATGAACGCCTATGGCATGACGGCAGGTGTCGTCGTCGGTCTCGGTGCCGGTCTTCTGATCGGCTTCGTCAATGGTGTGCTGGTTGCCTATGTGCGGCTGCCGTCGTTTCTGGTGACGCTCGCGACGATGGGGCTTTTTGCCGGCGTCGCCCGCTCGCTGACCGATCTGCGTTCGATTCCCGTGACCGATGCGACCTTTACCGGGTTCTTCGGCTCCGGCAGCTTTCTCGGCATTCCCTCGCTCATCTGGTGGACGGTTGCCGCCGTCATCATCGGTCACCTCGTCTATCGCGAAACCCGCTTCGGCGCCCATGTGCTTGCGACCGGCGACAATGGCCGGGCGGCCAGCGTTTCCGGCATCAGCGTGCCGCGCATCCGGCTTGCCGTGCTGATGCTGAGCGGCGGGCTCGCAGCCCTTGCAGGTCTGCTTTATGCGGGGCGTCTGCAGGCTGCGAAATATACGCTGGGCGAAAGCGACCTGATGACGGTCATCGCTGCGGTCATCGTTGGCGGCACGCTGCTCAATGGCGGCAAGGGCTCCATTATCGGCGCGCTGGTCGGCTCTCTCATGATGGGCATGCTCAACAATGGCCTGATCCTGATGGGCCTTTCCGTTTCCGACCAGATGATCGTGCGCGGTCTTATCATTCTTGCTGCCGTGGCCGTGTCGCTGCGCGAAAAAGCCCGCTGAGGAGGCTTCCATGTTTCTCGACGTTCTGCGCCGCCGCAACCCGGCCTTCATCGAAGCGGTCATGGGCCTGCACCAGCAGGGCCTGATCCCCGCCAACGCCTATGTGCTTGATCTCGATGCCGTCGAGGCCAATGCGCGCGTCCTTAAATCCGAGGCTGACAAACATGGGCTGAAGATATTCGCCATGACCAAGCAGGTCGGGCGTGCCAGCTCGTTCTGCGCGGCCGTCAGGCGCGGCGGTATCGACAAGGCTGTCGCCGTCGATATGGCATGTGCAAGAGCGACCCATAATGCCGGCCTGAAAGTGGGTCACCTCGGCCATCTGCAACAGGTCGCCCGTCACGAGGCCGCTGCCGCTGCAGCCCGCTTCAAACCCGATTACTGGACCGTGTTCAACGACGAAAAGGCAGCCGAGGCCGGTGCCGGCGCGAAAGCCGCCGGTTACGTCCAGAACCTGCTTGCGCGCATTCACGCCGAGGGCGACACCTTCTACCGGGGGCATGAAGGCGGCTTTTCCGCCGGCGATGTCGCCGCCGTTGCCGATCGTCTCGATGCGATTGAAGGCGGACGTTTTGCCGGCATCACCACGTTCCCGGCTTTGTTGTTCGATCACGCGACACGCAAGGTTCTGCCGACACCCAACCTTTCGACGCTCTCCACGGCAGCCGAGACGCTGGCGAAGGCCGGCCGCGGCGATATCGAGGTGAATGCGCCCGGCACGACGTCATCGGTTCTGCTCGCTGCGCTCGCCGAGGCCGGCGCCACCCAATGCGAGCCCGGCAATGGCTTGCATGGCACAACGGCCCTGCATGTGATGGAAGATCTGCCGGAACTCCCGGCCGTTGTCTATCTGACGGAAGTTTCGCATCTGTCGGGCAGCAAGGCCTATTGTTTCGGCGGCGGCTTCTATATCGACCCGATCTTCCCGGACTATGAGGTGAAAGCCATTGTCGGTTCGGAGCCGACGGTTGCAGCGAGCGCGCTCAGAAGCGTCGAAGTGCCGCCGCCATCAGCCATCGACTACTATGCGATGATCGACGCCGGCGGCGCATCGGCGCCCAAACCCGGCGACACGGCTATCTTCGGCTTTCGTGGGCAGGCTTTCGTTACCCGCGCCTATGTCGTCGGCGTTTCCGGCATTTCGACAGGCGATCCAAAAGTCGAAAGCATCGAGAACGGCTTCGGCGAAACCGCGGCCTGGCCGGTTTAGGAGGATGGCGATGAATCTCAAGACATCCGAACCAGTTCTGGTCCTCAAGGATATCCGCAAGACCTTCGATGCCGTAACGGCCATCGAGAATTTTTCGCTCGATATCCATCCGGGCGAGATCGTTGCCCTTGTCGGTGACAACGGCGCCGGCAAGTCGACGCTGATCAAGATCATTTCCGGCGTCTATGCGCCAAGCTCCGGATCGATCACCATCGAAGGGGAAACCGTTTCGATGGCGAGCGCCAGCATGGCACGGGCCCATGGCATCGAAGTCGTCTATCAGGATTTGGCGCTGGCCGATCAGCAGACCGTTTACATGAACATGTTCCTTGGCAGCGAACCGGTCAATCGCCTCGGTCTGCTCGACCGTCGCAAGATGATTGCGGAAACGGAAAAGCTGGTGAAGGAACTCGATGTCCGCATCCCCTCCGCCCACGCAACGATCCGTGATCTCTCGGGCGGCCAGCGTCAGGGTGTAGCCATTGCCCGGGCAACGCGCTGGGCGAGCAAACTGATCCTGCTCGACGAGCCGACGGCGGCGCTCGGTGTCGCCGAAACCGCCAAGGTCGAGGCGATCGTCCAGTCGCTGAAATCGCGCAATATCGGCGTTCTGATCATCAGCCACAGCCTTGATCAAGTCTTCAAGCTGTCGGACCGTATCTGCGTGTTGCGCCGGGGCAAGCAGATCGGCATTCGCAAGACGGCGGAAACAGACAAGAATGAGATCGTTGCGATGATCACCGGCGTCAACTGAAGCCGCGCGAGATTATCCTGCTATATCCTGCTATATCCTGAAGCTCGGCATCAAGCCGGTTATAGGTGGCCTGGATCATATCCAGATCGTGGATGTGGCTGAGACCGGCGATTTCGACCATGACATTGGCGACGGCTACATCGACATGCGCATCAGGAGAGCCGGAATGCGCATCAAGAAGCGCCATAACGGCAGCTTTTCTTCCGCCTGACGCAAAGTAAAGCTCAACGCGCGCTCGCCGGATAGGCCTCCCGGCGAAGCTCTGGAGAGGCCGAGGATGCGCCTTCCGATTGAACCAGAAGGCGGACGTATTTTCAGTCCGGGAATTGCAACTCATCACCCTTGAAATCCTGTTCCCGGGCAAATGTTGATTGCAAGGGCGGAAACCTCCGGGGTCAGCCGTGGTTGAATATTTTGGTAGCCTTACGCGGCATAGGACTTATCTTTCAACCTGCTGGCGATCGCTCGAATTGAAGCATCCATCAGAGCCACATCCGCCCTCGCAATCCCGAAGAGAAAGCCCGGACGCGGGTTTGAAAGATAAAACTGGGACATCGGCTGCAAACCTTGAGCCTGCGTGCCCAGCTGTGAAACAAGAGCCGCATCGTCGATCGTGCGATCCTTGAACCAGGTCGCAAGCTGCAATCCGCCATGGCCTTCCGCGACGTCCAGAATATCCCCGCAGCGCTCACCCAGCGTTTGCACCATCGCCCGCATCCGCTCGGCATAGTGGGCATTCATCTGACGAAGATAGGCGCCCAGCCGGCCTTCGCGGATGAAATCCGCAAGTGCCGCCTGGATATGGATGGCGACCGAAAGGCCCTGCTGCTGCATCAAATGGGATGCCTCCGCGACGAGATGGGATGGAATGATCGCATAGGCAACGCGAATACCGGGGGCGAGGATTTTGGCGAACGTGCCGAGATAGGCGACCACCTCCGCGCGGTCGATACCTTGAAGCGCCGCAATCGGGCGTGAGCCGTATTGAAATTCGCTGTCGTAATCATCCTCGATGATCAGTGACCCGCACGCCCTGGCGCGCTCAAGCAGTGCCAGTCTGCGCGGCAGGCTCATGGTGGCTCCCGTGGGATACTGGTGAGACGGGGTGACATAAATCAGGGTCGGCGGGGGTGCGGTCGCGAGCGAGACGTCGATTCCGGCCTCGTCACAGGGAATTGGAAAAAGCCGTCCGCCAATGCCGCTTATCAGACGACGCGCCGAGGGATAGCTCGCCTCCTCCACCCAAGCGACGTTGTGAGCGTCATCTCCGGGCCGGATGAGCAAGCGGGACAACAGGTCAATTGCCGAGCGTGTGGACGGCAGGATCAACACCTGCTCGGCCGCAGCAACCACGCCTCGACGTGCCGTCGCATGTTCCAGAACTGCTTCCTTTAGCTCGCGGATACCGCAGGGATCATCGTAACTGAGATCATGGATACGCAATGACCGGGCGCGAGCGGCGAGACAACGCCCCCAGGCGGCATGCGGGAAATCGGAAACATCGGGCGTTCCCGGCCGAAACATGCCGTCGCCGGCGGGGGATAGCTGCGGCAACGGGATTGGAGCGCGCAACGGTTGCGCCTTGCCCCACATTGGCGAAGCGAGGGCTGCAACGCGGGTCGCAGATCCGGTCTGTGCCTCGATATAGCCTTCCGCCCGCAAGCGGTCATAGGCATCCACCACGGTGGAACGAGCCACCCCGAGCGTTTCCGCCATGCGTCGTGTCGAAGACAACCGCTGCCCCGCCGCCAGATGACCGCTCAGAATGCGCTCCCGGATCGCACGGTAAATTTGACCTTCAAGATCGCCGGATCGCCGGTCGAGTTCCATCCAGAGAAGACGAGGTATGCTCATAAAAAGTGGTATGCTTCAAATTTGAAAAGTGGCTTTTTACATCAGTCCGCTTTCTCGGGCAAGTTCGCGTCAAATCGATGAGGTCGCCATGTATTCCCCGGATCATTCCGCCGATGTATTTCCCACCACCGAACGCACCCGTCTGCGCCGGCGCCATGACCGCGGCAGCCACAAGCACGCCGATGTCTTCGCAGTGCTGGATGCCTGTCCCATGAGCCATATCGGCTATACGATCGACGGGGCACCCTATGTCACGCCGACACTGCACTGGCGCGATGGCGATCGTGTCTATTGGCATGGTTCCGCGGCGAGCCGGTTTTTGCGCAAGATTGTCGATATGCCGGTTTGCCTGACATGCAGCCTGCTTGACGGTTATGTACTCGCCCGCTCGGCCTTCAATCACTCCGTCAATTATCGTTCGGCAATGGTATTCGGAAAGGCGCGGCTTGTTGAGGATGTGGCGGAGAAAGCCGAGGCGTTGCGGCTGTTTACGGAGAGTTATTTTCCCGGTCGCTGGACGCACCTGCGGCCGCTGAAGGATCAGGAGCTGAAGGCGACATCAGTGCTCTGGATGGACATCGAGGAGGCGACGGCAAAAGTGCGCGACGCGCCGCCCGGAGACCCGGAGGAAGCGGACATTCCGGTCTGGGCCGGGGTCATCCCGGTACGCAACACCCTTGCGCCGGCTATGGCCGCGCCGGATCTTCAGGAGGGCCTCCCGTTGCCGGCGGAACTTGACGTGTTGATCCGTTCGGGACGCTTGCGCTGAAGACTGGATTCCCCGCGGAACGCATGCAAGATGCGCCTCACGGGACAATGAAAAAGACTGACAGGATATCATGATGGAACTTTCCGATTGGAAGGGTGTGGAACGCCCGCAACGTATCCAGCTTGAAGGACGTTATGTGCGGCTGGAGCCGCTGAATGTCGAACGTCACGGCCGCGATCTTTTCGCCTCCGCGCAGGAGCCCGGCGCGGACGATCGCTTCCGATATCTTTTCGAGGAAACGCCCGCGGATTATGATGCCTTCCTTCCGTGGCTGGAGAAGGTTGCGATCTCCGAAGACCCGCTGTTCTTCGCAGTCGTCGACAAGACGACCGGGCGGGCGGAAGGCCGTCAGGCCCTCATGCGTATCGATGCCGTTCATGGCGTTATCGAGATCGGCAACATCCTCTGGGGGCCGGCGATCGCGCGCACCCGGATGGCGACGGAAGCGCTTTATCTCTTCGCCGCCTATGCCTTCGATACACTCGGCTATCGCCGCTTTGAGTGGAAATGCAACAATCTCAACGAGCCTTCGAAACGCGCCGCCCGGCGTTTCGGCTTCACCTTTGAAGGTGTTTTCCGCCAGCATATGGTGACCAAGGGGCGCAATCGGGATACCGCCTGGTTCTCGATACTCGATGGCGAATGGCCGGCATTGAAGGCTGGTTACGAGCGCTGGCTTCAACCGGAAAATTTTGATGCGAATGGTCTGCAGAAGTCGAAATTGAGCTTCTGAAGCTATTTATCCTCGTCTGGAATGGATGCCGTCGTCTCGGCGGAGACGCCGGCTGGAACCTGCATGTCCGGGACGCGCGACAAGGCAACATGGAGCGCGCCCGATACGACGAGCGAAATCATGACGACTGCCAGCAGGGCTCCAAATTGCGTCTTGACCACGAGTATGTTCCTTCAGTCTGTCAACGGCACCTTTCGACCGTGAAACGACGGTATTTGTGCGGCGCAACGAAGGCGGTTCCCCAGGGAACATTGATCATGGTTAATTCTTTCTTTCCGTCTCCTGCGAGATCCGGTGATTTCCTCCAAAAGCGCCAAAGTGCTTCCGTTTTTTACCGGGTACCGATGCGCTCCTTGTCATGGTAACGATGCCTGCAGAGCGGCATCGCGATCCCATGCCCTGCAGACATTGAGGAAGACATGACAGAACGGACATATTTTGCGCCTAAGGGTGGCCATCCGGCGCAAACGGAGCTTTTGACAGGCCGCGCGGTTTTCACCGAGGCTTATGCAGTCATCCCCAAGGGCGTGATGATGGATATCGTCACCAGCTTCCTGCCGTTCTGGGATGATACGCGGCTCTGGGTTCTATCGCGTCCACTCTCCGGTTTTTCCGAGACGTTTTCCCAATACATCATGGAAGTCGCGCCCGGCGGTGGCAGCGATCGACCCGAGAGCGATGACGGCGCCGAAGGCGTCATCTTCGTCGTGGATGGTGAAGTGACGATCGATATCGACGGCAAAAGCCACCTGCTTGGCCCGGGGGGATTTGGCTTCCTGCCGCCGGCAAGCGGCTGGAAGCTGCGCAACAAGGGCTCTGCCCATGCGCGCTTCCACTGGGTCCGCAAGGCCTATCAGGCCGTTGACGGGCTCGATGCGCCGGAAGCCTTTTTTGTCAACGAGAAGGACATTGCTCCATCGCCCATGCCAGGCACCGACGGAAAGTGGGCAACCACCCGTTTCGTCGATCCGAAGGATCTGCGCCATGATATGCACGTGACCATCGTCACGCTCGAGCCCGGCGCCGTCATCCCCTTTGCCGAAACGCATGTCATGGAACACGGCCTCTACGTGCTCGAAGGCAAGGCCGTTTATCGGCTGAACCAGGATTGGGTCGAGGTCGAGGCCGGCGATTACATGTGGCTGCGCGCCTTCTGCCCGCAGGCCTGCTATGCCGGCGGCCCCGGCAAGTTCCGCTATCTGCTCTACAAGGACGTCAACCGGCACATGAAGCTGCCGCGCTGATCAAAAAGCCCTGCGTTTGATCGAGCGCAAATCGCCCGTTTGAGAAATAGCTATGCTCCTTGCCAAGCCATATCGGCTTCAAGCAAGGAGCATGGAAATGACAGGGAAATGGGTTCCCGCCCTGGGCGCGCTATTGATGATGCCGGTCGGCGCGCAAGCCGCCGATTTCGAAGTTCATATGTTGAACAAAGGCGCTGCCGGCGTCATGGTCTTCGAGCCGGCGGCGCTCAAGGTGGCGCCGGGCGATACCGTTACATTCGTTCCCACCGACAAGAGCCACAATGCGGAAACGGTGAAGGATCTCATTCCCTCCGGCGCCACGCCGTTCAAGGGCAAGATGAACGAAGCCATCACGGTTACATTCGATACGCCCGGCATCTATGTCGTCAAATGCATGCCTCATTTTGCGATGGGGATGGCGGCTGCGGTGGTGGTTGGCGATCAACCTTCCAATCTGGCGGCCGTGAAGGACGCCAAGCTACCGAAGAAGGCCCGCGAAAGGATCGATGCGGACCTCACGGCTCTCGGTCTCTGACAGGCCTGTCAAGCGCTTACATCGACTTGCTGATGCCGCCATCGACGGGCAGCGCAACGCCGGTGATGTAGCTGGCCTGCGCGCTTGCCAGGAACGCTGCTGCCGCACCGAATTCCTGCGGCGTGCCGTAGCGGCCGAGCGGAATTTCCGACTGGCTGCGCGCCGCCACCGTCTCGACGCTGAGACCTTCACTCTCGGCATCCATGCGGTCGAAACCCAACGTCCTGTCGGTCGCCAGACGCCCCGGCAACAGCATGTTCACGGTCACGCCGTCGGCCGCGACTTCCGTGGACAGGGTTTTCAGCCAGCCGGCCACTGCGCTGCGAAGCGCATTCGATGCCGTGAGACCGGGCAGGGGCTCGCGAATGCTGGTGGAGGCGACCGAGAGGATGCGACCCCAGCGGCGCTGCCTCATGCCCGGCAGAAGCCTGTGCGTGATGCGCATTCCCGCGAGCACCATTGCCTCAAACTGCTTCCGCCAGAATTCGGGGGCGATGTCTGCGGCCGGGCTGGGCGGCGGGCCACCGCCGTTCAGCACCAGAATATCGATCGGCCCGAATTCCCGTTCCAGTCGGTCAAGGAAGGGGTCGATGGCATCGGCATCGTAAAGATCCAGCGCAAAGCCCTTTGCGGAGGGGGCGATCTCTGCCGCCACTTGACGGGCAACGGCCTCGTCGCGTCCGGTTATGGAAACTTCAACGCCTTCGGCGGCGAGCGCCTGTGCGATACCACGTCCCAACCCCTTGGTCACGCCGAGAACGAAGGCGCGTTTGCCGGCAATGCCAAGATCCATAATCGTTACTCCAATATCATCCTGGCCGCGATATCTATCCGTTCATGGCCCTCCAGGCGAGTGCCTGAATTGTCTCCCTTGCAATCCGTGGTCTTGGTTCGGCGCATGAAGCATAATTCCACAGTTATGAATTTCGCCGCATATTTCATTTTACATTACCAATCCGCACCGCCAATTTAACGTCGGCTTAACAGTCACGACAATTTCGGCGCTCGGGAGCGTGCCGATCATCCGGGAGGAACCTATGAAAAAACTTATTCTGGCTGCTGCGGCGGTCGCCGCCCTCACCAGCGCCGCCTATGCCGATACGATCAAGATCGGCGTCGTCGGCCCGTTCTCCGGTCCGTTTGCCCTGCAGGGCAAGAACTTCAAGGCGGGCATCGACGCCTATATCGCCATCCATGGCGACAAGGTCGGCGATGACACGATCGAAGTCGTCTACCGCGACCTGCCTGCAGCCGATCCGGCCCAGTCCAAGGCGCTGGCGCAGGAACTGGTCGTCAAGGAAGGCGTGCAGTATCTCGCCGGCTTCTATTTCACGCCGGACGCCATGGCCGTGACACCGATCTTGAAGCAGGCCAACACGCCGCTGGTGATCATGAATGCCGCAACCTCGGCCATCGTCACCAAGAGCCCGCTCGTTGTCCGCACCTCTTTCACGACCTGGCAGACCTCCACGCCGATCGCCAAGGTCGCCCATGATGCCGGCGCCGAGAAGGTGATCTCCGTCGTCAGCGATTATGGTCCGGGCGTTGACGCAGAGACGGCATTCAAGACCGCTTTCGAGAAGGAAGGCGGTTCGGTTGTCGAAGCGATCCGTATGCCGCTTTCGACCAATGATTTCAGCCCGATCATGCAGCGCATCAAGGATTCCGGCGCGCAGGCTGTCTTCGCCTTCCTTCCGTCCGGCCCGACCACGCTCGGCTTCGTCAAGGCCTATAGCGAAAACGGCCTGAAGGACGCGGGTATCAAGTTCTATGGTCCGGGCGATTTCACACAGGAATCGGACCTGCCGGCACTTGGCGACGCCGCCCTCGGCATCCAGACGACCTTCCATTACTCCGTTTCCCACGATTCGCCTGAAAACAAGGCTTTCGTCGAAGCCGCCACGAAGGCGATCGGCAATCCTGCCGAACTGTCCTTCCCTTCGGTTGGGGCCTATGATGGCATGAATGTCATCTACAAGATGATCGAAGCCACCGGTGGCGAACAGGATGCGGAAAAGGCTGTCGAAGCCGTCAAGGGCCTGTCCTGGATCAGCCCGCGTGGCCCGGTGACGATCGATCCGGAAAGCCGTCACATCACGCAGAACATCTATCTGCGCGAAGTCGCCAAGGCTGATGACGGTACCTACTACAACAAGGAAATCCAGACTTTCGAAAACCAGGGCGATCCCGGCCTGGCTGCCGCCAAGTGATCGTTTGATTGACACACGCCGCCGCCCGACATCGAGATTTCATGCAGTCGGGCGGTGGTCCAAATCCCAGGGCGCAACAGCAGCGAAAAGCGCAGCCTCGAGCGGATGCGCACTGCCCGGACCGGGCCTCACCTGGAAGAACGGAACAACCGGATGAACACCTTTTTCAGCATAGCAGTCGATGCCATTGCCTATGGCATGGTGCTCTTCGTGATTTCCATCGGTCTCTCCGTGACGATGGGCCTGATGCGGGTTGTCAACCTCGCCCACGGCGCCTTCGCCATGATCGGCGGCTATATCGCCTCCTATGCGGCGCGGGATCTCGGTCTCGGTTACGGTTTTGCCGTCCTGATTGCCGTCTTCGGAACGGTGCTGATCTCGATCCCCATCGAGCGGCTGCTCTATCGCCGCATCTACGGCGCGCCGGAACTGACCCAGGTTCTGATGACCATCGGCATCACCTTCTGCATCATCGGTATCGCAAACTATGTATTCGGCCCGACACTGAAGACCATTCCGCTGCCGGCAGAGTTGCAAGGCTCGGCCAATCTCGGCTTCCGTTCGATCGCCGTCCATCGCATCTTCGCCATTGTCTGCGGCCTGATCGTGGCTGGCGGGCTCTGGTACGCGATTGAGAAGACAGCCTTTGGCGTGAAGCTGCGGGCAGCGGTCGACAATGCCGGCATGGCCGCAGCGCTGGGTGTCCGCACCGAAATCATCTATGCGGTTTCCTTTGCGGTTGCCGTCGGCCTTGCTGCCTTTGGTGGCATCCTCGGTGCGGAATTGCTGCCCGTCGAACCCTATTATGCGCTGCGCTATATGGTGACATTCCTCGTGGTCGTCTCCGTTGGCGGTGCAGGCTCCATTCCCGGCGCGTTGATTGCCTGTCTCGTGCTGGGCGGCATCGATACGACAGGCCGTTACCTGATGCCGGAATTCGGCGAATTCTTCTTCTACCTCGCCGTCATCGCCATCATCTGCATTTTCCCCAAGGGCTTTGCCGGGCGGCTGCGATAGGATGTCCATCACCATGAACGACCGTCCCCTCGAAAACACCGCTCGCCGCCCCTCGGCTGTTGGCAGCGATCTCATCGGCTTTGCCGCGATCATCGTCGCGGCTGGCCTCGGCTATCTGATTTTCCCGGATAACCTCGCACTGCTCACCCGTATCATCGGCATTGCATTGCTTGTCCTGTCGCTCGATCTGGTGACCGGCTATTGCGGCATCGCAACGCTCGGGCAGGCCGCACTGTTCGGGTCCGGCGCCTACGCAGCCGGCATCGCGTCGGCCCATTTCGGCATCACCAATCCGTTGTTGATGACCGCCTGCGGCATTGTCGGTGGCATGGCCGCAGGGCTCGTCTGTGGCGTGATCATTCTTCGAGCCCATGGCCTGCCGCAGCTCGTACTCTCCATCGCGCTGATCTATCTCTTCCACGAGGTCGCCAACAAGGCATCCGGCTGGACCGGCGGCAGCGATGGTCTTTCCGGTATCTCCACGGATGCGTTGTTTGGCATCTTCGAGTTCGATCTCTGGGGGCAGACGGCCTATTTCTTCGGCGTCGGTCTGCTGCTGATCGTCATGGTGCTGCTGCGATTTCTGGTACGGTCGCCTTTCGGTATGCTCTGCCGGGGCATCAAGGAAGATCCGATCCGCATCGCCGCCATGGGGGCGTCGCCCAAGATCGCGTTGATCAAGATGTATGTGGTTTCCGGCGCGGTTGCCGGTGTCGGCGGGGCGCTGAATGCCATCTCCACCCAGGTCGTGGGCCTCGACAGCCTGTCCTTCACCCAGTCGGCGGAAGCGTTGGTCATGCTCGTTCTGGGGGGTACAGGCTCACTCTTCGGCGCGCTCGTCGGCACGGTCGTCTTCATGCTGTTCGAAGATTATGTCTCGGCCGCCAATCCCTTCCATTGGCTGACCATGGTGGGTGTATTGCTGATCCTCGTCGTGCTGTTTGCACCCAAGGGTATTTATGGCACGGCCGCCGCTTATATTTCCCGCCGCAAGGAGACGCACTGATGGCTCCGGTCTTTGAAGTTTCAGGTCTCAGGAAGGCCTTTAGCGGCCTGAACGTCACCAACGATGTCAGCCTCTCCATGGCGCCGGGCGACCGGGTTGCGCTTATCGGCCCGAACGGGGCGGGCAAGACAACCTTTGTCAATCTG
>JAVBSF010000410.1:0-5136 GCA_031556925.1 Pararhizobium sp.
ATTTGCCAGAAGCGCTTCGGGTTACGCTGGAAATAGTAAACCGAGATGAGCTCGTGCCGCGGCTCTGGGTAGGGCCAAGTGGTGTCATGAGTTTTGAAATCCGGGATTCCTGACTCTGTGGAGACACCGGCTCCAGTGAGCACGGTGACACGCTTAGCGTTAGCTAGAAGCTCTTCAACTGTTTCCATAGAGGTGTTATATCACCGCTAGGAAAAGCCTAACTAGTTTCTTCGAAGAATGAGAGCAATCTTCGTGTTTCGCTCTCACGGATTAATCTGCGTGCTGAATCGTAAAGCAAATCAGCCTCTACACCCTGATGAAAATTGATGGAAGTGCTTAAGCTTTGCAGCCCAGAAAACTGGCTCAAGCGCTTCTGTAGCTCGAGTGACTCTTGTTGGAGCTCATGGAGTATGCGTTTCTCTTTGCGGTTGCTGTAGGCCCCACAGAGAAAATAAGTGCTATCTCCAGTTTCTAGCTCGCCGGCCACGTTCACACCTATGCTCGGGATGATACCGGCTCCCCAGGAGGGATTCACTCGTGTTTCTGTTACTCGCAAGTCAATGGGCACGATGGCTTTCCCCAGATTAACGAGAAAATTGGCTCCACTTTCGTAGGGAGCATGAGCGTACCAGGGATCGTTGAAGCTTCCGCGCGGGTAATTCAGAGAGAGCGGATCTCTGAATGTGCTCTCATGAGCTAAATACTCGGAGCATTGAGCCTCTCGAAAGCCGGAATCCTTTAGAAGTTGCACGAATAAAGCCTCGGCGGAAACCTGGTCACTCACAGTGAATAGGTCCCGATGAAGCTCCTGAAAAATTAGCAAAAGTTTGCTCATGGTGATGTTAGTTAAAGCCCTCTCGGGCCAAGCTGACCTAGGAGGCCAAAGTGGAGCTCTTGGCCCGTCACAGGAGACTATCAACTAACCCCTAGTCTAAACGATTTCTTGACCGTTTTTCGTGTCTCGCACGGTGACACCAGCGAGCTTCAGCTCATCCCGAAGCTTGTCGCTGAGTGCGTAATCGCCGGCGCTCCTCGCGGCCGCTCGCTTTCGAAGGAGGGTTTCTACGGTCTCATCCATTTGCTGTTGCTCGCTGAGGATGTCGAACCCTAGAGCCTCCACCATGGAGATAACTTGAGGGTGAATCACTCGAAGCTTTCGCTCATTGTCAGAGTCTAGCGCCTTATTTCCTGCGGTCACCAGATCAAAAATTACCCTGTAGGCTTCTGGGGTGCTGAGATCCTCATCCATGGCCGCAGTGAACTTCTCTGGTAAGCTCCCGTGAGCACTTCCGAAATCCATGACAGCACCTAAGCGCTCTTCAGCTCGCTTCAAGAAATGAATGATGCGTCCCCAGCTAGCTAGCGCCGCTTCATATTCCTTATCCGAGTATTCCACATCGCTCGCGTAGTGGACGCGGGTGAACAGTAAGCGCAAAGCGTTCTTATTGCGTCCGTAGCTTTCTTCAGCCAGCACGAAGTTGCCCTTGGATTTAGCCATTTTAGCCTTATTGCTCGTGACCAGTCCGCTGTGGATCCAGTGAGCGGCGTAGGGGTAGCCAGCCCCGCGAGCTTGAGCCACCTCTGACTCGTGATGGGGCAAGCGCAGGTCGCGTCCCCCTCCGTGGAGCGCGAATGACTCCCCGAGCTCCTTCACGGCCATAGCCGTGTCCTCCACATGCCAGCCGGGGCGACCCTTACCCCAGGGAGTATCCCATGATGCGGAGTCCGGCTCGAGCCCCTCTTTATGAGCTTTCCAAAGGCTGAAGTCCAAGGGGTGCCTCTTACCAGTTGCGTGAGAGTGTTCACCCTCTTGAGCGTTCGGATCCTTCAGCATGCTAGCTAGAGACTGATGAGTGAATGAGCCGAAGGCAGGGTCTGACTCTACAGAGTAATAAACATTAGCTGAACCATCGGTGGCTCTGTAAGCGGCGCCATTTTCTAGCAAGCGCTCCACGAGAGCTATGATCTCGGGAATGTGCTCGGTAGCACGCGGTTGCGAGTCGGGCTCCAGAAGCCCGAGAGCTGTTCGCATTTCACTGAAGTTTCCCTCGAAGTTTTCTGCGACAGCTCGCCAGTCCTCACCACTTTTCGCAGCATAAGCTAGGATCTTGTCATCTATGTCCGTGATGTTCTGCACGAAGCGCACTGGTCGCTCTCGCAAGCGAAGCCAGCGCACCAGCAGATCATAGGCGTAAGCTGTTCTCAGGTGACCCAAATGAGGCTTACCGGCAACCGTGGGACCGCAAACATAAAGCCCTAGCTCGCTGTTAACCGGCTTCTCTACGGCAATTAGCTCGCTGCTTCGGGAGTCTCTCAATTTCACCATGAGAGCATTGTACCATTTTAAGCTTTCTTCGGTTTCCTGAGCACACGATAGAGGAAGTAGCTCGCTACGATGATACCCACTCCAGCAGCGATCACGATTCCAAGTAGCCAGGGATTCATTTCCTTAGCTGGCGCTTCTGGTCCCACGAGAGCATCCGCTGGAGCATCGCTGGCAATGTCAACAGCTGTTGACTCGACCTCATCGGATTCGGGCTCAAGCGTCTCGCTTGGGGTAGGCGTTGGTGTCACCTCGGCCTCAGTAGCTGTCACTTCAGCGGGGGCCTGCTCTTCTGCCGGCGCCTCGGCAACTGGAGCTGGTGCCGGCGCGGCTTCAGGCTCGGGAGCTGGTGCCGGTTCTGGTTCTGGCTCTGGCTCGGGAACTGGCTCTGGCGCCGGTGGAGTCACTGGCGGTTGCACGGGCGCCACATTGTTGTATTTAGCAAACACTTGAGTGTAGTAACCGTTAGCGTAACCAATGCCAATGCTGTTGTAATCTCCAAGGATGTTTGCTCGGTGACCAGGGCTGTTCATCCAGCCGTTTACTACAGCATTCACAGCGTAGCCGTAAGCGACATTCTCCGCGGCCTTCGACCAGCCTCCCGGAATTTCTCCAGAGTAATTCGGATTATGGCTCATGGAGCCAGCATTGCTTTGCGCTTGAGACCAGTTTTGAGCAACTGCGGTCATTTGCTGGTTGAGCGTGAGCGCGCTGAGGCCGTTAGCGGCCCGCGCCGCGTTGGTGTCATCGAGAATTTTTTGAATGTCAGCATTCGGTGCGCTGTAGGCCTGAGCCGGCGCTGCGGCGAAAAGAGATAGGAAGCCCGCGAGCATGAGCGATGCTAGCAGCGAGATGGTTTTCTTCATGGGATATATCCTAGAGAGATTTTTTGCAAGTCACCATAACTATCGCTGAGTGGAGCCATTGTCATTGGCTCTTTAGGGTGTTATCATTGACCTATGAACGCTACTACGCTTGATTTGACGGTTCGCAAGGCCAACGCTGAACTGGATGCTCTCAACAAGGAGCATGAAGAGATCATGGCCTCTGTGGAGGCGCGGCTCCAGGTTAACCGGCTGGCTCGTGACGTTGCTCGCGCTAAGCGAAGCGAGATCCTCACTGCAGAGTTCCTCAAGGTGACTCACGAGGACCTCTGCGATCCACTCACGTACCAGGTGGTCTCCGAGATGGTTTGGGACAGCGTGGACTACGAGGCGAGTCGACTCCACGTGGCAAACACGATTTTCGCGGACACCTACGTCCAGCGCAACATCGAGTACTGGGGTAAGGCTCGCATCATGGCCTTCGGCATCGCTGTTCCCAGGGGCGCGAACCAGGAGAAGCTTGCTCGCACCGCTGAGCTCCTCGCTCCCGTGCTGAAGGCTGCCGCAGAGACGGACGAGTACGCTCGAATTTCGATCCTCGAGGACAGCTGCGGCGAGAACGGTAGCTGGCACATCATCTGGGATGAGGAGGAGGGCCTCTTCATGCTCCAGGGAATGCACTACTACGAGTCCGAGGACCTCTACGAAGTGATGAAGCACGTTCCCACCTACTGCTAAAACCAAACCAAAAAAGGGCCCGCGCTGATTAAAATTGTCAGCGCGGGCCCTTTTGCTATTTAATTCGCTTCGAAGCGCTCTTTGAGTCGCTTGTACTCCTCGCGAGCTCGAGCTTCCTCTCGTTCCGCCTGCTCCTGCTCCCAGCGCTCGCGGCGAACAGTGTTATTGAAGATAGCATTGTCCCAGGGGATATTCACGTAGGAGTCACCCTCGGCTACACTGAAGAGGAGTTTCCAGCCGCTCTCGTCAATCTGCCAAAGCTCGCAATCGTTGAGAAAATTGTATGTGCCATGGTACTGGTCCACTTCGCGAGTGATCTGGCTTTTAGCGATCCCCACCTGGTGGTAAACTCGCTTCTTTTTCCCAATGCGAACCACGTAAAGTTTTTCGAAGGGTGGAGTTAGAGCTTCATCAATCATTTTCATCCTCCTCGATCAGCGACTCAATGCGGTCTTTCACGCCACCTTTACCAACCCAAGTGACCGCGGGAGAACGGTCAATGATGCGGATGAGCTCTTTAAGCGTGGCCTTGTCTAGTTTAGTTGCCATAAGTCTTCCTTAGTCTACGTGAACCTGAATAAGTACGAAGTACTCGTCTCCAGCCTCAGTGATGAACTCAGTGTAGTGGCCACCATCCAGCGCTGTCTCTTCGATGTGATCTTCGAAATCTTCGTGGAGTAGATAGAAGTGATCGTGCCAATCACTTTCAGTGTGCTCCGGAATAGCGTTCTTCGGGAAGCTTAGAACATCGATTGCTCGACTGTCAATGTATTCGTATGCCCGAAATTCTAGCCTGATCTTTTCCTCTTCAAAAAGAATCTCTGGCTCTAGGTCATCCTCTAGGAAAGGAGTGAAGCGACCAGCGACAAGCTCCGTAACCTCACCGAAGGGCACCTCAAAGACGAGTCGGAAAATCGGCCCGCGTTCTCTACTTCGCCAATCGCCCTTGACATCTCCATCCCAAGAATCGAGCTCACAGCTCTTGAGATACTTCAGCCCATCCCCCTCCCAAGTGGGAGTTTCAAAAGCGTCAGCGAATTTCCCAGCTTGAAGCCAGGGCGGAAGATGATAATTGCGGCCATTGATTTCGATTTCTTTAACGGTTACAGCACCGCTGGGTGAGGTGAGAGATACCATGATTTTTCATACCTATTCTACTGGCTTAAAATTACTTACATAATACGGTTATATTGTACACAAAGGGGTGCATATATACGGGTTTTAGGGACTCATGTTACAATGAGTTTTATG
>JAVBSF010000375.1:0-9166 GCA_031556925.1 Pararhizobium sp.
TCCGGAGCCGACGGTTAAAGTCCGGATGGAAGAGAGCAAACAGGCGGAAACCTCTCCCGAGGTGGCTGCTCCTGTGCGTTCGCCCAAGGGACCATTGAAGAATGGCACAACCCTTGAAAGGCCAAGACTTATGACGATTGCCTCCCACCCCTCGCAGAAGATCGCTGTCATCCGTGCCCGCTGGCATGCCGATATCGTCGATCAATGCGTCGATTCCTTCGTTTCCGAGTGGCAGAAGCTCGGCGGCTCGGCGGCCGATGTCGAGATTTTCGATGTGCCCGGCGCGCTGGAAATTCCGCTGCATGCCCAGACGCTGGCCAAGACCGGCCGCTTCTCCGCCATTGTCGGCACCGCCTTCGTGGTCGATGGCGGCATCTACCGCCACGACTTCGTCGCCGGCACCGTGCTCGACGGCATGATGAGGGTACAGCTCGATACGGGCGTTCCGGTACTCTCCACCGTGCTGACGCCGCACCATTTCCAGGAATCGGAAGCCCATATCCGCTTCTTCAGGGATCATTTCGTGGTGAAGGGCGTGGAAGCCGCCAATGCCACACGGCAGATTCTGGCGGCGCGGGCCAAGCTTGCGCTGGTCAATGCGTGAAGGATGCAGGGGGCGGTCTTCGGGCCGCCCCTTGCGCCATCAATTTCAGTCCAGCCGAACCCAGTCGGCCCCTTCCAGGGCATAGGAGGCGAAGAGGAAGTCTCGAATTCTGACGATCCTACCCGCGCTCCAGTCGATGACGACGAAATGGGTCGGACGGGACGATGAGCCGGCGCCGTCATAGACCAGCATCGCCGGCCGACCATCGACCGCGCCGAACGCATAACGCCAATGCCGGGCCTCCGCGTAGCGGGTAAAATAGGTTGCCGCCCGGTCGCGGCCTTCCATCTGAAGGCGATTGACCAGATCGACACTGACATCGTCGGACAACATCCGGCGAATGGCGTCGAAATCCCCTGTTCGGAAAGCATCGACATAACCCGACAACCGCCGGCGCTCGTCTTCGTCGAGCAATGGCAAGATGACATCCGCTCGGTCCTGATGAGCTATTTCCTTCAGCCGCGCCCTGCCCCGCTGCAAAGCCGATTTCGCGGCCGGCGCCGTGCAATCGGCGATATCGGCGATTTCCTCGATCGTGTGTCCCAGAACATCCTTCAGCACGACAGCACACCGCTGGAGAGCCGGAAGCTGCATGAAAGTGCGGAAACCGAGCGCGGCGACCTCCGGCGGAGCCGCCGCATCGGAAGCAAACTCTGTCTCCGCTTCGAGCGGCACGAAATCGACCCTTGCCCGATGGCGCAGCAGGTCGAGGCTGGCATTGTGCGCCACACGCAGCAGCCATCCCTCGAGATTATCGATCCGGCGGCCGTCGGACCGGGCCTTCATGGCCCGGATCAGGACATCCTGAACAATATCCTCGCCATCGACCGCCGAGCCGACGATGCGCGCGCAATAGCGATGCAGCCTTGGCCGCATACCTGCGAGCACCCGTTCGAATTCATCGTCAGCGACCATGGCGGCTCCTCAACACCGGCATCAGCAATGATGCGACACCACAACTTCGCCCATGATCGATTTCAACGAGGCAAGAGCGGCAATTCTCGGGAAATAAGCGGTCATGCGTGGATCCTGGCGCATCGCCGCGACATCGGCCTGCGTTTCCCAGCGGGAATGGATAATCACATGCTCGCCGTCGGCACCGGCGATTAGGTCGGTGCCGATCCAGCCCTTGAGCGTCCGGATGACTGTTTCGGTATTCTCCCGCAACAGATCGACGAGGGCCTGCTGCTTCTCCGAGGGGACCAACAGAATATTAACAAGGGTAACCGGCGTTGTGTTGGCGATGTCCATCTACGTGCTCCCGATGTGGTTGGGCCGGCGGCATCGATCACAACCGGCTGATGGTAAGACGTCGGGGAGCAGCACAACGGATCGGCCCCTTCAAAATATTTCCGCGATCAATGATCCCTGTGCCCACGAAAGCCCAGGGACCGTCCTCAAGCCAGAGGAATATATCCGATCCCCTTTTCCGCAATCTCCTCGTGCGATTCCTCATAGCCCGCATCCGCATAGCGGATGACGCCGAGCGCCGTATCGTTGGTCAGCGCATGCGAAAGCCGCTCTTCCGCCGCTGCCGTGCCATCCGCCACCACCGTCACACCGCAGCTCGTCATGTAACCGGCATAGCCACCGCCGCCGGAATGGACGACTACGAGATCGGCCATGGAGGAGCACAAAAGCATGGCGTCGAGCAGAGGCCAGTCGGCGATCGCATCGGAGCCATCCTTCATCCGCTCGGTCATGATGTTCGGATGGGCCATGGCCCCGGCGTCGAGATGGTCGCGGGAGAAGGCGATCGGACCTTTCAATTCGCCGGAGCGCACCAGCGCGTTGACGGCGACAGCCAGTTCGGTGCGCTCGCCATGGCCGAGCCAGGCGATGCGGGCCGGCAGGCCTTCGAAGGGGATATGCTGGCGCGCAAGCCTGATCCAGTTGGTGATGATCTTGTTGTCCGGGAACATCTCCAAGAGCAGATCGTCGATACGGGCGATATCGCTCTCCTCGCCGGACAGCGCCATCCAGCGGAACGGGCCGATGGCGCGGGCAAAGAGCGGCCGCAGATAGGCTTCGGTGAAGATGCGGATATCGAAGGCGTTCGTGACGCCGCCTTCCCGCGCCTGCGTGCGGATGAGGTTGCCGTTGTCGAACACCTCCGAGCCCCGTTCCTGAAACGCCAGCATGGCGCGGACGTGATCGGCAATCGAGGCGCGGCTGGCGGCCATCAGCTGGCCTTGGCCGTCTTCCCGCAGGCGCTTCACCTCATCGAGACTCATGCCTTTCGGCACATAACCGTAGACGAGATCATGGGCCGAGGTCTGATCTGTGACGATATCCGGCACGATGCCGCGCCTTGCGATTTCGGGATAGATCGCTGCGGCATTGCCGACGAGGCCAATCGAGGTCGCGCGTTTTTCCTTCACCGCCTGATCGATCATCGAAAGCGCCGTATCGAGATCGGGGGCGATGTGTTCGAGATAGCCGATCGCCTTGCGCTTTTCGGCGCGCTCCGCATCGATATCGATGCAGAGGATGGCAGCGCCAGCCATGCGGCCGGCCAGCGGCTGCGCCCCGCCCATGCCGCCCAAGCCCGCCGTCAGGATGAAGCGGCCGGCGAGATCGCCGCCAAAACGGTTTTCGGCGATACGCATGAAGATTTCATAGGTGCCCTGAATGACGCCCTGGCTGCCGATATATTGCCATGCCCCGGCCGTCAGCCCACCCCAGCAGATCAGCCCTTTGCGCTCCAGTTCGTAGAAGATTTCGGCCTTGGCCCATTGCCCGACGATGTTGCAATTGGCCATGATCACCAGCGGCGCCCTGGCATGGGTTTTCAACAGCCCGACCGGCTTGCCCGACTGGATGACCAGCGTCTGGTCCTCGTCCATCTCGGTCAGCGCTTTGACGATGGCCTTGTGGGAGGCCCAGTTGCGGGCGGCCTTGCCGAGTGCCGCGTAGACGATCAGCTTTTCCGGCGCTTCGCCGACGGAGAGCACGTTTTCGAGAAGCCGTAGCAAAGCTTCCTGCCGCCAGCCCTTGGCGCGCAGCTCCGGCCCGCCGGGAATCGGGAAATCGGGATGACGGGGATTGGGCTTCGGCATCGTGTTTCTCCTGTCGAATTTTGCTTTAATGAGGCCTTGGCCACTCCCTCTGCATGAGGAAAACATGGGAAGCCTAGTGCTCAATCGTCCCCTCTCCCCGCCGGCGGGGAGAGGCCTAGGGTGAGGGGCAAAACTCTCATCCCCGAATATGTCGAGGCTTCTGCCCCTCATCCGCCCTTCGGGCACCTTCTCCCCGTAAACGGGGAGAAGGGAACGCAAGCCGCCGCTAGTCCTCCCGCGGCAGAGTTCCGACAAAGGCGATCGCGTCGTTCAGCAATTTTCGCCGCAACTCGTCATCCCCATAGGCATCCGGCCCGGCGCGCACCCAGCCGGGCATCCTGCGGCTCGACATCATCGCCTCGATATCGGGCAGGGCCAGAGCCCAGCCGTCATTGCCCTTGCCGAGCCGCACCATCAGGCCGCGATCGCTCGCGCCACAGAGCAGATGCCCGTCCAGCATCCAGGCGAGACCGCCGAACATGCGCTTGCGCACGAGGCCATGCAGGTCTTCGAGTTCGGCTTCGATCAGTTCTTCCAGTCCCTCATCGCGCGCCATCGTCAGCCTTTCGCGCCATCAAGGGCATATTTTGCAAGCTCGATACCCATCGCCTTTTCCACCGGGGGATAAACGGACGGATCGAGCACGCTGGAGGCGAGCGGGATGACGGTCTTCGGCACATGCAGCACGAAGATTTTCATGCCGACCTTCAGCTGCCCGACGCTTAAGGGTTCGCCCTCCGGCGAAAGCGTGGTGATGACGTCCGGGAAGGTCGCGAGCCGTTTGCCCTCGGCATTTTCCACGGCCATGTATTCGTTCATGACGTGGAGTACCGTGGAGTGAGCCCCCTTCCCCAGAGTCACCGTGCCGATATCGAAGGCTTCCTTTGTGTAGACGACCGATTTGTCTGATATTTCACCTTCCGCGAGGATCGCCCCATTGGTGGTGCGGACAATGGCATCGATGATCGCGTGGCCACCGCCCCCTTCCGCAGCGATGATCGCCTCCCCGAGAGTCAAGGCGAGCGAAATACCGCCGAGCGCCGCATTGGCCTTCACGTAGGACGCTCGCACCGGATTACGGCAGGAGGCGATAAAGCCACCGGACATATCGGAGGCGGTGCGCAGGATCGGCGAAACCTTGGCGGTGGCGCCGCGCACGACAAGCTCGATATAGCGGTTTTCCTCGCGATTGCCGCCGACAGCCGTCTGGATCATCGGTTCGGGCGAACCGGCAAGGCCGATGGAGCCCATATCGCCGGTCGGATGCGCGCGGATATCGCCGACGGCGTCGACGACCTTGGTGCCGAGAATGGCCGACGGCAGCCAGCCGTTCAGCGTCGAGGACTTGCCGTTCTGGCCGACGATCAGACCGGCAAGCTTTTCGCCCAATGCTTCCTGCAGCATCTGAACCGCCTTGACGTAATCGACGCCGCGCATTTCCCAGGGCGTGGTCGAGGCCGGAGCGCCGATGGCGGCGGCGGTCGCAACCCAGTCGTTGGCGTCGAGCTCATCGATAGACACGAGTTCCGGCTTGCCGATGGAGACGGCGGCGTAACCCAGCATGCGGCCGTGATCGGCCCAGCCGCCGCCGCCGGCGGCATAGACGGAGCCGCCCTTCACCGCTGCCTCGACATCCTTCTCCTTCAAGATGCGTCCCATTATCTCTGCTCCTGTAGCTCGGTATCGAGGCGGCGCACGGCGCCGAAAAGCACGGCTGCGCCAAGGGTGATATCGTCGTTCTCGGCCCATTCGTCCGGCGTATGGGAGCGCCCCTCGCGGCAGGGAACGAAGATCATGGCCGAGCGCGAAATCCGCGCCATCCAGGCGGTGTCGTGACCGGCACCGGAGGCCATGCGGCGGAAACGGGCGCCGGCATCTTCGGCCGAGGCTTCGAGGGCCGCCATCGCCATAGGGTCGGCAGGCGTCGGCATATTGTCGGAAACGATCCTTGGCGAAGAGACGGTCACGCCCCTGTCGCGCTGCAGCTCGACTGTCATACGATCGACTTCAGCGATGAAACGCTCCATGTCCTCGCGCCGTTCGGCGCGGGCGTCGATCAGCAGCCGGGCGCGCGAGGGCACGACATTGGCGGCATTCGGCTCGATTTCGAATTCGCCGACCGTCGCCGTGAAATGCCCCTCGCCTTGCGACATCAACAGCGCGACGCGCTCGACATCGGCCACCAGCGCAGCACCCGCCACCAGCGCATCGCGGCGCGCCCCCATCGGCGTCGTGCCAGCGTGATCGGCCTGCCCCTCGATGAAAATCTCGATGCGGGTGATGCCGGCAATGGCGGTGACGATGCCGATATCGCGGCGCTCGTTTTCCAAAACCGGCCCCTGCTCGATATGCAACTCCAGAAAGGCGCTGATATCGGTGCGCTTCATCTGGGCGATCCGGGAGGGATCACCGCCCGCATCGACGATGCCCTGACGCAGAGTCAAATCCCCTTCGCTGCGGGAAAACCAGCCATCCGGGATAAGTCCACCCATGCCGCGGCTGCCGATGCAGGAAACGCCGAAGATCGAGACTTCCTCGGCCAGAAAATCGACGATCTCCAGATCGTGATCCAGCCGGATACCGGCATCATCCAGAGCGCGCGCCACTTCAAGCGCCGCCGCCACACCGGCGATGCCGTCAAAGCGGCCGCCTTCCGGCACCGTATCGGAATGGGAGCCGAGCATGATGGTGCCGAGGCCGGATTTGCGGCCCTTGCGGCGGCCGATCAGATTGCCGCTGGCATCGATGCGGGTTTCGAGACCGGCGGCCTTGAACTGGCGGTCGAGAAAGGCGCGGCCTTCGAGAAACATCGGCGTGAAGGCGCGGCGGGTATAGGGTCTGTCCGGCTCGGTGATAACAGCCAGCCCCTTGATGATATCGGAAATGCGGGCGGCATTGACCGGAAGGTTTGTCTGCAAGTCGTTCATGCGACCTGTCCCGCGAGCGGCAGGCTTGCCGGTGGCCGAACGAAACGGCCGTCGCCGGGTGCGGCCAGCACTTTCCCGTCCTGATAAATCTTGCGGCCGCGATTGTAGGTCGCCACCACCCGCCATGGCAGGCGGATGCCGTTATAGGGAGACCATCCCACGACATTGTTGCCGCTCTCGGCCGCGTCGTAGACATAGGCCTCGGGCGTCAGCACTGTTATATCGGCGTGTTTGCCGACCTCGAGTGCGCCCTTCTCGTGATCGAGACGGAAATGTCGGGCCGGGTTCAGCGCCATCAGTTCGGCAGCGCGGGTGAGCGGAATGCCGCGCTCCAGCGCGCCCTTGACGAACAGCGGCACCATGACTTCCAGCCCCGGCACGCCGGAGGAATTGGCGAGCATGTCCGGATTGGTCTTGCGGTTTTCCGACCAGCTGACGTGATCGGTGGAAACCAGCGTCACATTGCCCTCGGCCACATGCCGCCAGAGTTTTTCCACCTCGGCACGCGGGCGGATCGGCGGGTTGATCTTGGCCTTGCCGCCGAGACGGCGCACGTCGTTTTCCTCGTCCAGTACCAGATAGTGGATGCAGCATTCGATGGTGGCGCGAAAACCCTGATCGCGATAGCTCCGGGCGATGTCATAACCACGGCCGATGGAGCAATGCACCACGTGGGCCGGGCAGCCGGTGGCGGCCCCCGTCTCATAAATCTGGTTGGTGGCGAGCAGCTCCGTCAGCGGCGGGCGCGACAAGGCGTGGGCGCGATAGTCGGTGATACCGGCCGCCTTGACCTTTTCGATGGCCGCGCGGACGGCCTCGTCATCCTCGTTGTGGACGCCGGCCGTCAGGCCGGTCGAGGCGATGGCAGCGAAGCAGTCTTCGAGCAACGCGGCCGGGATGCGGGGGAAACGTTTCGGATCGGTGCCGAAGGTCGAGAACTTGAAGGCGGCGACGCCGGCCTCGACCATTTCCGGAATACGCGCCGGGCCTTCCTCGGGATCGACCGTGCCGTAGAGAGCGAAATCGACACGGGCCTGCGCACCGGCATGGGTGATCTTGCGGCGCACGGCATCGCCCGAGCAGACGAGGTCGCCCTCGTCATAGGGCATGTCGACAATGGTGGTGACGCCGCCGGCCGCCGCCGAGCGGGTCGACCAGATGAAGTCCTCCTGATTCTTCTGGCTCAGCGAATGCACCTGCGCATCGATCGCGCCGGGCAGGATCAGCGCCTTGCCGAGATCGTGGCTTTCGCGTGCCGACGGCATCGCGCCCTGTCCAACGACTGCGATGCGCTCGCCGATGATGCCGATATGGCCGGCCTCGACGATCCGGTCGGGCAGAACCAGCGTTCCCTTCAGGACAAGATCGAAATCGGCCATGGGTGTGCCTTCCTTGAGCATTTCCAGCCGAAGCGAATTCGCTTCGGCGTAGGAGAATGCGGTAAAAACAAAAACCTAAGGCATGTCCGGCGGACCGGACATGCCTTAGAATGCGAGAGCGAAGAAATCGTCGAATTCGGGCATGGGCGCCGCCGAGACGAAGCTGCGGCGCAGGTCGCAATGGGAGAATTCCGCCCGCAGGGCTTCGATCTCTTCCGACAACGGCCGGTCCTTCAAATATATCGGGCTGATTTCGCGCACGCGGTCATAGGCGAGCTTGGTCGTGCCCTGCGGCTTGTCGCCAAGCAGATCCACGGCCTGCGCCGACAGCAGCGCCTCGATCGCGGCCATCTGGTTGAGATCGCGCACCTGCGCCTCCATGCGCTCGACGATCAGCGGCAGGAACGTCGCCTCTTCCTCAAGGCCGCCCGCGACGACGATGGATTGCGCGGAGAGCGGCACGGCATTGGATTGCACGCGCATGTAAAGCTCGACGGCGAGCTTCATCAGCGGGCCGAGACCGCTTGCCACCTCACCGGGCGCGACGAGATTGATCGGCAGGTTGCGCCGCACGCCGTTGGAGAGAAGAACGCAGCGGTTGAGCACGTTGCGGGCGACGTGCGAAAAGCCGATCTGCGCCGTCTCGATGTAAAGCGTCGTCGTCAGCGGCAGCGAGGCGCCGGAAGAATGCACCTGCCCGCCCAGCACGACCGGATTGTCATCCGACAGATAGGTCGCATCGAGCAGCCGTTCGGCGGCGACGATCAATGTATCGACGGCCGCGCCAAAAACCTGCGCCGTCATGCGCAGGCTCAAGGGATCGTGGATCGCTGTCGGCAGCGGCCAGTCGACCATGTCGGATTGCCCGTAGAGCCAGGAGCCGACCAGCGCCTCGCCCCGCGTGCCGAGCGTCGCCGCCACCCGCCAGGGATCAGCGGACGCTCCGAGCGCCAGCGAGGACATCAGGCCGGTCACCATCAGCACACGAACGGCGGCGGCAGCCTCGCGGATCACCTCCGCCGCGGCGGCATAGGCCGTGGCATTGACGCTCAGCGCCGCAAGCGCATCGCGCGGCTGCATGGCAAGCGGCGCCAGGCCTGCGCGCGCCAGCGCTTCGGAGGCATCGAGCAACTCGCCGCGGTAAAAAGCCCGGCCTGTGCCCGTCAGAACGGACGCAACCTGCCCCATCAGGCCGAT
>JAVBSF010000224.1:0-18127 GCA_031556925.1 Pararhizobium sp.
GCCGGAGATGTTGACGAGCTTGTCGACGCGACCTTCGAGCAGGCGCGAGGACGACGACAGGATGTCGGAGGCGCGGGCGGCCGATTCGCTGAAGCGCGTCGTGGTCGATTCCAGCTGCTCGTCCATCGCCCCGAGATTGGCGCTCGCCTGTTCGATAACGCCGGAAATCGCCGTGTTGCTGGCGGCCAGTTGTTCGATCAGGCCGGTGGCCGTCGATTGCAGGCGGTTTTCGACCATGCGCATCGCGGCCGCGGTCTCTTCCGCGCGGGTAGAGATCGCATTCAGCGTTTCGCCGGTCTGGCTGGTCAGGCTGTCGAGCAGGGCGGCGTTTTCAGCACGCAGGCGCGCCGCGCTTTCCTGGGCGGCGCTGGAGATGCGCTCGGCGGCTTCGCGGCCGGTTTCGGCATATTGCTCGATGACCGGGCGGGCCTGTTCGTCGATGATGCGCGACAGTTCCGACGCGCGGCCCGAGAGCATGGAGTTGAGCTCGCGGGTGCGTTCGTCGAGGCTGTTGCGGATGGCATTGCCGCGTGCTTCCAGAGCCTTTTCGACTTCGGAGAGGTTCTGGTGCAGCGTGGCGCTGTGTTCGGTGAGACGCGACTGCGCATCGGCGATGCGCGAGGCGGCGTTGTCGGAAGCCGCGCCGACGGAGCGGGCGAGTTCGGCGCTGCGCATCGCCGCGCTCGCGGCCGTCTGCTCGATGGCCGACTGGAAGTCCGTCTGCCGCGCGGCAAGCGCCTGGGCGAAGTCTTCGCCGGCCTTCGCCAGCATGGCGGAGGAGCGGGCGGCTTCGGCGTCGATGCCTTCGGAAGCTTCGCTGACAGCGCCGCGCAGGCCGGTTACCAGCACGGCAGCCTTGCCCTCGATGGTGCGGCTGACATTGTCGAGGCCGATATTCAGGGCGCGATCCATGGTGCCGAGACGTTCCTCGATGCGGCTCGTGCCGCCTTCGATGCTGGCGCCGATGCGGTTTGCCGCATCTTCGCTGACGCGGCCGATCTCGGCGGCATGGCCGGAAAGCGTATCGGCGATGCGGCGGCTTGCTTCGCTTGTCGTGCTGTCGAGTTCGGCAACCTTGTCGGCGAGCGTGTCGGCGATCCGCGCGGTGGTGGCTTCCGCCAGGCGCTGAAGGTCGGCAGTGCGGCTGTCGAGCGCTTCGGCGATGCGGCGGCTTGCGGTGTCGCTGGCATTGTCGATTGCCGCTACGCGTTCGGACAAGGTGTCGGCAATGCGGCTGGAGGTCAGTTCGGCGACACTGTGGAGAGCGGCGGTGCGGCTTTCGAGCGTATCGGCGATGCGGCGGCTCGCGCCGTCGACAAGTTCCTCGACGCCGCCGACGCTGTTGCGGATACGGTCTTCCAGCGAGCCGAGATTGGTTTCGATGCGCGATCCGGTTTCGTCAAGCCGGCCGTTGATGGCCGAAAGCGAGCTGTCCATGCGGCTGCTCAGGGCGTCCGCGGCGCGGCCGATCTGGTCGGCGGTGTCGGCGAGCTGGCCGGTCAGGTGCGAGGTGCTGGAGAGCATCCGCTGTTCCAGAGCTTCGGCGCTGCGGTCGATGGCGCCGCCGATCGCCGCCTGGCGTTCGTCAAGCGTCATTTCCAGCATGCTGGCGCTGGTGGCGAGCGTCGTCGCGATGGACATCGCCTGATCGTCGAGCAGTTCGGAAAGCTGCGTCCTGCCGCTGTCGACGGCACTGTTGATCGCCTGAATCCGATCGTCCAGCGTCGCGCGGATCTCGTCATGGGTGGAAGCCAGCGCGCCGGCAAGCTGGCCGGTGCGTTCCGAAAGCGTGCGCTCGATCTCGCCCGAGTGATCCCGAAGGGCGGCTGTGAGCGTCGACGTCTGGCTGGACAGGCCCTCGGCGATGCGGGCGGTCGAGTCGGTCATGGTGCCGGCGATCTCGTGGACGCGGCCGGTCAGGTTTTCCGCAGCCTGCGCCATGCGGCTCGAAAGGTGATTTTCGATGTCACCGACGCGATCGGCCATTGTTTCGGCAACAACGGTGGCGCGGAACGAAAGGTTGTCAGCGATCTCTTCCGTCCGGCTGACAAGGGCCTCGGTCATCTCGGTCGAGCGCGCGGCCATGATTCCGGCAATCTCGTTCGAGCGGTCGGCGAGGGCGCCGTCCAGTTTCTGCGTATGGCCTTCCAGTGCTTCGCCCAGCGCGCGGTGGCGCTCCGAGAGCAGGGCATCGAGGCGATCCGTCGTGCTGGCGATCGTCGCGTCGATGGAGCCGACCGAGGTTGCCAGCACGCTCGTAAGCGCGCCGGTGCGTTCGGCCATGATGCTGTCGATACGTTCGGCCGTGCCTTCGAAGGCATGGTCGATCGATTCGGAGCTTGCCGCGAGCACGGTCGTCAGATCGAGCGTGCGTTCCGCCAGGGTTTCGTCCAGCCGGTGATGGGTGGCGGCAATCGCGCTGGTAATCTCGTCGGCGCGGCCGGCAAGGGTTTCCTCGATGCGGCCGTGAATGGCCTGCAGGCCGTCGATGAAGCCGCTGGTGCGGCTGTCGAGGCTCTGGGAGATGCGCTCCTGCGCGTCGCCGATCCGCTGCTGGGTTTCCCCGAGCGCCGTCTCCAGCGCGCTGGCACGGCTGGCAAAGCCGGTCTCGATGCGGTCCTGTGCGGCGGTCAGCGCGCTCATAAGGCTCGTGGACCGCTCTTCAAGTATCCCGTCGATCGTCTGATGAGCGTTGCCAAGGGCATTCAAAAGCGGCGCCGAACGCTCGGCCATGACGGCATCGATGTTCTGGTGCGCCTTGCCGATCGCTTCGCCGAGAGCGCCGGTGTGGTTGCTGATGGTCTCCTCGATGAAGTCCTGCGTCGTGCCAAGGGTGGTCGCAAGCGTCAGAGACTGGTCGGCGATTGCCGATTCGAACTTCTCGATACCCTTGTCGAGCATGCCGCCGATGGCATCCGAACCGCCGGAAACCGTATCGTTGATGCGGGCGAGGCTTTCCGACAGCTTGCTGTCCAGCAGACCGGCGCGCTTGTCGAAGGCGGAGGCGAATTCGTGGAAACGGCCGTCGAAGGCGGTGGCGAGCTGGCCGACCGTCGTCTGCAGCTTTTCCTCGAAGAAGCTGGAGCGCAGGTCGAGATCCATGATCGCATCGTCGGCGCTGGTCTTCAGGCTCTGGCGGAAACCGGCGCCCTTTTCGTCGAGCGTGGCGTTCAACGCATTGAGGATATCGTCGAGGCCACCGGTAATGGCCTGCTGGCCGACATGGAGGCTTTCGTTCAGGTCGCGGGTGCGGGCGATCAGCGTTTCGTTGAGCTGGCGGGCGCGCTCGTTGAGGGCGGCGTTCAGCTTTTCGGTGTTGGCGTCGAGCGTCGAAGCGCGGGTTTCGAACTGGCCGAGCAGCTGCTGACCGCGCTTGGCGAGCGTCTGGCTAAGCGTTTCGAGGCGATTGTCGAATTCGTTGCTGAGTTTGACGCCCGCCGTCGTCAGGCCGGAAAGCATCGCATCCGTGCGGGTCGACAGCATCGCGTCGATCGTCTGCGCGGCACCTGTCGAACGCTCCATGAGGGTTGCGGCACGGGTCTCGATCAGCGAGGCGAAGGCCTCGCCTGACGTGGCGAGGCGGGACGTGATTTCGTCGCTGGCGCTGCTCAGCTCTTCCTTGAGCTGGCTATGGGCGCCGGAAATGGACGAGCGGATGCGCTCGGCATGGCCGACGATCGCTTCGCGCTCGAGGCCAAGCTCCTGAACGAGTGTGCGCACGCGCAGTTCGTTGTCGCTGTAGCTGCGTTCCAGTGCGTTGACTTCGGAATGAACGAGGGTTTCGAGCTCGGTTGCGCGGGCAATGGTCCGCTCGATGCCTTCGTTCATCGCGGAGACTTCACGGCGCACGGCCTGACCGACCGTCATCAGGCGTTCGGAAGCGGCGGTTTCCGGCTCCGCGAGGCGAAGAGCGACTTCGGCCATCGAGCGGGCGGCGTTGCGCAGCTCATGGGCGCGCGCCAGCATCAGCGCGAAGGAGAAGAACAGCATCACCGGCAGGATGATGAAAATCGCAACGCCGATGGCACCCGGCATGGCGGCCAGATCGCTCAGCGACCGGATCTGCCAGATCTCGGGACCGTAGAGCAGATTAGCGACGCCGAGGCCGCCAACGATCCAGAGCAGCGAGACGACAGTGGCGACGCGCATACCGGTGCGGCTTGAACGCAGATCGAGAGAGCGCAACACCGCCGCCGGCGACTTGCGGGTGTCGTCGTTGGCGGGGGCAAGCGATGGGGATTTGGGGGCGGGTTCCGGCGCCAGGCTGCGTGGTGCTTCGGTCTTTGCCGTTTCGTTGGCGGGGCGGGCGGCGCGTGGCTGGCTGGCCGCGGCCGACCGGGGCGCGGTCTCCTGCGGAGCCTTGTCGCTGACGGCGGACTTCAATTCGTCAAAGTCGATTTTCAGGGCGTCTTCCAGCGCCTGAAATGCTTTGTCGTCGATCGACTCGGTGGTCTTGTTGGTCGCCATGCGGATACGCCTCGTTACTAAACTGTCCTGGCGGCGGTCTTCCATGCGGCGGGCCGCATGAAGATTTCGCCGGATCCGGACGGTGACGGCAGGATATGCGAGATCGTATCCACGCAATACCCTGACCTGCACCTATTCAAATCACGCATCGTGGCGCTTTCAAGCAACCACATCGTCCTGCCAGCCCCTAAGGACGAAAGGCAGGTTTCTCAACGTACCGTAGTGACACATTCACTGGTTTCTTACAATTAAGCGCCCGTCTCAATCGTTAAAATGCTAACAATTTCTTAATCGAGCCGCCGCTCGCAATGCCCGGAAAGCCTTGGTTTTCCGCGATTTATCGCCCATTAACCATAGGAAGAGAAATCCGCCTTGTTTCGGCCGGTTTTTAATCAGATAGCAGCGCCGCTTTGCCCAGGATGCTGTCCGTGCGGGAAAGCCGACCGTACGGCGAAATCCTGGAAAAATCCGGAGGCCCTTCGGCTCGATAGAACAAGCTAGGGATTATTGGCATGGCGGCACTCAAGATCGCATTCGAAGCTCCTGACAATTCGCATACGGCGCGCCCGCTGCCGCCGAAGGCAATCGACCTTCATCACCTTTCGAACCAGACCATGGGCGACAAGGCACTTGAACTTGAAGTTCTGCAGATTTTCGCCCGCCAGACCCGCCAGCTTCTGAAGAGCCTGGCGGAAGATCCATCCGCCGCGCGCGGCGAGATCGCTCACCGACTTAAAGGGGCGGCGCTGGGTATCGGCGCTTTCGCGGTCGCAGAGGCAGCCGGCTCGGTCGAGAGCGATCCAGCCGATCCCAACCACGTCGCGTCTCTCAGCGCCGCGGTTCTCGATGCGGAACTCTTCATCCTGAAACTCTGCCGCTGAGCCCTGCACTTTCAGCAATCTTTCGGAGGAGCCCGCGCCCGAACGGCTGCGGGCTCTCTTTGTCTGCGCATGCCCGCAGTTGACGGCCGAAAGCATTTCATGGAAGAACTTCGCCGGATTTGCCGGGCTTTGCCGGCGTTTCGATATCAGACGGCCGCGGATTTTCTTTTTTCACGGAATGCCGCGGCTGCAGGGACAATACAGCCGGAACCATCATGACCAAACTCAAGATCATCGCCTTCGACGGCACCCACTACGATTTCGACGTGCAGAACGGCTCGACCGTCATGGAGAATGCCGTGCGCAACTCCGTGCCGGGGATCGAGGCGGAATGCGGCGGCGCCTGCGCCTGCGCAACCTGTCATGTCTATATCGACGACGCCTGGTCGGCGATCGTCGGCCCGCCGGAAGCCATGGAAGAGGATATGCTCGACTTCGCCTATGACGTGAAGCCGACCTCGCGGCTTTCCTGTCAGATCAAGATGAGCGACGCCCTCGACGGGCTCGTCGTTCATGTTCCCGAACGCCAGGCATAAGCAGCGTCGCGACGCGCAAAAAAAAGCCTCGCTTGCCGAAACGGACGAGCGAGGCAGGAGGGCGTATCGCATGCAGATGAGGGAGGGAGCATCTGCTGCATAAGGATACGCCAGGAGAACACAACATGCGCTGCGACTGTAGCCAGGTCGAAAATCGCTCCTGAAAGTCCAGTCTGACGCGAAACTATATTTCGGTCCGAACGACCGTCATGGTCGCTAAACTCGGTGGGTCCGATCCATCGAAGAAGAGTGCTTCATCACTCGTGTTTCTTCGATGATTGGACAATAGCGCATCCTTCGGGTGTATTCTATCGCTAGAATTCACCAATAAGATACTGTTGACAGGAAAGCTCCGCGAAAGGTTTTGCGGTTATGGGCGCCCGCCGATGCGGGGGCTGCAGAGTATAGGCCATGATGCCTATTTGGCGGAGAGGCTGTCGAGCCTGTACTTCAGCAGACGAACCATCCGCCTGTCGAAATTGACCGCTTCCGTCTTGTCGAAGCGCGCCTGATCCTTGTCGTGAGCGAGGATGGCGTTTTCGCTGGCGCGGGCGACGCTTGCCTGCATGCGTTCACAATCGGCCTCCGGCTTCAGCGCCAGAAACGTCTTTTCCATCTGCCGCGCATGGTTGCGGGCGATTTCGGCGTGGCGTTCCTCATGACGCTTGATGTCGCTGGAGAGTGTGTCCCAGACGAGGGCAAGCTCGGTCCCCGCCTTGGCGCGGTTCTTCCAGCGCGGCAGGATAAGCTTTGTGTTGAGGGTCACCTTCGCGCTGCCGACGGCGCAGCGGTCGCCGCGCTTTACATAGGTGATCGAGCCGCCGAACTTGATGCGCGTCGCGCCGGGATGGCGGCTGCCGGTGGATTTCATCAGGGGCCCGCCCGCCGAAAGCGCGTCATCGAGTTCGGCTGCCGTCTTGCCGTTGATCGAATAGTAGGTGATCGACTTGCTGAAAAGCGTTTCAGCCCGCGAAACACCGGCGTCGCCCGCGGCAAAAGACACGGCGAGAAGGGCGGCGAGATAAATGCGGGCTGTCGGCATGAAAAGAGACGTCTGCGCGGTTGAACTGGCGCGGACCTTGGGGCATAGCCAGCCGGAGTGCAACAGCAAATCGCGGGCAGATGGCCGGTCATCCCATTCGAGATCGATCAAAAAGGCTTGTTTTTGCTGATGGTTACGCCACATTTTTACCATAGGATCAGATCGGCCCGGCAGGGTCGATCGAGGAGAGGCTGATGAGCGGGAGCGGACGTTCTTTGACGGATCGGGGTGTGCCGCGGTTCGATCCCTTCCTGCCGTTCGACTGGTGTCTGGCCCATCGGCGCACGGTGAGGCTGGGACCGGAGGGCGTGCTGATGGCCATCATCAACGTCACGCCGGATTCGTTTTCGGACGGCGGTCGCCATGATGCCCCGGAAAAGGCCGTGGAGCAGGCGCTAAGGTGTCTCGATGCTGGTGCCGCCATCCTCGATATCGGCGGCGAATCCACGCGGCCGGGCGCAGCCGCCGTGTCGGCCGCCGAGGAGCAGGATCGTGTTCTGCCGGTCATCCAGGCGCTGGCGTCGCATGGTGAGGCGATCCTTTCCGTCGATACCTACCGGGCTGAAACGGCGAAGCTGGCGATCGAGGCGGGCGCGCATATCATCAACGATGTCCATGGCCTGCAGCGCGAGCCGGAGATCGCCACGGTTGCCGCGCAGACCGGGGCGGGGCTCTGCATCATGCATACGGGCCGGGATCGCGAAAAACTGGCCGACGTGGTGGAGGACCAGTTTCTGTTTCTGGAACGATCGCTGGAAATTGCGGCCGCGGCCGGCGTCGATCGCAGCCGTATCGTGCTCGATCCGGGGTTCGGATTTGCCAAGGATACGTCTGAGAACTTCGAACTGATGGCGCGGTTCGAGGATTTGTTCTCGTTGAACCTGCCTGTTCTCGCCGGCACGTCGCGGAAACGGTTCCTCGGAGCGGTCACGGGCCGGGAGGCGGACGAGCGCGATGCGGCGACGGCTGTCACGACCGCGATCCTGCGGCTGTCGGGCGCTGCGGTTTTTCGCGTACACAATGTCGCAATCAACAGGGATGCGCTGGTCGTCGCTGATGCTATGCTGGCTACAAAAAGACAAGATACGGGACAAAGACGGGGGACGGGACAATGACGGCGACCTACACGATCACGCTCAAGAACTGCGCATTCTTCGCGCGGCACGGCGTTCACGACGAGGAAGAGTTTCTCGGTCAGCGCTTTTTCGTGGATGCGGAGCTCGAGGTGGAACAGGGCAGTGCGCTGGCCGACGATTCCATCGATGATACGGTGCATTACGGAATTGCCTTCACGGAAATCGAAAAGATCATCACCGGCCGCCGACGCTATCTGATCGAGGCTCTGGCGCTGGAGGTGGCGACGACGCTCTGTTCGCGTTTCCCGCAGATCCGCCGCGCGAAAATTTCGATCCGCAAGCCCAACGCGCCCGTGCCGGGCGTGCTCGATTATGTCGAAGTCACTGTCGAGCATCATGCCTGAAGACGGCAAGCGCCACGACGGCAAGCATTGGGCGGCGCTGGGGCTCGGCGGCAATATCGGCGATGCGAAAGCATCCATCGCGCGGGCGCTGAGGCTGCTCGACGAGCGGGCGGATTGCGATGTCGTCGCCGTTTCCCGTCTCTACCGCACCCCGCCCTGGGGAAAGACGGATCAGGCATGGTTCTTCAACGCCTGCGCTGCCGTTTCGACGCGGCTTTCGCCCGAGGAACTGCTGGATGCCGGCCTGTCCATCGAACGGGAGATGAAGCGCGAGCGGCTGGAGCGCTGGGGGCCGCGCACGATCGATATCGATGTGCTGATCTATGACGATATCCGGCAATCCGGCGGGCGACTGGAAATTCCGCATCCGCGCATGACGGCGCGGGGCTTCGTGCTGATGCCGCTGGCGGATTTTGCGCCGGATCTTCCAATCGAGGGGCGAAGCGTTGCGCACTGGCTCGAACATGCCGATACCGGCGGTATCGAGGTTGCCGATGAAGATCGTGGCTGGTGGCGCGCGGCCTGAACGCAAAAGGCGCCGGTGAACGGCGCCTTTTGAAGCGTTTGATTGGAAACGGAATTATTTGATCGAACCGACAGCGATGTCGTCCAACTGACGATTGAGGCTGACGCCGATGACCGGGACCATTGTATCCTCGACCTTGACCGAAATGGTGATGTTCATCGTCTTCTGGTCCTGAAGGCGGGCGATCATCGCGCCGTTCAGCTTCTTGCGGTTGATGCCGACAACGACCTTGTCCCTGGCGACATTGCCGGAGATGATATCCAGGCCCTTGCCTTCTGCGCCGTCCAGAAACTTGCCGCTATAGCTCTTGCCGTTCTGGGTGATGACGGCCGACATCGGCTGCTTGAAGACGCCGACGCGGCAGAAGCCGTCAAGCTTGATGCCGGCATCCGAACCGTCGACGACATCGCCGGTCAGGTCGCAGGTGAATTTCGTGCCCTTGTACTTGCCGGCGACGATCTCGCCCGGACCTTTCCACTGGCCCGCGACCTGCTCGAAGAAGGCCTTGTCGCGGCTGCCCGAAAAGGCCGGGGACGCGCTGAGGCAAAGGGCTGCAATCGTGGCGGCGGCAGTGCCGCGAGCGATCAAAGATGGGCGCGTAAACATAAACGATCCTTGAAGGTCAACGTCCGGAATGTGAAAGAACATTTGCACTTGAATGGTTAATGGAGGGTTTCGATCGGCCATTTGAGGGTGTTTGCCCCTCTCACGAAATGTTTCATCCGGCTTGCTCGAAGCCCTTGCCGTCACAGGCTTTTCACGTTCTCGTGCGGGTGCTTGAAAAAGATGTGCGTTTGAAACCGCCGAGGGCTTTGCTACGTCTTTGAACGCATGGGAGACGAAGCGATGCATGGGCAGCCAGATACTGATTCCATCGAGGGCAGGGTGATTCTGCGGCACCGGCTTGTCACCCGGCTGACGCACTGGCTCTGGGCGGTGGCGTTGTTCTTCCTGCTTACCAGCGGACTGCAGATCTTCAATGCCCATCCGGCACTCTATATCGGCGCCCAGTCGGGTTTCGAGTTCGACAACGACGTCCTGTCGATCCGCGCGATGCAGGATGCGGCCGGCAATGTCGAGGGCGTGACGACGGTCCTTGGCCGAAGCTTCGACACGACGGGGGTTCTCGGTGTCAGCGGACCGGAAGCGGCGCAGGCTTACCGCGCCTTTCCGGCCTGGGCGACGCTGCCCTCCTATCAGGATCTTGCGACCGGCAGGGTCGTGCATTTTTTCTTTGCCTGGGTCTTTGCGATCGTTTTCCTGATCTGGTTTCTGGCGAGCGCCGTCAACGGCCATCTGCGCCGGGATGTGCTGCCAAGCTTTCAGGAGGTGAGAGGAGTGCCGGGGAGTATCCTCGATCATCTGCGTCTGAGGTTCAGGCATGACGGCCGCTACAACGTGCTGCAGAAGCTTTCCTATGGCGGCGTTCTGCTCGTCGTCTTTCCGCTGATCATTCTCACGGGGCTCACCATGTCTCCTGGCATGAACACGGCCTGGCCGTGGCTGCTCGATGTTTTTGGCGGGCGGCAGACGGCGCGGACCCTTCATTTCGTCTGCATGTTGCTGCTGGTCCTGTTTTTCGCGGTGCATATCGCGATGGTGATTGCGGCCGGGCCGCTGAACGAATTGCGTTCGATCGTCACCGGACGTTACCGCGTCTCCGGCACCGGCATGAAAACGGGGGCCGGCGAATGAAGACTTTCTCCATCAATCGCCGCCGGTTCCTGACGTCTGCCGGTATTGCCGCATCCACCCTGCCGCTTGCCGGCTGCGATGCGCTGGACGGCTTCCTGTCTGGGGATAGTCCGGTGCGAGAGGCGATGGCGGCGGCAAACAGCCTGACATACCGCGTCCAGCGCATGCTGATCGACTCGGACAAGCTGGCGCCGGAATTTTCGTCCTCCGAAATCCGGCAGGGGCAGCGGCCGAACGGCTCCACGGACCCGAACGATGCGGATTATCTCGCACACCGGGCCGACAATTTCGCAAGCTTCCGCTTGCAGATAAACGGACTTGTCGAAACGCCCTCGAGCTACAGCCTCGAGGAACTGCGCAATATGCCGTCACGCACCCAGATCACGCGGCACGACTGCGTGGAGGGCTGGAGTTGCATTGCCAAATGGTCTGGCGTGCAGCTTTCCCGGCTGCTCGATGAGGTGAAGGTAAAGCCGGAAGCGCGTTTTGTCGTGTTTCACTGCTTCGACAGCATGAATGCGGGACTGGCGGGCAATATCGGCTATTACGAATCGATCGATCTTATCGATGCGCGTCATCCCCAGACGATCCTCGCCTACGGCTGCAACGATGCGCCCTTGCCGATTGCCAACGGGGCGCCGCTGCGTGTGCGGATCGAACGGCAGCTGGGCTACAAGATGGCGAAATATATCCGCTCCATAGAGCTTGTTTCGACGCTTGCCCCCTTCGGGCGGGGCAAGGGCGGCTTCTGGGAAGACTTCGGCTATGACTGGTATGCCGGCATCTGAGCACACGCTCAGCCATCTCCCGCCGGCATGGATTTCGATGCGCGCGTCGGGGAAATATCCGAAAGGAAATCTCCGATGCCGGGCCGTTTCAGCGCATGAAAAGGCATGGGACGGCAGAGGTCCATGGCGGCAATGCCGATCCGCGCCGTCATCAGGCCGTTGATCACGCCTTCTCCCAGACGCGCCGACAGCTTTGAGGCGATGCCATGGCCGACCACCTGCTGCACCAGACCGTCGCCGACGGCGATGGAGCCGGTGACTGCGAGATGGGCGACGACATCGCGAAACAGCCGGATCAGCCCGAGCGAGCCCGGACGGCCGCCATAGAGATCGGCCATGGCCCGGATCAGCCGCGCCGATTCGTAGATCACATAGCCGAGGTCGACCAGCGCGCGCGGACTGACGGCGGTGACGATCGAGACGCGTTTCGAGGCGTTGAGGATGAGGCTGCGGGCCTGCCGGTCGAGGGGGCTCAGCAATTCGCGCTCGGTGAGATCGAGCAAATGCGGACCGTCGATGATCTCGCCTTCCGTCCGCGCGAGCCGGGCGCGGCCACCCGCCGTTTCGGGCCTGGCCGCCAGCAGTTCCACGAGATGCGACATGACCTTGCGGGCGGGTCTGGCGGAGGCCTGATGACGAGCCTCCTGTGCTTCCTGCTTCAATGTTTGCACGGCATTCAGCCGGAACATGCCGGCGGTTTCGCGGATCACGATGGCCAGAAGGCCGATGATCGCCGCGCCGGCCGCGCCGATCGCAAGCCAGCCCAGCCAGTCGGCGCGGGTGAAAAGATCGCGGATCAGCGCATCGACCCAGATACCGACGGCCAGCGAGAGAAGAACGCCGAGCGCGCCGAATGCCAGTCTTGCGAAGGAGAAGCGCCTGCGGCGCGGCTGCGCCTCGTCCAGCAAGGCATCGTCCTGTGCCAGCGCTTCGGCGAGGAAGGGATCGTCGATGTCCGGCGTCATGGAAATGCCGCTGTCGAAGCTCGACGGCAGGCGGGGCTTCTGAAGCTGCGCGGCGCTGCCTTGCGGGTCTTCCACGGTGAAGGCGGCAGGCTTGCGGCCGGGGTTGTTGTCGCTCTCGCTCATGCCAGCCGGTCTCCGAACAGGAACTGCATGGCCCTGTCCAGCCGGATATGGGGCACGGACAGTTTCAGCCCGCCCTCGGTCTGCTCAATGTGGGGCGGGCGGAAGCGGATGAAATTGAGCTGTGGCACGAGGCTTTGATCGGGCCGGGTCTCCAAGGACTGGAACAGCGATTGCGGATCGGCGGGCAGGTCGCCGGGGAAAATCGCGGTCTTCTTCTCTCCGTCGAAGACTTCGCCGTTGATGGTTTCGCCGGCCATCGGCGTGCCGACGATCACGGGAAGCACATGGCCATCGCTGTTGACGGTCGCTTCGCGGGTGGCGCGCACGGAGGCGATCGCCATCACCTCCAGCCCGGCGCCGGACAGGCCGATGCGATCGACGGCGCGTTCGACGATACGAGCGGTGATGCGCTCCAGCCGGTCGTGGCTTTCATGATGGAGGTGATCGGCCTTGGTCGCCGCGATCAGCACCTTGTCGATCCGCCGCGTCATCAGGGACGACAGGAACGAGTTTCCGCCGGGACGAAAACAGGCGAGCACGTCTCCCAACGCCTCTTCGAGATCGAGGAGGGATTCAGGCCCGCGGTTCAGCGCCTGCAGCGTGTCGATCAGCACGATCTGCCGGTCCAGGCGGGCAAAATGCTCGCGGAAGAAGGGTTTGACGACATGGGTGCGATAGGCCTCGTAGCGGCGCTCCATCATCGCGAACAGCGAGCCCTTTGGCGCCGGTCCATCCGGCAGATCCGGCAGCGGCGAGAAAGTCAGCGCCGGAGAGCCTTCGAGATCGCCCGGCATCAGGAAGCGGCCGGGGGGAAGGGTGGAAAGGGAGCGCTCGTCGGCCTTGCAGGCGCGCAGATAGGCGGTGAAGGCGTCTGCGAGGCGTCGGGCGTCCTCCTCGCGCGCCGATGAGGCGACGTTGAAGGTCGCCGCCAGCGCCCGCCACTCGGCGGAAAGCTCGGTGCGGATGCCGGTCAGGGCGCGCTGCACCGTCCTGCGGCTAAAGGCGCGGAAATCCTGGGTGAGCAGCGGCAGGTCCAGGAGCCATTCGCCGGGATAGTCGACGATGTCAATCGACAGCCTGCCCGTGCCGAACATGCGGTTCCAGCCGCTGGCGCTCTCGTAATCGAGACTGATGCGCAGCTGCGAGATCGCCCGCGTCGAATCCGGCCAGAGGCGATCGCGGATCAGCGCGGTGACATGATCCTCATACTGGAAGCGCGGCACCGCGTCGTCGGGCTGCGGTTCCAGCCTGATTTTCGAAACGCGACCGGAGCGCACCGCCTCGAACACCGGAAGCCGTCCGCCGTTCAGGAGATTGTGCACCAGCGAGGAGATGAACACCGTCTTTCCGGCGCGCGAAAGGCCGGTAACACCCAGCCGCAGGGTGGGATTGACGAGGCCGGAGGCGCGATCGGAGAGGTTATCGATGGCGATCCGGGTGTCGTCTGCGAGGCGGGTCAGAAAGGACGGCAATGGCTTCTCGATCCTGGGAGCGCCGCCAGGCGGCACTATCAATGGCTTGCTGAGGATATAGGACGACAGGGCCTGTGAAAAAAGACAGGCATCGCTGCTATCACGAGTTTGCCGATATGAGCGCTGCGAGTTTTCCGTTTCTGCAGCCTGCCATGTCCTGCGGCCTGTCGAAGTCGATTACGGCCAGCATTCCGGGCTGAAAGCCTTGCGGCGCGGCATTTTCCGCGGCGGCGGATTCGACAAGCGAGAAAAACACCTCCTGGATAGAAGGATTGTGGCCGACGATCATCAGCGACGGCCCGTCGTCATTGCCGGCTATCAGGGTCCGGTATTCGTCGATGGCGCCGGTATAGAGGGTATCGAGAAACCGGATATCGAGCTCTTCGCTGATGGCGCGGCGAAACGGTTCGATCGTCTGGCGGCAGCGCTCGGCCGTCGAGCAAAGCACGAGGGCGGGTACGAAGCCAAGGTCTGCGGCCTTGTCGGCCACGATTTCAGCTTCCGCGAAGCCGGCGTCGTCCAGGGTGCGCTGAAAATCCGTCTCGCCCGGCCGTGCCCAGGACGCGCGGGCGTGGCGCAGCAGATAAAGACGGAAGGCAGCGGGCATGCAACGCTCCTGACGATTTCGCACAGTCGAGTTGTCTTGTCCTTCGGCGCTCGAAAAAGATCAAGCCACAGCCGCCGCAAAATCGCCGGCGCCCGCTCTCCTCTGCTCCGTGAGCCGGGTGAGCGTTTCCTCGAACGTCATTGGACGGCCGAAGTAATAGCCCTGCATGATCCCGCAGCCGAGTGCGCGCAGGATGTTTACCTGCTCTTCCGTTTCCATGCCCTCGATGACGCAGACGCAATCGATGTTGCGGCACAGATCGACGATGGTGCGAATGATATTGCGGCTGAGGCCGTTGGTATCGATATCCGTGATGAAGCTGCGGTCCACCTTGATCTTGCGGAGCGGCAGGCGGTGCACGTAGCCGAGACTGGACTGGCCGGTTCCGAAATCGTCGAGCGCGATGCCGATACCGTTGTTCATCAGCCGCGTCAGATTGGTGCTGGCGATGTCGAAGCTGGTCATGACCGAGGTTTCGGTCAGCTCGAAATCGAGATTGGCGGAATCGAAGCCGCTTTTCTCGATAATCGACAGAAGAGAATCGACAGTTGCGGATGATACGATGTCCCGCGCGGAAAGATTGAACGAGAGACGCATGCCGTGCGGCCACTGCTTCGCGGCGTCCAGCGCCTTTTCAAGCAGGATGAGCGTCAGCCGGGACATGAGGCCGTTGCGTTCGGCCGCCGGGATGAAGACATCCGGCGTGACACGGCCGAGCGTGATGTTGTCCCAGCGCGCCAGGGCTTCGAAGCCGATGACCGCCTGGGTCTCGCTATCGACGAAGGGCTGGAAAAGAACGGAAAGTTCTTTCGTCAGGTCGGCGCTCTTCAGCTCCTGGTCGATCCGGCTGCGGCGGGTGATCTGGTGGGCGTGGTCGGCGGAGAAGATGACCGCATTGCCCCGGTCATGCAGCTTGGCATGATAAAGGGCGAAATCGGCGCATTCGAAGAGCTGTACGGCGTTGTCGGCGCCTTCCGGATAGGTGGCGAGGCCGAGCGATGCCGATACTTTCGCGGTGATGCCCTTGATGTAATAGGGCTGTCCCAACGCGGCGCAAATGCGGTCGGCGAGTGTTTGCAGGTTGATATCGCGCTTGCCGCCCTCGATGAGAAGGCCGAACTCATCGCCGCCGAGGCGGGCGGAGAATACGCCGTATTCCGCGAAGGCCGTCAGCCGGCGGGCGGCTTCCATCAGCAACTTGTCGCCGATCGAATGGCCGAACGCGTCGTTGACCGGCTTGAACCCGTCGAGATCGACGATGCCGACTGCGAACTCGCGCTGCTCATCGGCCGCCTTCTGCAGGCGGCGGACGAATTCGGCGCGGAAATTTCGCCGGTTGGGAAGCTCGGTGAGGCTGTCGATATTGGCCAGCCGCTGGTTCTCGTCGCTGAGGGCCTGCATCTCGGTCTGCTTGGCGAGAAGCGCCTTCTGCGATTCGATCAGGCCGGTAAACACGTCGTAGTGTTTGAGAAGGATATAGACGAGGGGAACGGTCACGATCGCCATATTGAGCGCAATCGCGACGAAGACGGGATGACCGGTGCCGAGAAAGAAGAACGTGAACGGCAGCAGCACGACTGCGGTGATGACCAGCGCCACGGTGCGCAGATGCATCAGGCAGAAGATGCAGCCGATGACGGTGATCGCCATGAAGAAGGCGACGTGGGTCTTCGTATAGGCGTCGCCATAGAGGAACAATGCGAGTGCCCAGACCGTAAATCCGATACCGATCGCCATGCCGACATAGACGATGCTCTGCAACTGCCGCACGGCATCGCGATGGCTTGCCGTCGTCGTTCGCGACAGCCACCAGCCATGAATGCGAATGCAGCACCCCAGGCACAACAGGAGCGGCGAATATAAAGTGAGATAAAGGGGGGCATATTGAAAATGGGTCGCGGCAAGTGCCACGGCATTCACCATCAGCATGACGTAAAGCAACGGAATCTGTCGCGTGAATGCCGCCTGCTGAGCCTTGATCAGTTCGGGGTTTTCGGCGTCCACCGCCAGAAACGCCCTCAATCGACGAAACATCCGTATGCCTCCCACGTTCAGGAGGCATGCTGGTCCAAAAAGATGAAATATTACTGAAATATCTTTGACATAGCGGAATTTTCAGCAAAACGGCCTGGTGCCTTCGATGCTGATGTGCCTAATTTTTACGCAGCAAGCGCATCCGCTACCAATGCGGGTGCCGTTGAGGCCGTTTGGGCGCAAATGCCGTCTGCGGCTGGGACGCGGGCAGGTTCGGCAGGGTTTTCCATCAAAATGCGCCGGTTGTAATTTTGCTGAAATATTAGCCGGTTAGCCTTTGTTCTATGCAATATCAAAAAGCTGGTATGCAAAATCCGGGAGGCTTGAAACGAAGCCTCCATAGGTCTATACACCCCCGCAATGAGATGTTCTTCAGGAGAATCGCGTTGAGTGAGAAGATCGATCTTAGTTCCTTTGTTCTTTCCGAAGACGAGGAATTCATGAATGGCAATCAACGGGCTTATTTCAGGGCAAAGCTGAACGCCTGGAAAAATGACATTCTTCGCGAGGCCAGGGAAACCCTGGGGCATCTCGCAGAAGAAAGCGCCAATCACCCCGACCTCGCCGACAGGGCATCTTCCGAGACGGACCGGGCCATCGAGCTTCGCGCTCGCGACCGGCAGCGGAAGCTGATTTCCAAGATCGACGCCGCCTTGCAGCGTCTGGACGAGGGAACTTACGGTTACTGCGAGGAAACCGGCGAGCCGATCGGTCTCAAGCGTCTCGATGCAAGGCCGATTGCGACCTTGTCGATCGAGGCGCAGGAGCGCCACGAGCGGCGTGAAAAAGTCTATCGGGACGAATAATCCCGGAACATGGAACTTGAAGGGCGCGGGTTTTCCGCGCCTTTTTCTTTTCGGGGAGCCATATGCCGCATCAACGGCCCGCACCCCCATGTACGCTGAAGATTATTTCTTCAGGAGCTGCGCTGTTTTGCGTCCGCTTTTCAGCGTTTTTCGCCGGCCGACATTTCGCCAAGCATGCGGTTCATTTCTTCCTCGAGTGTCGGTTCGGCGCGTTGAGGCGATGCGAAACGCGGATCCTGGCGGGTCGCGGGGCCGGCTTTGGGGTCTGAATCGACGCGGATATCGGCGCCGGCGCTCAGCCGGCTGAGATCTCCGGAAATTTCGGCATCGAGAATCCGTTCGAAATCCGCGGCCTGTGTTCTGGCCTCCGTGCCCGGAGAATTTTGCGCTGCCGGTTGAACCGTTGCCGGACCCGATGGCAGCACGCGGTTGCGCGCCGCGTCGAGAATATCCTCGGGCGTCCTGGCATGCTGAACGGAAAGCGCAGGCGCCGGGGCGACCTGAGGGCGGATCGAGGGCTGGGCCGCTGGCTGGGCGGATGGCTGGACCGGCCGCGCGGCGGGCACTTCCACGCGCGGTTTCTGCGCGACCGGTTGGACCGCTCGCGTCACGGGTTGGGGCGGCGCGTCGAAATTCTCGCCATAGAGAACATTGCCCATCGCCGACACCGGAGCTGCGGGCTGCTGAAGGGCAGGCTGTTGCGCT
>JAVBSF010000189.1:0-8565 GCA_031556925.1 Pararhizobium sp.
TAATCCAAAGTTCGGGACTCCCGGCAGTGATACTGCCAGTAAAATCCCACCCATCACAGCTGCGAGTACACCGATCGCCACATGCGGCACCTTGTAGGGGCGAGGCATGTCAGGAGCCTTTTTCCGCAGTGCTATAAATGAGATCGCAACAATTGTATACGATACAACGCTGCCGAATCCGCCAGCGGAAGGGAACCAGACATTAACGCCGCCGCCCAAGAAACCGGAGCGCGCGCCGCGCAATCCTCACCCAGCGGGCGAACGGGCGGGAAAGCGCGCCGGGGCGCTGGCCGAGAACCTCAAGAAGTGGCTGCGCGGCAGTCGCGGCCAAGAGAGCTGATCCATGGGTTTCAAATGCGGCATCGTGGGCCTGCCCAATGTCGGCAAGTCCACCCTCTTCAACGCGCTGACCAAGACGGCGGCGGCGCAGGCGGCAAACTATCCCTTCTGCACCATCGAGCCGAACACCGGCGAAGTGGCCGTGCCGGATCCGCGCATGCGCGCGCTTGCCGACATCGCCAAGTCGAAGGAAATCATCCCGACGCGCATCTCCTTCGTCGATATCGCCGGCCTCGTGCGCGGCGCGTCGAAGGGTGAAGGCCTCGGCAACCAGTTCCTCGCCAACATCCGCGAAGTCGATGCCGTCGTGCATGTCCTGCGCTGCTTTGAAGACGACGACATCACCCATGTCGAAGGCAAGATCAATCCGGTCGCCGACGCTGATACGATCGAGACCGAGTTGATGCTCGCCGACCTCGAAAGCCTGGAACGCCGCACCGAGCAAACCCGCAAGCGCGCCGTCGGCAAGGACAAGGATTCCATGGCGATGCTGCCGATCATGGAAGCGTCGCTCAAGCTGCTGCACGACGGCAAGCCGGTGCGCACCCTCCTGTCGACACTGGACGCCGAAGAGCTGCGCATCCTGCATTCGCTGAACCTGCTCACCTCGCACCCGGTGCTCTACGTCTGCAACGTCGCGGAAGCCGATGCGGTTTCCGGCAATGCCCACACCAAGGCCGTCGAGGAAATGGCGAAGGCCCAGGGCGCCGAAACGGTGATCATCTCGGCGGCGATCGAATCCGAGGTCGCCCAGCTGCCGGAAGAAGAAGCCCGCGAATTTCTCGAAGCGCTCGGCCTGCACGAAGCCGGTCTCGACCGGCTGATCCGCGCTGGTTACAAGCTGCTCGATCTTATCACCTATTTCACGGTAGGCCCCAAGGAAACCCGCGCCTGGACCATCGAGCGCGGCACCAAGGCGCCGGGCGCGGCCGGCGTTATCCACTCGGATTTCGAGCGCGGCTTCATCCGCGCCAACACCATCGCCTATGACGACTACATCAAGTACAACGGCGAAACCGGCGCCAAGGATGCCGGCAAGGCCCGTGACGAAGGCAAGGAATATGTCGTGCAGGATGGCGACGTGATCCATTTCCGCTTCAACACGTAAAGAACAGCCCGAACGACAGACCATGTAAAGGGTCTGCGGCGCTTGTCGTCGCAGACCCTTTCGTTTTACGCCGCAGGTTCCAGCCTCTTGCCGTTGCCCCCTGCCTGTCGGCAGGCCATCCCGCAAGAACCGCCCGAACCGCTTCATGATTGCAACCGGAATGGAATGAGGTTATTCGGTTTGGATGGCAACGCCGGCGATGGTACTCACCACGCCGATATCGCCATCGCGGCATAAGGGCGGAGAAGACGATGCTTCATTTCGAAGATTTTTCACCGGGGCGGCGGTTTGACTACAAGCCGCGCCGTATCGAGGCGGCGGAGATCATCGCCTTCGCCAGCGAGTTCGATCCCCAGCCGATGCATCTCGATGAGGAAGCCGGCAGGAACAGCATACTCGGTGGCCTTGCGGCTTCCGGCTGGCATACGAGTTCCATCGGCATGCGCATGATGATCGATGCCTTTGTCGGAGCGTCGACCTCGCAGGGCTCGCCCGGCATAGAATTCATGGATTGGAAGAAGCCTGTCATTGCAGGCGATACGCTGAGCGGCTTCAGCCTTGTTCTGGAAGCCCGCGCCCTGCGCTCGAAACCCGGCATCGGCGTCGTCCGTTTCCGCAACGAAATCCTGAACCAGACCGGTGAGACGGTCGCCGTGTCCGAATGCCCGATCATGTTCAGAATGCGGGAGGCCGCATGATGACCATGGAGGCTCTCTACAGTGGCAAGAGCCGCGCCCTGACCGGAACCCTGACCTTCACCGCCGAAGACATCATCCGCTTCGCCGGCGATTTCGATCCGCAGCCGTTTCATCTCGATGCGGAGGCGGCCAGGTCATCCCTGCTCGGCGGGCTCTGCGCCTCCGGCTGGCACACCGCGGCGGGCTGGATGAAATGCTTCGTGCCCTACTGGATCGGCGAGATGAAGCGGCTGGCCGGAGAAGGCATCGCAGCGCCGAAGCTTGGCCCGTCACCGGGATTTCGCAACCTTCAATGGCTGAAGCCGGTCTATGCCGGCGATACGATCAGCTATTATGTGAGCTTCCTTGAAAGCAAGGAACTGGCATCCCGCCCCGGCTGGCGGATCACCACCATTCTCAATGAAGGTGAAAACCAGAAGGGCGAGCCCGTCATCCGCTTCGAAAGCAAGGTGATCGAATTTCCCTGAGCCGCGCAGGAAGCGGAGCCGCCGGAGTACCGGCGGCCCTTCACGGGTGTCAGTGGCCGTCGAATTCGACGAGGGTCAGCACCTCGACGCCGAGCGCCTCGAGCTTCTTGCGGCCGCCGAGTTCCGGCAGGTCGATAACGAAGCAGGCGGCGACGATTTCGGCGCCCATCTGCTGAAGCAGCTTGGTCGCGGCTTCGGCGGTGCCGCCCGTGGCGATCAGGTCATCGACCAGAACCACCTTTTCGCCGGGCTGGATGGCATCGCGATGCATCTCCATCTCGTCGACGCCGTATTCGAGACTGTAGGCGATACGCACCGTGTCGTGCGGCAGCTTGCCTTTCTTGCGGATCGGCACGAAGCCGGAGGACATCTGGTGGGCCATGGCGCCGCCCAGAATGAAGCCGCGCGCCTCGATGCCGGCGATCTTGTCGATCTTCTGGCCGGCGAAGGGATGCACCAGCCCGTCGATGGCGCGGCGGAAGCTGCGGGCATTGCCGAGCATGGTGGTGATATCGCGGAACATCACGCCGGGTTTCGGATAGTCCGGAATATTCCGGATGGAAGCGATCAGATCCTGCTTCAGCGAAGAACTCATGATATGCCTTTGCGCGACGTCTCTTTCGGGAAGCGCCAGCCATAGCACCAAACGGGCGGGATTCTATAGCTCTTTCTGACCGCACTTGAGCGACCCCCACGCTATGCCGCGAAAGAGGGAACCAAATCCGCCGTTTTCAGGTTATGATGGCAAGCGCGCCGCCACCGGCCGGTGCGGCGCGGCCCATCGAAGGAGGAAAATCATGAGATTGTTCGAATGCGGTTCTCTCGTTCCCGGCTGTGACTGGCACACGCGGGCCGACAGCGACGCCGAAGTGGTGCGCCGCGCAGTCGATCACCTGCGCCAGTCCCATGGCGAAACCATCATTCGGGAAAACATGATCGACAACATCAAGATGCGGATCGTCGAAGAAACGAAGGCCGCCTGACCTCGTTTCTCAGACCAGCGATTTCAGCCGGGCAACCAGCGTTGCCCGGTCGGCGTTGAAATTGCCGTCCACCCAGCTTTCCTCGACCTGTTTCAGAAGCTCGCCCACCCGCGGCCCGGCCGGCACGCCGGCCTCCAGAATGTCTGCGCCGGAAACCGGCAGGACCGGTTTTTTCCAGGCTTCCGCGCGGGCGAGAAGCCGCTTCAATCGCGCTGTCTCGGCGAGAAGTGAGGGATCCATCTCCGCCTTCTGCCGCACCACGGCGACTGCAAGTTTCAGGCGCGTCGACAGACCAAGCGGACCGTTTCTGTAAAGCAGACGATCGAACGCCGTGTCGGCGACGGCGTCGGGGATGACAGGGGCCTTTGCCCATGCCACGAAGAATGCCGATTCCGCCTTCGAAAACCGCAGCCTTGCCGCCATTGCCGAAAGCCGCTCCACGTCCGGCGGCACGATGGCCGCAAGCCGCAACAGCGGATCAGGCGCCCAGCCGAAGGCACGCTCGGCCGCCACCAGTCCGGGAATGGCGTCGATGCCCCATTTCTCGCTTTCCGGCAGGACTTCCGTCAGGACGCCCGCCTGCCGCATCCAGAGCAGTGCGCGGCCGGGATCTTCGGCCGACAGCAGCTTCTTCAGCTCCGACCATACCCGCTCCGCCGAAAGCCCCGACAGTTTCGAGCGCGCACGGGCGCAGGCACGCAGGCCATCCGCATCAGGCCGGCCCGCTCCGTACCACGCGAAGAAGCGGAAGAAGCGCAGCACCCTGAGATAGTCTTCCGCCACCCGCTTCTCGGCCTCGCCGATGAAGCGCACGGTACGGCTCTCGATATCGGGAAGGCCATCGACGAGGTCGATCACCTCGCCTTTGGCGTTGGCATAGAGCGCATTGATCGTCAGGTCGCGGCGTTCGGCATCGACTTTCCAGTCCGTTCCGAAAGCGACTTCGGCATGGCGGCCGTCCGTCTCGACATCCCGGCGCAACGTCGTGATCTCGAAGGGCTTTCCATCCACGACCAGCGTCACCGTGCCGTGGTCGATGCCGGTGGCAATCGCCTTGATCCCGGCTCGCTCGGCCCGCGCCATCACCTCGTCAGGCAGAAGCGTCGTCGCCATGTCGATATCGCTGGCCGCAAGCCCCATCAGGCTGTTGCGTACCGCGCCGCCGACCACCCGGACCTCGCCGCCATCGGCATTCAGGAGATCGAAGACGCGCCGGAGCGCGGGGGTCGAAAACCAGTTTTCGGCGGCAACGGAGGTCATGCGTAAAGCCTTTCATAGAGCATGCGGATGATGCCGGCGGTGATACCCCAAATGTTCCGCTCGCCATAGGGCATGCGATAGAATTGCCGCTCGCCGCCGCCCCAGGTCACCCGGCCGCGGCCATGGTTGCGCGGATCCATCAGGAAGGAGAGCGGCACCTCGAAGGCGGCGTCGACCTCGGTCGGATTGAGCGTCAATTCGAAACCGGGCTCCACCACCGCCAGAACCGGCGTGATGCGGAAACCCGACATCGCCATGTAGGACGGCAGCCGCCCGACCGTCTCGACGAAACGGCGGTCGAGGCCAATCTCTTCCTCCGTCTCGCGCAGCGCCGCCCGCTCCGGCGTATCGTCGCCCGGATCGACGGCACCGCCGGGAAAGGCCACCTGTCCCGAATGCTTGCGCAGCGTCTCGGTGCGCTGGGTGAGGATGACGCGCGCCTCGTCGCCATCGTCGATGACCGGGACAAGAACGGCCGCATCCCTGAGCTTCAGGGTCTCGACGAGGGGCACGAAATCGGGATTGAGCAGGAAATCGCCATGCTCGCGCCAGGCATCCTCGGCCTGACTGCCCTGCTGGTTCATCGCCCGGCGGCGAAAATCGGTCGCGGAATAGATGTTCACGCCGAAAGCGCCTTCAGCTCGTCCGTCGCCATGATCGGAAACAGAACGCCGCCCGAGCGGATGGCGAACATCTTAACGCCATCGATCTCGGCTTCCTCGCCAAGCTCCACCAACTCGTACATGACCGCTCGCGACACCAGCGCCTCCAGCCGCCCACGCACATGCAGATAGGGCTTCAGCTCGCGGTTTTCGCCATGGATGACGAAGCGCAGCGGATGGTCCGCGCCGGCTTCCACGACATCGCCGACATTGGTGCGGAAGGTGAGCACCTGCCAGCCGTCCTTCTCCGTCACGCTCATCTCGACGGCGACGAAGGGCGCATCGGCGATGCGGATGCCGACTTTTTCCACAGGTGTCACGAGATAGGTCCTGCCGTCCTCGTCCTTGCGCAGCACCGTCGAAAACAGCCGCACCAGAGGCTGCCGGCCGATCGGCGTGCCCATGTAGAACCAGGTGCCATCGGCGCGGATTTCCATGTCGATATCGCCGCAAAACGGTGGATTCCAGCGGTCTACAGGCGGCAACCCCTTGTTTGCGTCACCCGTCTGGCCCGCCGCGCGCGCGATCATGGCGGCAAGGCCCGCCGCATCGCCGCCTGTGCCGGCTGTTTGATGTCTCTCGGTTTCCGCCATCGTTCCGTCCCGATTGGCCCTATTGTTGGCCGTACAAACTCTCGCTCACGAGATAGTGCGCCTATCGCGTCTTGTCAGCCGCTGACCGGAGCATAGATTGAAAAACTCAGACGGAAAGATCGTATTCCTCGATTCGACCGCCGGCCAGGGAGACGACAGATGGGTGTAATGAAGACCTCGGACAAGCCGGTCGACGAAAAGGCGATCGTCGCGGCGGCGGAAAAGGCGCTTGCCGATATCGCCATCATCCGCAAGGAGGTCGGCAAGGTGATCTTCGGTCAGGAAAGCGTCATCGAGCAGACGCTGCTGGCTGTGCTGTCCGGCGGCCATGCGCTGCTCGTCGGCGTGCCCGGCCTTGCCAAGACCAAGCTGGTGACGACGCTCGCAACGGTTCTCGGGCTGAACTCCAGCCGCATCCAGTTCACCCCCGACCTGATGCCGTCGGATATTCTCGGCTCCGAAGTCATGGATCAGGACGAAAACGGCCGCCGCTCCTTCCGCTTCGTCGCCGGCCCGATCTTCACCCAGCTCCTGATGGCCGACGAGATCAACCGCGCCAGCCCCCGCACCCAATCGGCGCTCCTGCAGGCGATGCAGGAATATCATGTGACAGTCGCCGGCCAGCGCAACGACCTGCCGCAGCCCTTCCACGTACTGGCGACCCAGAACCCGCTGGAGCAGGAGGGCACCTATCCGCTGCCCGAAGCCCAGCTCGACCGCTTTCTGATGCAGGTCGATGTCGGCTATCCCGAACTTGCCGCCGAACGCCAGATCCTGCTCGAAACCACCGGCCTTGAAGAAACAGAGGCAAATCCGGTTCTCGATGCCGCACGGCTTGTCGATATCCAGCATCTGATCCGCCAGATGCCGGTCAGCGAGAAGGTTGTCGATGCGATCCTGTCGCTGGTGCGCTCCGCCCGACCCGGCAACGGCAATGCCGCCACCGACAAGAACGTCGCCTGGGGCCCCGGCCCGCGTGCCGGCCAGTCGCTGATGCTCTGCGCCCGCGCCCGCGCCCTCTATGACGGCCGTCTGGCCCCTTCCATCGACGATATCGTGGCGCTGGCCGAACCCGTGCTGCAGCACCGCATGGCGCTGACCTTCGCCGCCCGCGCCGAGGGCATGTCGGTGCGCGACGTGATTTCCAGCCTCGTCAAACAGATCAAGGGATGATGAATGGCCTCGATCGGGCAGATCGTCGAGCGTACCCCTTCGGGCGAGGTGCTGTCGCGGGCGCAGATGCGCGCGCGGCTCATTCCCGATTGCATGGTCGAGGCAAAGCGCATCGCCAACACCGTCATTTCCGGCTGGCACGGCCGGCGCAAGCGCGGCATCGGCGAGAACTTCTGGCAGTTCCGCCCCTATAGCGACGGCGAAAGCCTGACCCGCATCGACTGGCGCCGCTCCGCCCGCGACGACCATACCTATGTGCGCGACCGGGAATGGGAAGCCGCCCACACCATCTGGCTCTGGGCCGATCTCTCGCCTTCGATGATGTATAAATCCCGCTTCGGCACTGTCTCGAAGGAAAGCCGGGCTCTCGTCATCATGCTGGCGCTCGCCGAAATCCTGGCGCGCTCGGGCGAGCGCATCGGCTGTCCGAGCGTGATGGAGCCACTCTCGGCCCGCAACGCCGCCGAACGGCTCGCAGCCGCCCTTATGCACACGCCCCTCTCCGGCGGTCTGCCCGAAACCGGCATGATCCGCGGCTGGAGCGATCTGGTGCTGATCGGCGATTTCCTCGATCCGGCAGACGAGATCATGGCGCGGCTCGGTCCGCTCGCCCGGCGCGGCTTTCGCGGCCATGTGGTCGAGATCGCCGATCCGGCGGAGGAAACCTTCCCCTATGCCGGCCGCACCGAATTCACCGATCCGGAGACCGGCGACAAGCTGACGGCCGGTCGCGCCGAAATATTGGCGGAAGACTATCGCCGCGCCTATTTCGCTCGCCGCGATGCGCTCGGCACGGATCTGCGCCATCTCGGCTGGACCTTCACGCCGCATCGTACCGACCATCTCGCCTCCGAGGCGCTGGTCGCCGTGCATATGTATCTTTCCGGCATGCCCGCGCGCGCCACCCATGGGGGCCAGCTATGAGCTTCCTGCCGCTGGTCTTCTCCAATCCGATGATGCTGGCCGCGCTGGTGGCGTTGCCGGCCATCTGGTGGCTCCTGCGCCTGACGCCGCCGCGCCCCGTCACCGAAGCCTTCCCGCCGCTCAGGATTCTCGCCAGCGTGCTGAAGCGCGAGGAAACGCCGTCGAAAAGTCCCTGGTGGTTGACGCTTTTGCGCATGCTGATGGCTGCCGCCGTCATCCTCGCCATCGCCGATCCCGTCCTCAACCCGCGCGCCAACACGCTTTCATCGAACGGTCCGCTGGTGCTTTTCGTCGACAACAGCTGGGCGACCGCGCCGGATTGGGAACGACGGGTCAACACGGCCGATGCCCTGATTTC
>JAVBSF010000033.1:0-10904 GCA_031556925.1 Pararhizobium sp.
TAGTACCATTGCCCCGCTTCGGTTTCCGTCGGCTTGGTCAGGGCAACCACCCTGGCGGAACGCGGGTTCATGTAGGCGTGGATCGAGAAAATCGTGCCGCCCTTGCCGGCCGCATCGCGCCCTTCGAAGAGCGCCATGACGCGCTTTCCCTTGGCCTGCATCCAGAACTGGGCCTTCACCAGCTCAATCTGCAGCTTTTCCAGCTCCCTTTCGAACTCTTCGCGCTTCAGCTTCTTGTCATAGGGAAAGCCGCCGGAGGCGAAGGCTTCCTTCTCGATCCAGTCCGGCAACACCGGATCATCGATATCCCAGAGCCGTTTCTTGCCGTTGAGCTCAAGCTCTATCGGATCGTTCTTCGCCAAGCCAAGATTGACCTCACCCACTCCCGCCTCCACATGACCGCATGCTCTTTGCGTGGAGCAGGCCATAAACACATTGCGAATTCAAGCATGTCGTGAAATCCATGTCATAAAAGCCCGATATCAGCAGCCGACGTGCAACCGAAAGAAGTGTCTTGCCGAGAATGAAGGCCTTTACCGAAAGATTGGGAACAACGCTTCGCGAGAGGCGCTGGCTGGCGACCCTGTCCGTCCTCGCCGGCGCGGCATTGATTTTTGCCGGGGTACATTCGCTGGCCGTCCTTCTGTTCTGGCTGGTGCTGATGATCGCGCTCCTGAACCCTCAGGGAAAGGCCGCCGCGCCGCCCTCTCCCCCCGCTTTCACCGTGTTGCCCGCCACCACCTCGGATCTCGGCGCGCTCGTCGCCGCCTTCAACGCCCTCGACATGCCGATCCTCGTCGTTTCAGCAGGAGAAAGCGTGCGCCTGCAGAACCAGGCGGCGGAAAAGGCTTTCGGCGCGATTCCCGCCAATACCGATCTTTCAGCCCGCATCCGTGCGCCCGGCATCCTCGACATGGTGCGCGAGACGATCGCCAGCGGCACCCCCAATCAGATCGAACACGCCGAGCGGCTGCCGTCGGAAACCGTGTATGTCGTGCGCATCGCACCGGCCGGAAAGGCGGCGGAAACGGGAGAACGGCTCTTCGTCCTGTCCTTCCGGGACGTCTCGCAGGCGCGGCGCATGGAGCGCATGCGGTCCGATTTCGTCGCCAATGCCAGCCATGAACTGCGCACGCCGCTGGCCTCGCTGCGCGGTTTCATCGAAACACTGCAGGGTCCGGCGCGCGGCGACGCCAAGGCGCACGAAAAATTTCTCGCCATCATGCACGAGCAGGCAACCCGTATGAGCCGGCTGGTCGACGATCTCCTGTCCCTGTCGCGGCTGGAGCTCAAATCCCATATCGCACCGGATGAGACCATCGATCTCGCGCCGTTGCTCGGCCATGTCCGCGACAGCCTATCTCCGCTGGCGCAGGAGCTCGGCGTCGAGGTCGTGCTGACCCTTCCCGACCGGCCGGCGACCGTAAAGGGCGATCGTGACGAACTGACCGAAGTCTTCGAAAACCTGATCGAGAATGCCTGCAAATACGGTCAGGAGGGCAGGAAAGTCGAGGTCACGCTTTCGGCGGCAAGCGAAAAGGAGCCCGTGGAGGTTCTGGTGCGCGACTATGGACCGGGCATTCCCGCGGAGCATGTTCCGCGCATCACGGAGCGCTTTTACCGTGTCAATGTCGAGGCGAGCCGCACAAAAAAAGGCACCGGCCTCGGCCTTGCCATCGTCAAGCATATTCTAACGCGCCACCGTGCCCGCCTGATCGTCAGCTCCGAGGTCGGGAAAGGCACTGTCTTTACCGTACGATTTTGACATAAACGCAGCTTCCGCGTTTCAATATCTGAAAAATACCTATATATTTCAATGTGATAATCCGTCACAAATGTTTCATCGAACTGACATAAAAGATGAGGTCATCGGGGTCTAGTTAGAGGCAGCCGATCAGACGGCCACCGCGAGCGCTCGCAAAAAGGCGCACCAACACAAGCCCAATTCCGGGAGAACTTCGATGAACGTTTTGAAACTCACTGCTGCTGCACTGGTTGCCTCGGTCGCCTTTGCCGGCGCTGCCGCTGCCCGTGACCAGATCCAGATCGCCGGCTCCTCCACCGTTCTTCCCTATGCGAAGATCGTTGCCGAAACCTTTGGCGAAACCTTCCCCGACTTCAAGACGCCGGTCGTCGAATCCGGCGGCACGGGCGCTGGTCTGAAGGAATTCTGCAAGGGCGTTGGCCCGGACACCATCGACGTTGCCAATGCTTCGCGCAAGATCAAGGACAGCGAGCTGGAAACCTGCAAGTCGAACGGCGTAACCGAAGTTCAGGAAGTCAAGTTCGGTTATGACGGCATCGTTTTCGCGACCGACGCCGGCAATGCCGACCTGAAGCTGGTTCCGAAGGATCTGTACCTCGCCCTCGCCGCTGAAGTCGTTGTCGACGGCAAGCTCGTCGCCAATCCCTACAAGAAGTGGTCGGAAGTCAACAAGGATCTGCCGGACGTTGAAATCGCCGCCTACATTCCCGGCGAAAAGCACGGCACCCGCGAAGTCTTCGACGAAAAGATGCTGTCCGAAGGCTGCAAGGAAGCCGGCGCTGCCGACGTCATCAAGGGCCTGATCTCCGATGAAAAGGAAGCCGCCGCCAAGTGCATCGCCGTTCGCAAGGACGGTCTGGCGATCGACATCGACGGCGACTACACCGAAACGCTGGCCCGTATCGCTTCGAACAAGAACGGCATCGGCGTCTTCGGCCTGTCCTTCTACGAAAACAACGCCGACAAGCTGAAGGTCGCCACCGTCAGCGGCGTCGCTCCGTCGGGTGAAACCGTCGCGTCCGGCGAATATCCGGTTTCGCGTCCGCTGTTCTTCTACGTCAAGAAGGCTCACCTCGGCGTTATTCCGGGCCTCAAGGAATATGTTGAGTTCTTCCTCGACGACCAGATGATCGGCGCTGACAGCCCGCTCGCAGCTTACGGTCTGGTTCCGGCTCCGGACGCAGAACGCGAAGAAGCCCGCAAGGCCTTCTCCGCCGGCAACATGCTCTAATTCAAGGGCAGACAGGCGGCACGGCGTTTCATCGCCGTGCCGCATTCCCTTGTTCGCAATGCCGGCTTTCAATGATTGACAGGGCCGGGGGGATCTATTGATGAACACCTCTCTGATTTTTTTGATCGTTTTGATAATAGGCCTGAGCGCCTATTTTGTCGCGAGATCCCGCGCTGTCGCCAGCGCCAACGGCAAGCTCTCGACGCTCCATTCGCTTCCCGGTTACCATGGCACCTACGCGGCGATCTGGGCTCTTCTGCCCGCGCTCTTCGTGCTTGCGATCTGGCTCGTTGCAAGCCCGCTGGTGATCGAAAAGACTATCCGCACGTCTCTTCCGGAAACGGTCACCAGCCAGGGGGCTGCGCCGACCGAACTGGCGCTCGGTCAGGTTGTTTCCGTCGCCAACGGCCTGCGTCTCCTCAATGCCGATGAACTCGCGACCGTTACCAACGGCAGCGCCAGCCTGCGCGACACCCTTGCCACCAAGGGCGTTCCGATGGCAAGCGAGGGTGAAGCCTACCTGCTTGCCTCCGCCCAGGACTACAACACGCTGAAGGATGACAGCCAACTCGCCATGGCGGCCGTCGTGATCATCCTGTCGATCGCCGGCGCGGTTTTCGCGCTGCGTGGCATCACCGCTCCCTTCCGCGCTCGCAACCGCGTCGAGCAGGTCATGCTCGGCGCGCTGCTGCTCGCCTCCTCGATCGCCATCCTGACGACGATCGGCATCATCGGCTCGATGCTGTCGGAAGCCATCCGCTTCTTCCAGTCGGTCTCGCCGAGCGCCTTCTTCTTCGGCACGGTATGGGATCCGCGCTTCGCGGCTGCCGGCAGCGGCGGTTCGGAAGGCCAGTTCGGCCTGCTGCCGCTTCTCGCCGGTACGCTCTATATCGCCTTCGTGGCCATGCTGTTTGCTGTCCCCGTCGGTCTCTTCGCAGCGATCTATATGGCGGAATATGCCCGTCCCTCCGTCCGCAGCATGGCAAAGCCGCTGCTTGAAATCCTCGCGGGCATTCCGACCATCGTCTACGGCTTCTTCGCCCTGATCACGGTCGGTCCGTTCCTGCGCGATGTTTCGGCCCAGCTCAACGGGCTTGTCACCGGCAACTACGTCAATTTCATTCAGGCGCAGAGCGTTCTGACGGCCGGCATCGTCATGGGTATCATGCTGATCCCGTTCGTCTCCTCGCTCTCCGACGACATCATCACCCAAGTTCCGCGCTCGCTGCGGGACGGCTCGCTCGGCCTTGGGGCGACCCGGTCGGAAACGATCAAGAAGGTCGTGCTGCCCGCTGCCCTTCCGGGCATCGTCGGCGCCCTTCTGCTGACGGCCTCCCGCGCCGTGGGTGAAACCATGATCGTCGTGCTTGCGGCCGGCGTTGCCGCCCGCATGCAGCTCAATCCCTTCGAAGCGATGACGACCGTGACGGTCAAGATCGTCAACCAGCTGACGGGCGACCTCGAGTTCAACTCGCCGCAGACGCTGGTGGCCTTCGCGCTCGGCATCACCCTGTTTGCGATCACGCTTTGCCTCAATATCTACGCGCTCTACATCGTGCGCAAATACCGGGAGCAGTACGAATGACCGATATCCCCGCTTCCGCAGCCTCCAGCTTTGTTCGTCCTGCACAAGCCCGCCGCGACATCGGAATCAAGAAGCGTTACCGCGCCGAAAAGCGGTTTCGCGCCTATGGCATGACGGCGATCCTGATCGGCCTGTTCTTCCTGGTCGTTCTGCTCTGGACGGTTATTTCCAACGGCTATACCGCCTTCCTGCAGACCACCATTACCCTTCCGATCGAATTTTCCGAGAAGGTGATCGATCCCAAGAACGAGCGCGCCGACAATCCGGCGAAGCTGATGACGGCGAACTATCCGATCCTCGTCCGCGATGCCCTGATCAAGACGCTCAACCTCGATCCGTCGAACCGCGCCCAGGTGAAGCAGGCAACCGATATGGTTTCGGCCAGCGCCCGCACGCAGCTGCGCGACATCGTTGTCAACAACCAGTCGGTCATCGGCACGACCCAGAACGTCGCGCTTCTCGCCGAGGGCAACATCGACAGCGCCAACAAGGGCCAGATCGACCTGACCGTTCCCGAAGCCAACCGCAAGGTGAAAGACACCCAGATCGGCTGGATGAAGACGCTCACCGAAAGCGGCGCGCTGACCAAGTCCTTCAACACCGGCCTCTTCACCTTCGGCGCATCGAGCCGCCCCGAGGCTGCCGGCATCGGCGTCGCCGCTCTCGGCTCCTTCTACATGATGGCCATCGTGCTTATTCTCGCCCTGCCGATCGGCGTCTGCGCATCGATCTATCTGGAAGAATTCGCCCCGAAGAACCGTCTGACCGACCTGATCGAAGTCAACATCAACAACCTCGCCGCCGTTCCCTCGATCGTTTACGGTCTCCTCGGCCTCGCGGTGTTCATCAACTTCGCCGGCATGCCCCGCTCGGCCGCCCTCGTCGGCGGTCTGGTTCTGACGCTGATGACGCTTCCGACGATCATCATCGCCACCCGCGCCGCTCTCAAGGCCGTACCGCCATCGATCCGCTCGGCGGCCCTCGGCCTCGGCGCCTCCAAGATGCAGACCATTTTCCACCATGTCCTGCCGCTCGCCATGCCGGGCGTCCTGACCGGAACCATCATCGGCCTTGCCCACGCGCTCGGCGAAACCGCGCCGCTGCTCTTGATCGGCATGGTCGCCTTCGTCGTCGATTATCCGGGTTCGCCGATGGAACCCTCAACCGCCCTGCCTGTGCAGATCTACATGTGGGCCAATGAAGCAGAACGTGCATTTGTCGAACGGACGTCGGGCGCGATCATCATCCTCCTGATCTTCCTCGTCTTGATGAACCTTGGCGCAATCCTGTTGCGGCGTCGCTTTGAGCGTCGCTGGTAGTGAGGTAGAAACATGAACATCATGTCCGAAGCAGCAGTCGAAAAGGCTCTCGATCAGAAAATGAATACGATCCCCTACAAGATGATCGGCAAGGACGTTTCCGTTTATTACGGCGAGAAACGCGCTCTTTTCGACGTCAACCTCAACGTCCGCGAAAACACCGTCACCGCGCTGATCGGTCCCTCGGGCTGCGGCAAGTCGACCTTCCTGCGCACCCTGAACCGCATGAATGACACGATCGACAACTGCCGGGTCACCGGCAAGATCACGCTCGATGACGGCGATATCTACGATCCGAAGATCGACGTGGTGGAACTGCGTGCCCGTGTCGGCATGGTGTTCCAGAAGCCGAACCCCTTCCCGAAGTCGATCTACGACAATGTCACCTACGGCCCGAAGATCCACGGCCTCGCCCGCACCAAGACCGAATTCGACCAGATCGTCGAATCCAGCCTTCAGAAAGCAGGCCTCTGGAACGAGGTGAAGGATCGCCTGCATGAGCCGGGCACCGGCCTCTCCGGTGGCCAGCAGCAGCGTCTGTGCATCGCGCGTGCCGTTGCCGTCAGCCCGGAAGTCATCCTGATGGACGAGCCCTGCTCGGCTCTCGACCCGATCGCCACCGCAAAGGTCGAGGAACTGATTCACGAGCTGCGCGCCAATTTCACGATCGTTATCGTGACGCACTCGATGCAGCAGGCCGCCCGCGTTTCGCAGCGCACCGCCATGTTCCACCTCGGCAATCTCGTCGAGGAGAACGACACCGACAAGATGTTCACCAACCCGGACGACCAGCGCACGCAGGACTACATCATGGGCCGCTTCGGCTGATGCCATGATTTGCCGCCTCTTTTGCGAGGGGCGGCGCCTGCCTTGAAACTGAACGTGATCCGAAGGAACAATGATGAGCTCCTCACATATCGTTTCCGTCTATGACGACGAACTGAAATACCTGTCGCGCCGGATTTCCGAGATGGGCGGCCTGGCCGAACAGATGGTCGGCGATAGCGTCCGCGCGCTCGTGAATGCTGATCTGGCTCTTGCTCAGAAAGTCATTTCCGATGACGTCGTGCTTGACGAAGCGGAAAAGCAGATCGGCGAAAAGGCGATCGTCACCATCGCCAAGCGCCAGCCGATGGCGGCGGACCTGCGCGAAATCATGGGTTCGATCCGCATCGCGGCTGATCTGGAACGCGTCGGCGACCTCGGCAAGAACACGGCAAAGCGCGTCATTGCCGTTGCCAGCGCCAGCCTGCCGCGCCAACTGGCCCGCGGTCTCGAGCACCTCGCCGAGCTTGCGCTGATGCAGCTCAAGGAAGTGCTGGATGTCTACGCCTCCCGCTCGCCGGAAAAGGCCAACAGCATTCGCGAGCGCGACAGCGAGATCGACGCGATCTACACGTCGCTCTTCCGCGAGCTTTTGACCTACATGATGGAAGATCCGCGCAACATCACGCCCTGCACGCATCTTCTGTTCTGCGCCAAGAATATCGAGCGCATCGGCGACCACGCGACCAACATCGCCGAGACGATCTACTACATGGCGACGGGCGCAGCCCCTGTCGGCGAGCGCCCCAAGGACGATACCGCCAATACCGTGGGTGCGATCAACAGCTGATCGCTGTAGCGCAGCCCGAATGTTTGAAATGCAGCAAACAAACGCCGGACCCCGACAGGTCCGGCGAGCGCTCCTTCTTTATCGAGCGCCAAGGAGTTGATCATGCAGCCAAGAATTGCCGTCGTGGAAGATGAGGAAGCCCTCAGCGTTCTTCTTCGCTACAATCTGGAAGCCGAAGGTTTCGACGTCGATACCATCAATCGTGGCGACGAGGCCGAAATCCGCCTGCAGGAGCGCCTGCCGGACCTGCTCATTCTCGACTGGATGCTGCCCGGCGTCTCCGGCATCGAGCTTTGCCGGCGTCTGCGCCAGCGCGCCGAGACCGAACGCCTGCCGATCATCATGCTCACCGCGCGCGGCGAGGAAAGCGAACGGGTCCGCGGCCTGGCCACCGGCGCCGACGACTATGTGGTAAAGCCCTTTTCGACCCCCGAGCTGATGGCCCGCGTGAAGGCCATGCTGCGCCGCGCCAAGCCGGAAGTTCTTTCCACGCTTCTCAAATGCGGCGACATCGAACTCGATCGCGAAACGCACCGGGTTCACCGCAAGAGCCGCGAGGTTCGCCTTGGCCCGACGGAATTCCGGCTTCTGGAATTCTTCATGGCCTCGCCCGGCCGCGTGTTCTCCCGCTCGCAGCTGCTTGATGGCGTCTGGGGTCATGACATCTATGTCGATGAGCGCACCGTTGACGTGCATGTCGGTCGTCTGCGCAAGGCGCTGAATTTCTCCAATATGCAGGATGTGATCCGCACCGTTCGCGGCGCGGGATATTCGCTGGAGAGCTGATTACCCGGCCCCGGCAATTGCGGGGCCGGCAAACATCTCGCGATAGGCTTTGGGTGTCGTCGCATAGCGCCGCCGGAAATGGTGACGCAGCGTGGCGGCGGCGCCGAAGCCGGCAAGCTCCGCGATCCTGTCGATCGGGGTCGCGGAATTTTCGAGCAGATCGCGCGCCCGCGTCAAACGTTCCAGCAGAACCCATTGCGCCGGCGTCGTTCCTGTCGCCGCCTCGAAGCGCCGCAGAAACGTGCGGCTGCTCATGCCCGACAGGCTCGCGAGCGCGGCAACGCTGTGGTCGGCGCCGAGATTGTTGCGGATATGATCGAGAAGCGGACCGAGACGAGCGCTTTCATGCGGCAAAGGCACGGCGCGCTCGATATATTGCGCCTGCCCGCCGTCCCTGTGTGGCGGCACGACAAGACGCCGCGCAACCATATTGGCTGCCACCATCCCATAATCACGACGAATGAGATGCAGGCAGAGATCGATACCGGCAGCGCTTCCGGCTGATGTCAGCACGCTGCCCTCGTCGACATAGAGAACGTCGGGCTCGACGTCGATATCCGGGTAACGCTGCCTCAGCGCATCCGTGTAGCGCCAGTGGGTCGTGGCACGCCGCCCTGAAAGCAGCCCCGCCGCCGCCAGCACGAAGACACCCGAGCAGATCGAGAGAATGCGCGCGCCACGTCGATGGGCCGAAGCCAAGGCCTCGCACAGCACATCCGGTACCGGTGCGTCGATGCCGCGCCAGCCGGGTACGACAATCGTGCCTGCATGCGCCACCATATCGAGACCACCATCGGCGACGATCCGCACACCGCCGGCCGCCCGCATTTCACCGGCATCGATACCGGCCACGGCAAAGCGGTACCAGTCCACCCCCATCTCCGGCCGCGGCAAGCCAAAGGCTTCGACGGCGACGCCGAATTCGAAGGTGCAGAGACCGTCATAGGCGAGCGCGACGACGAGCGGATTGGGCGGTTTCGGATGTCGGTTCAAATCTGGCATGATCTTCACATTATATGGCAAACATGCCATCTGCCAATCCCGCCCATGCCGACATATCCAGGGGACGACAGCAACCGAAGGAGACCATCATGAGCTTCGTCACCGAAATACCGCCGGCATCTGCGGACATCGCCATTGCGCATTTCCTGCAGCGCCTTTCCGTCGAAACCGATTGCGCCGACGTGTCTGCCGTTCTGCGATCAGGTGATCCGGATTTCGTGCTTCTGCATTCCGTCGGTTCGCCCGAAGCCTATGCCCGCCGCCATGTGCCCGGCGCGCTCCACCTGCCGCATCGAGAGATCAGCGTCGAGCGAATGGCCGCATGGCCCGAGGAAACGGTCTTCGTCGTCTATTGCGCCGGCCCCCATTGCAACGGCGCCGATCAGGCAGCATTGAAGCTGGCGCGGCTTGGTCGGCCGGTTAAGATCATGATAGGTGGCATCACTGGCTGGGCCGACGAAGGCCTTCCCTTCGCCACCGGGGCAGAGCCCGGAAACATCAACGTGCTTGCGATCGCAGCGGAGTAAGAGATGACGAAGAGTGACCTGGAAATCCGGGCTTTCGAACACAGGGATGTCAGCGACGTGCTGGATCTCATGCGCGGTCTCGCGGTCTTCGAAGGTTATATCGACGATTTCCGGGTCACCGAGGCCGATCTCATCGAACATGGTCTCGGCCCCTCGCCCCGTTTCGGCGTTTTCGTTGCCGCGCTTGCGGGCAAAGTGGTCGGCATCGCGGTCCACTACCAGATTCCGTGGACCTTCGATCTGAAGCCGGTCGTGGTACTGAAAGAGCTTTTTGTCGCAGAAGACGCGAGAGGCCTCGGCGCGGGCGAAGCCTTGTTTCAGCGGCTGGCGGCCTATGCCGGCGAGATCGGCGCATCGAAGGTGGCATGGACCGTGCTGGACGGAAACGAACGGGCGATGCGTTTCTACGACCGTCAGGGCGGAACACCCGACATTGTCTGGCGGCCCTGGTTCTTCAGGGTGGCGTGAAAACAAAAAAGCCGCCCGACCGGAAGGTTGAGCGGCTTTGGAAATGACGCGTCAAATTCAGCGGGCCCGGCGACGCTCCGCGGACGGCTGGTAGGCCAGCTTCGCGTGGAAGGTGCAGTAGGGCGAGGTATCCGGGCTGTCGTTGCCGCAGAAGTGAAATTCTTCCTTCATCGGATCGCCGATCGGCCACTTGCAGGTGCGGTCGGTAAGCTGGGTGAGGCCCAGGCGGCGCGACATCGGCACGACCACATTGCTGTCGAGCGGGCGGGTATCCTCTTCGATCGCGACATCGAACTCGACCTCTTCCTTCAGGACCGCGGCACCTGCCGGACGGGCGGCCGGGCGAGCCGAGGTGGCCGGACGGGCCGTGGTGAAGTTTGCGGCGCGGGGCGGCGTTGCCGGGCGCTTGGCCCGCGCCGGCGTTGCCGTCGTGCCGCCCGCCTTGGCGCGGCCGGGCAGCGCCAGCCGGTGAACCTTGCCGATGACGGCGTTGCGCGTGACCGAGCCGAGCTGCGCGGCAATCTGGCTGGCGCTCAGACCCTCCGACCACAGTTTACGCAGAAGTTCGACGCGTTCGTCAGTCCAGTTCATGGCTGTTTGCTCCAT
>JAVBSF010000235.1:0-2920 GCA_031556925.1 Pararhizobium sp.
GAACTGCCGTCGAAGGCGATTCATGCCCGCTTCATCGAGCGCTACGTCGATCAGCCGGGCGCGCGTATCAAGTTCGTCGATCACCACACCTATCCGGTCGGCGAGCACAAGGGCGTTCGTGTTGTGGCAGCCGAGATCACCGACAACGGCGAAACGAAGCGTATCGAGGGCAAGGGCACCGGTCCGATCGACGGCTTCATCAATGCGCTGTCGATCTACCTCGGCATCGATATGTCAGTTGCGGATTATTCGGAACATTCGCTGCAGCACGGCTCCAACGCCGCCGCCATCGCCTATGTCGAGATAGAATATGCGGGCGGTAAGCTGTTCGGCGCGGGCATCAACACCAATATCGTCGCGGCCTCGCTTGAAGCGATCGTCTCGGCGGCCAACCGCGTGCTGGAAAGCCGGGGCTGATTGCGGCCTGCGGCAAAGTGTTTCGACAAAGTGAGGGGCGCGGCATGCCGCGCTCCTCGGACACCGGACGGCATCGGTCCTACCGCCGTGCCGCCTGGATGTGCCTCCAGTCGTAGTCGCGCGCCCTGCCGAGGCTGAGCCAGCCTTCCTCTTCCCAGAAGCTCCAGAATTTTTCGGCATCCGGCTTCGCAAGCCGCGCCCGCTGACGGTTCCATCTGAGCTGGTTGCGGGCGGGATCGAAATCGATGGCGATGGCCCAGGAATGCATCGACCAGCCGGTGCTGCCCTTCATCCTGCGGCAATTGTAGCAGCCGCCGAAGAGATCGACGCCGATCTCCTCGATGCCGGCCTGGCCGTAATGTTTCCATATCCTGTCGAACACGCGGATGGCGCTTTCATGCGCCTTCTCGTGGATCGCGAAACCGGTGATTTTCGTTTCGAGATCCCAGGCGAGCCGCATCCTGAACGGCAGATCGAGACGTTTCGTCGGCACCGCGCAGCGAGTACCGAAGACGGCGGTGACATCGCCCTGCCGTGGCCAGCGGGTGTCCCCGATGCCGGGTTGCGTCGAATTTCGGGATACGGTCGTGCTGTTTGGTCCCATGCCTGCCTCCGGGTTTGACGCGACCGGAATGGACGCGGCTTTCCTGATGGTGAGCCCGTTTCAGGCTGCGAGGAGGATCGGCGTGCTCCGTCTTCTCCCCGGCGGGGAGAAGTGCCGAGCGGATGCGAGGCGATGAGGGGGGCGGCAAATTCAGGGCTTGCGGATAGACCCCGTCATCCGGCCCTTCGGGCCACCTTCTTCCCGCTGGGGAGAAGAGGGAGCAAGCGGCGTGGCCACAGACGATTGCCCTTAGCTTAGCGAGGAGAAGCGGGGCCTCTCGGCCTAGATAATCTCGCCGGAGACGCGCTCGGCAAGCTCCCGCAGGTTGGCATTCGCGGACGAGCCGACCACGACATAGGATGCGCCAGATTTCTGCCAGGAGATCATCGCCAGATCGTCGCGGATGCTTTCGCTTTTGGGCGTGTCGGTGCTGCCCGGCTTGCTCTTCAGGAAACAGATCGCGACGACGTCACCGTCTTCCGTCTTGTACATCAGCTGCGCTACCGGCTTGCCGGCGGCGACCAGCAGACGCGCGCCCTCGAAGGTCAGGCCCTCCGTCTGCAGGTCGGGCAGGCGAAAACTGACGCCGACGCTTTCGGAAAGCCAGGTGCGGATCGTATCGGCCTGCGCTGCCGGCACCTCCACCAGATGCTTCTCCTGCCGCGCATAGATGCGGTGATAGTCGGCGATATCGTCGAGCCAGGTTCTGGCTGCCACCGCGCTCAGGGGCTGTGCGCCATCGGTGCTTGCCTTGCCGATGATGAAGCCGGTCGATCCGCCGACGAGCAGCAGCGCCAGCGAGGCGGCCAGCGCCCGCGGCCAGAGCTTGTGGCGCACCTGGCGGGGTGCCGCCGCGGCAATGCGGTCGTTGCGCGGCGCGGCCCCCGGTCCCTGCTTGATATGGCGCACCAGCGAAAGCGGCACCGGATCGTGGAGGAATTCCTCAAAGGCGCTGTTGCCGAAGTCGTTGCCGGCTTTCAGCATTTCCAGCAGCAGCCGCGCCTCGTCGTCGTGATGGACGAGATGTTCGAGTTCGCGCCGCTCCGCATCGTTGACTTCGCCGTCGATATAGGCGGACAGGCGGACTTCGAGGGCCAGTCCCTTGGTGCTCTGCAAAGTCAGGCCCTCCTTTCCGATGTTTCGGTGATCATGGCGGCAAGCCGCATGCGGGCGTTGGAAAGCCGGCTCATGACGGTGCCGATCGGGATCTTCAGGATTTCGGCCGCTTCCTTGTAGCTGTGGCCTTCGACATTGACGAGCACGAAGACGCTGGCCAGCCCCTCCGGCATCGACAGAATGAGCTTGTGCAGCTGGTTGGCATAGACGAGCTTTTCGCCGGAAGCCTCGATGGAAAGTTCGTTCTGGTCGTGCGCATCGACGGTGCCGGCACCGGCGCGCACCTTCCGCTTCCTGATTTCGTCGATCCAGAGATTGCGCGTCATGGCATAGACCCAGCTTTCCAGCCGTCCTTCACCGTTCCAGAGGTGATTGCGGGTAATCGCCCGCTCGCAGACCTCCTGAACGAGATCGTCCGCGTCGGCGGCGTTGCGCGTCAATGTCAGCGCAAAACGGCGCAACTTGGGCAGCAGGCTGACCAAGTCCCGACGAAATTCGGTGACATCTGTCGCAGGGCGCATTGTTCTCCCAATGAAACGTTTCCGATCAGTATCTTATTCTGGATTCTGGCCGATCGATTTTGACGCTCGTTGATATGAAACACTTGGCCGATGATCCGCAAGCCGCCCGATGCCGCCGATCATATATTTTGCCGATTTTCCTGCGCCGGCGGGCGGGACATTTAACCCCCGCCCCCCGTAGACCGTAAATATTTGCGCACCCCCCCCAGCGTATGCAGCAGCGCCAGATAAGCCCACTTGTTTTAACCGCCCCGAAAGCGGA
>JAVBSF010000072.1:0-19310 GCA_031556925.1 Pararhizobium sp.
GCCGCTTGTCCCTTCTCCCCGCGAGCGGGGAGAAGGTGGCCGACAGGCCGGATGAGGGGCAGACCCAGAGTAGAGTAGACATGCAATGAACGCCGCGCTCGAAGGCCCCGTCGGTCAATATTTCGGCTCCATCCGCGCCGCCCTTGCCGGTCTTGAAATCTTCCTCGCCGACCGCAACTCGCCGCTTTATCGCAATTCCGTGGTCGGCGAAGTCGTCGTGCCCTATCTGGCGCGGCTGAAAGCCTCCTTCTCCTGCTGGGAAAACCGCGTCGGCTTCATCGACCAGTTCCGCATTTCCCGCGCCGAAAGCGGGTTTCCGGTGTTCCAGAATGTGCTGGAACTGGAAAACGACCGGCAGACGGCGGAGAAGCGTCTGGCCAGCATTCCCGTTGCGGACGCGTTGCGCGGCGAGATGGCCGATTTCATCCTGCGGCAGAAGGCATTTCCATCGGCGCTGCAGGCGCGGATGGCCGAGCGGCTCTATCTCGAACAGATCGGCAAGGGCGATATATTCTCGCCCTTCGTGCTGCCCGAGACCATCAGGGTCGCCGTTAATCCGAAGACCATGCGGCCCTATTACGTCGTCTGCTGGGGTGCCTTCGACGGCATGAGCACCCTGCCGATGATCTATATGGCGACCATCGAGGATTCCTCCGACAAGATCGTCAGGATGCTGGTCACGCCCGGCGGCAAGCTCAATCCCGATCAGGATATCCCCCTGCCGGTCGGCGGGCTCCTGAACCCGGATCTCGCCAGCCGCTTTGATGATTTTGCCCTGAAGAACAGCGCCTATTCGCTGACGCCGGTGACAACAGCCACCAATCTCGACAAGGATTTCGAAGAGCTGCATCCAAAGCAGCTCAGGCGCATCGTGCTCGGGCCGTTCTATTCGGCCGGCATCACCGAGAACAATGCCCGCATCAACGACATTCTCTCCAAGGTGCGCAAGGTGGAGAACGCCTGGCTTCTCACCTGGACCGTGCAGGAGGTCTTTTCCAAGGCCGAACGGCCCGCCAAGCGCGGCTTCTGGTCCTCGACGCCGGCATCGGAGGAGTTCCATATCGATACCGACAATCTCGAAGCGACGCGCATGGGTGTCAGCTCATATGAAAAGCATGCGCTGGTGCCGCACGAGGCCTATCAGACGCTTTACGCCGCCGGCGATGTCGCCTCGATCTTCGGTGATTACAAGGTGCATGTGATTTCGGGAAACCAGGTGGTGAGCGAGGTGTGATGCCATGAGCCTGAATACCGGCCTGACGACATTGCATGAGGACGATATCGCCAAACATCAGGCCGTGGCGCAGGGGCTGGTGACGCGGCTGATCGTCCTCGAAGCCGACGATCCCGCCACCTCCACGGCGCTTGCCGGAACCGGCCGCCGCTTCGTCTCGACGGTCTCGACCGGCGGCCAGCGCCGCACGCGCGACGTGGAGTTGATCAAGACGATCCAGAGCGTGCACACCGGCGATCCGCTGATGTCGCCCGCCCAGCATGCGCTGCTTTACCGCGCAAGGCGCGGCGCGCAGGTGGCGCTGGCGGTGGCCGATGTCTTCGCCCGCCAGAGCGATCTGGAAAGCCTGCAATCGCGCAATGCCGCGGCGCCGCTGTCCGGCGAGGAGGCGAGCCGTTTCAAGGCGCTGCTGTCGGCTTCGGCCTATGTCGCCGCCTTCACCTTCGCGGCCTATCTTTCCGCGACGCTGGCCGGGGAGGGTGAGCCGGTCGAGGACGGCGCGGAGCCCGATTTCCTCTTCGATACGCCGCAGGATGCGTTGAAATCGATGATTTCGGCCCTCGACAGGTCGATTGCCGGCGCACCCGACGATGCGGCTCTCACCAGCCGGGCACGGGCCTTCGCGCGGGTGGCGATCGAGGGGCTGATCGGCCGCAAGGCGCGCTTCACCGGTCTTGCCGCCTTCGAAAATGCCCATATCCGGCTCGATCAGGACGATTTTACCCTGAGCGGCTTCGATGTCGCGCCGGGCGTCAAGCGCAAGCCTCTGGTGATGACCTTCAAGAAACCGGAAGAGATCATCGGCAACCACATCGCCAAGTATCAGGCGCTGAAGCTCGCCAAGATGCTGATGGCCTATGATTTCGACCGGCAGATGAACCCCTTTGTCGAACTTGGCGGCTTTCTTTTCACCTTCATCGGCGACGGCATGCCCGGCACCGGCAAGACGATCCTCATCCAGATGCTGGCCGGCATGCTCAACGATTACTGCGAGATCGCCGGCTACGCCTTTCATTACGAGAATTTCGGCGTCGACCAGATTTCCTCCTATCAGGGCAAATCCGGTCAGAACTGCAAGGAATTCGTCAACAACGTCACCAATCCGCGCGCCATCGGCTTCGGCACCATCGACGACGTCGATCAGGTCGCGGCCAAGCGTTCGGACGACCGGGCCTCCGCCGGCCAGCACGAGGTGACGGCGGTGCTGATGGAGAGCTTCGCCGGGGCCTCGACGGTGGTGCGCGGCAATTGCACCTTCGGCATGTTCTCCAACTATCCGGAAAACGTTGACGACGCGCTGCGCCAGCGCGCCGGCGCTCGCTGGCTGGTCGACGGGCCGCAGACGCAAGCCGACTATATCGATATCTTCGCGCTTCTGGTCGGCAAGAACCACAAGATCCCGCTCGGCGAGCACGCGCTGTTTGCTGGGCAGGAAATAAAGAAGGCGGTTTCGCAATCCTATGAGGCCCATTCGCGGCCGCAGGAGGAGGGGCTCGTGGCCGTCTGGGAGCGGTTCGAAAAGCAGAAGGGCGCGATTTCGACGCTGGCCGATGTCGGGGCCTATCTGCACGAGATCAAGCTTTCCGAGCCGCGCTTCACCGGCCGCGCCATCAAGAACATCACCGACGCCATCAAGATGCGGGCGATGGATGTGGAACTGCCGGACGACTGGTTCAGGGATGCCGCAAGCTTTATGCACAAGCCCTACGACGAGAAGAAGGCGATGATCGAGGAACTGCGCGGCCCGGTCACGCTTTCCATGGTGTTGCAGGAGATCAACCGCTACGCCGACAGCGAATTCCGCTACACCGACAAATCCGACGATGCCGCTATCACCGACATCATTCGCCGCGAGCGCCAGCGGGAAAAAGCAATCGCCGAGATCGAGGCGATGAAGCGGGACGGGCGATGGTAGTGGCGAAGCGCTTGTGATAGGATGGGATACACGTATCCCAAAGGAGATGACCATGGCGAAGCAAACGGCGGTTCGTCTTCCCGACGAGACCTATGAGCGGCTGCAGGCGCTTGCCGCCCGCACCGGCCGCACGGCGACGTTCTATATCCGGCAAGCCATCGAGGAGCATATCGAGGATCTGGAGGATATCTATCTGGCGGAGAGCGTGGTCGAGCGGATCGAGCGCGGCGAGGTCGCCACCCGCCCGTTCACGGAGGTGATGAGCGAGCTTGGCCTGGACGATTGAAATCTCCGATGTCGCGGAACGAAACCTGAAAAAGCTGGGCTCTTCCGACGCCAAGCGTATTGCGGATTTTCTGTATCACCGGGTTCTGGCGCTGGAAGATCCGCAGCGACTGGGACAAGCCTTGCAGGGATCGAAACTTGGAGACCTGTGGCGATACCGGGTCGGGGATTTTCGAATCCTGTGCCGGATTCGGGATCGTCGTCTCGTCATCCTCGTTGTCGAGATCGGGCATCGTCGTGAAGTCTATCGTTAAATCGGATATCCGGCTCAAGCGCCCATGAAACGCCTTCTCGAAACCGAACTGATCTATGGCCGGCTGCTCGACATTTCCGAGCCGCATCTGATTGCGCGCTACAACAAGGCGCTTTCCGGCTTCGGGCTTCGTCCTACCGCGCTCTCCTCTTTCCAGATCGACATGACCGGCTTTTCGCCGGAGATCGCCGACGAACTCGGAGACCGCGACTATCTCGATCCCAACCGCGTCAACCGCCGTTTCGTCATCATGACGCCGGCGCAGGAGGAGCTGCCGGTCGTCCATACCAGCTTTTCCAACACCGCCGCGCTGATGCACGAGTTCTTCTCCGCCAATGCGCGCGCCATCAATGCCGTGACCATCCGCGATGCGCTTTACGGCGAGATCGAGGACAGCGTCTCCGTCGTCAACGATATCGAGGATCTGCTGTCGATCAACGAGGTGCGTTTCCGGGTGATGTCGGCCGAGGACATGCTCGGCAAGGCGGCGGAGCTGCGCGCACTCGTCGACCGGCTGAAGACGGTGCCCAACGCCTGGGCGGACGACGACCTCCTGAACCGCATGGTGGAGCTTGCCAAACTCACCGGCGACATCCGCGAAAACGCTCTCGTGCCGGACAAGCTGGTCTTTCGCCACAACGCTTTCTGGGCCAATCATTTCGGCGGGGTCTATATCTTCCTCGACGACAAGACGACGACGGTGATCTGCGATCCTTCCGTTCCGGGCTTCCGCCGCTCGCGGCCGTGGCAGGTCAGCTATATCAGCCTGTCCGATCCGCAGCGCATCTTCGAGTTCCTCGCCTCGACCAACCGGTTGCAGTTGCCGCAGGCCTCCTGGGTGGAAGCATCCGGCCTTTATCAGCACCGTGCCGACATGGTGATCCGCGCCCTGATCAACGAAACCGAGCCGACAGTCGATCAGGGTTCGGTCGATGCCATCTGGCTGCAGACATGGCTGCATCGCAACGCCGCCGCGGTGGCGGCCAACGGGCTCTATCCCTTCCTGCAGAACGCCATCCGCACTGTGCAGGCGACCGGCGGTATCAGGATGCAGGACGTGGCCCCGGCGCAGCGCTTCCAGCTGGTGCGCGCCGCGCCCGACCACCCAGACCAGTGGCTGGTCAACCGGCTGGTGTCGCAGCTGACGCCCGACGATTTCGTCTCCCGCTTCGTCTTCGACAAGCAGGGGTTCTACACGGCATACGAGCGTTACAGCGAAAAATTCCGCGAATATGTTGTGGCGACGCTGACCGGTGCATATCTGAAAGACAAGACAGCGTTTCGCAAACGCCTTTACGGGCTTAAGGAGGATGCCGCCCATGCTTGATCCGATCGTCACGTTCTTCCAGCGTGTCTTTTCCGCGATCGGTCGCGGCATCGGCCTGGCCGTGTCCTGGATCGTGTCGCCGTTCGTCTGGCTCGCCAACTGGTACCGGGCCCGCGCCTGGATCATCAAGGGGCCGATCGGCATCGCGCTTCTGGTGCTCTTCGCGCTCTATGCCTATTTCCTCTGGCAGACGCAGGTCTGGACGAATTTCAATCCCGATTATGTCGATCGCTATAATCTGGCCGCGCGCAAGGTCGATGCCGGTCAGTCGGCGACGGCGCTTCCCGGCCAACAGGCCGCCGCCGCACCCGATGCGGCAGCCTCGCAGACCGCTACGCCGGAAGCGAACGAGACCGCCGCGGCGCCGCCGCCGGCCGGCAGCACCTGTGAGCGCTCGGCGATCGTCGACGTGACCTCCGGCCTCATCGATTTCAACGTCGACCAGAATGCCTGGATCTCCTCCATGCTGCTCTACAAGCTGGGCTTCTTCGGCATGGACTGGGACGATACGCCATGGCTCGATAACAAGGCGTCATTCCAGCGGGGGGTCAATCAGGCGATCCGGCGCACGACGGTCGAGCTGGTGGATTCGCTCGGGCGCGTGCGCGGCACCTCCGGCATCAACAACAATCTCCAGCGCGCCCGCTCCAACATGCAGTTCGACGAGACGGCCTGGTATTTCGGGCTCGATCCCTTCGGTCCGAAAACCCCGACGCCGAGCTTCTACCGCAGCGCCAGCCGCGACCTTCAGGCCTTCAACGAGAGCCTGGTTAAATGCGAGGCGATCTTCGATGGCCGCTCCGACAACCTGATCGAATTCCTCGACCGCATTGCCAACGATCTTGGCAGCACCTCGGCGATGGTGCGCGAGCGTTCGGAAAACCACAATGGCGGCTGGTTCGATACCCGCGCGGACGACCGTTTCTGGTTCGCCTACGGCCAGCTTTACGGCTATTACGGCGTGATGGCGGCGGCGGGCGCTGATTTCCAGGCGGTGATCGCCCAGCGCGGTCTCGGGCCGATCTGGACGGAAAGCATCAAGCAACTGCGTGCGGCGCTGCGCATCCAGCCGGCAATCATCTCCAACGGCCGCGAGGACGGCTGGATCATGCCGACCCATCTGGCGACGATGGGCTTCTATATCCTGCGCGTGCGCTCCAACCTCGTGGAAATGCGCGACGTTCTCGCCCGCTGATCCCGTTTCGAGCGCTTTGATCCCGTCGCCGGAAAACACCGGCGGCGGGGTTTTTATACGTCGGTAAAACAAAGGCTGGCTTTGCGCCGGCTTTCGCGATTTTATGACGCCATAACAATGTGGAACGGGGGAGAAACCACATGGGAGAGGTCAAGTCGGATATCGAAATCGCACGCGCCGCCGTCAAGAGGCCGATCTACGAGATCGGCGCTCGGCTCGGCATACCGCCGGAAGACCTCGTTCCCTACTCTCACGACAAGGCCAAGGTGAGCGCCGGCTTCATCGCCCGGCAAAAGGACAGGAAGGACGGCCGTCTCATCCTCGTCACCGCCATCAATCCGACGCCGGCCGGGGAGGGGAAAACCACCACCACTGTCGGGCTCGGCGATGGCCTGAACCGGATCGGCAAGAAGGCCGTGGTCTGCATCCGCGAGGCGTCGCTCGGGCCGTGCTTCGGGGTGAAGGGCGGAGCGGCGGGCGGCGGTTACGCGCAGGTGGTGCCGATGGAGGACATGAACCTCCATTTCACCGGCGATTTCCATGCCATCACCTCCGCGCACAACCTGCTCGCCGCGCTCATCGACAATCATATCTACTGGGGCAATGCCGAAGGCATCGACATCCGCCGCATCACCTGGCGGCGGGTGATGGACATGAACGACCGGGCGCTGCGCCATATCGTCGGCTCGCTCGGCGGCGTCGCCAACGGTTTTCCGCGTGAGACCGGCTTCGACATCACGGTGGCGTCGGAGGTCATGGCGATCCTCTGTCTTTCCCGCGACCTGAAAGACCTCGAAGCGCGCCTCGGCGATATCATCGTCGGCTATCGTCGCGACAGGACGCCGGTCTTCGCCCGCGATCTGAAGGCGGATGGGGCGATGGCGGTGCTGCTGAAGGACGCATTGCAGCCGAACCTCGTCCAGACGCTGGAAAACAATCCCGCCTTCGTCCATGGCGGGCCCTTCGCCAACATCGCCCATGGCTGCAACTCGGTGATGGCGACGACGACGGCGTTGAAGCTCGCCGACTACGTGGTGACCGAAGCCGGCTTCGGCGCCGATCTTGGAGCGGAGAAGTTCTTCGATATCAAGTGCCGCAAGGCCGGCCTGAAGCCCGATGCCGCCGTGATCGTCGCCACCGTCAGGGCGATGAAGATGAACGGCGGCGTGAAAAAGGAAAACCTCGGGAGCGAGAATATCGAGGCGGTGCGCAAGGGCTGCGCCAATCTCGGCCGCCATGTGCTGAACGTCAAGAAATTCGGCGTGCCGGCCATCGTCGCCATCAATCATTTCGCCACCGATACGGAGGCGGAGATCCAGACGGTGAAGGATTATGTCGCGACGCTCGGCGCGGAAGCCGTGCTCTGCCGTCATTGGGCGGAAGGTTCTGCCGGCATCGAGGAGCTGGCGCACAAGGTCGTGGCGCTGGCGGAAGGCGGGCATGCGCAGTTTTCGCCGCTTTATCCGGACGACATGCCGCTGTTCCAGAAGATCGAAACAATCGCAACCGAAATCTATCATGCCGGCGAGGTGATCGCCGACAAGCAGGTTCGCGACCAGCTGCATGCCTGGGAAGCACAGGGCTACGGCAACCTGCCGGTCTGCATGGCCAAGACCCAGTATTCCTTCTCGACCGACCCGAACCTGCGGGGCGCGCCGACGGGGCATACGGTGCCGGTGCGCGAGGTGCGGCTTTCGGCCGGCGCCGGTTTCGTGGTGGTCATCACCGGCGAGATCATGACCATGCCCGGCCTGCCCAGCGTGCCGTCGTCGGAGAAGATCTTCCTCAACGACGAGGGCTTCATCGAAGGACTGTTTTGAAGTTTGTCAGGGATAAGTGGGAACCGGTTATCCCGAAAAGACAAACGTCAACAAGAAATCGGAGTCTGGCTGGTTCGGAATGAACCTGACAGCCTCTAGGCGGCCGTCTTGTAGGGGCCGAGATAGTCCATCTTGCCGACCGGAACGCCCTGGTTGCGCAGAATGTCGTAAGCCGTGGTGAGGTGGAAGAAGAAGTTCGGGATCGCGAAGGTGAGGAGATAGTCATTGCCGGTGAAGGTATGCTCCAGCTTCCCCACCTTGATCGTCACGTCGCGTTCGCCGCTCTCCGCCATATCCTGCGGCTTCACCGTTTCGAGGAAGGCGATGGTCTTGCGCACACGTTCTTCCAGTTCCTCATAGGTTTGTTCGGTGTCCGGGAAGCTTGGCGCGGCGATCGCGGTCGTGCGGCCGACGGCATTTTTCGAAGTGTCGCTGACCCGCTGGATCTGGCCGGCAAGCGGCAGCATGTCGGGCGCCAGGCGGGCGCTGAAAAGGCCGTCGAGCGGTGCCGCCTTCTCGGCGGCGTGGGCTTTGCCCTTATCGAGCAGCGTAGAGAGAATCTTGAGACCGCGCAGGAAGACAGGGATCGAAAGCGAATAGGTGGAGACGGACATAGGGTAAAATCCTTTTGAGACACGGCGAATGCCGCGTCAGCCAGATGGGGTGCGCCAAGTGGATCGGCAAGCGTTCGGGGTTTGAAAATCTCACGCGGGACTTAGCGGCAGTAGCGATAGCCGCCGCGGCGCTGAAGCACATCGAAATGCAGATGATTTTCGTGGGCCTCGTCGCTGCCAGGATCGAGCACGGTTTCGAAGTAGAGGCAACCCGAGGCGGTGACGGCCCGCTGGAAGGCGCCGGAAAGCGTGGAATCCTCGTCGCGCGGCTCGATGACGATCGTTTTGCCGCTCTTGAAGGTGAAGGAGGCGATGTCGATGGCATTGCCGCGGGCATGCTCGGAAATCTTGCCGGTTTTGGCGTTGTTGCGCAGCCGGCAGATATAGCTGGAGGCCTGATGGATGGTGGTGAGCGGGCCTTCGTTTTCCAGCGCCGCCCTGGCGGCGGGCAGGACGGCTTCTTTCGTCCATCTTGCCAGTTCCAGTGCGGTTTCGCAGCGCATCGTGCCCTCCGGATTCAGGCTTATTTCCGGCAACACCGTCTTCAGCACGATCGGCTTGTCGATCCCGCAACCGGCGCCGTCGTCGATCCGGGGAGCAGGCTCTAAGGTGGCGCCCAGGGCCTTCAATTCGGCCATGCAGGCGGCATGCTCTTCATCGCTTTCAGCCATGACCGACGGAGGTGGAGAGGGCTTTTCGACAGGTTTGCCTGTGTTTTCGCCCAGAGCCTTGGCGTCATTCTTTTCCGCCGGTTCCTCGATATTGCCGGGGTTTTGCCCGGTGTCCGGTTTCAGCGGGCTCGGCGTAGGGGTAACGGCTTCTTTTCGTGGAGCGGGTTCCGTCTGGGCCGCTTCCGGTCGCTTTTGCGGCATGGGGCCCTGCTGGGGAAGACCGGCGGCACAAAGGATGGCGGTGGAGAAAAGCAGGACAACGATTCGAAACGGCATTCAGACACTCCCGAGCGGCCTTGTGGCCTGTGGAGGAGGCTCAACGCACAGCGGTACCCGTGGGTTTCATTTCTCTTCTGGAGGGAAATTTTCCGCCCGGACGTAAAAACTGCCCGCAATATACCGTTAAAAATAGCCTTGTTATGTTGACATAAAAAGTCATGTTTTTTATGGGCGGGTGGAAGGCGGGTCCATCATGTCGAGCCGTCACACCGCTTAGCCAGCCCTCGAGTGCATTGCCTCGCAGCCAGCCAGGTTCATCATAAAAGGAATGAAATATGCACACCCGGCTTCACCGCTCGGCGCTTTTGGCGTGCGCGGCATTTTTCTCGCTCGTTTCCACTCCCCATTTCGTATCGGCGCAGGATGCGACGGCGACGGACGGATCGCAAAAGACCGATCGCGTCACGGTTCTGAAAAAGCTTGTCCTCAAAGGCGATAAGGCAAACCCCGTCGCCGATACGCCTCTGGCGACGGAAACGTCCGCCGAAGAGATCGACGACAATCAGGTATCGAGCTTTACCGATCTGGGCCGCAGTCTTCAGCCGGGTGTCGGCTTCAACCGTACCAATGGCAGCGTCAACATTCGCGGTCTGGAAGGGCCTCGTGTCCTCACGACCATCGACGGCATTCCGATCCCCTATCTGGATGACGGCGCGCGTGATGCCGATGGCGGTATCGACAGCTTCGATTTCAACGAGCTGTCGTCCGTCGATATCGTGCGCGGAGCGGATTCGAGCCGCGCGGGCGATGGTGCTCTGGGCGGTGCCGTCGTGCTCAATACGCTGCAGCCGGAAGACCTGATCGGCGAAGGCAAGAGCTGGGGCGGAATTTTCAAGTTTGCCTATGACAGCGAGGATCGCAGCTGGAGCACGACGGCCGCTGTCGCGACGCGCTTCGACAACACAGCAGTTCTGTTCCAGGGCGGCTACAAGAAGGGTCATGAAACCGAAACCAACGGCAACAACAATGCCTTTGGCGCGGGCCGCACCGAGGCGAACCCGGCTGATTTCGACCAGAACAACCTGCTGTTCAAGGTCAAGCAATATACCGAGACCGGCCACACCTTCACGCTGACCGGCGAGCGCTTCGACCGCAACAAGGATATCGATCTGCGCACCGAGCAATCGCTCATGGGCAACTATCGTCCGGGCGACTGGGATGGTCTTGAAGACGTCCAGCGCGATCGCGTGTCGCTCAATTACGAGTTCGAGGCTCAGAGCGACGACGCCCTGTTCGACAACGCCAATGCCGTCATCTACTGGCAGAACCTGACCCGCGACAGCGAGAAGAGCGGCTATCGCTACACCTCGGTCATCGGCGATTATTCACGCCTGAGCGAAGTTGAAAACGATTCCTTCGGTGGCGCGGGCTATGTCGAGAAGGAAATCGAAAGCGGCACCTTCAGCCACACGCTGCGGGCCGGCGGTGATTTCCTCATCGGCAAGACCTCGCAATATTCGTCGGGCGTCGATAGCTGCGCACCTGTGCCAAGCGGACCGTTCGATCCTTGCAACTTCCTGCATACCAATCAGGCCGACATGCCGGATGTCGATTCCAAGAAATTTGGCTTCTATTTGGAAGACGAGATTGCCTTCGGCTCCTCCGGCTTCTCGCTGACACCTGGCCTGCGTTACGACTGGTATGATCAGTCCCCGAAGGAAACGGCGGCCTACACCGACAACGCAAACTATGACGGCCTGCCTCCCGGTCAGAGCGACGATGCCTTCTCGCCGAAGCTGCTCGCGAAATACGAGGCTGCCGACAATGTCGAACTGTTTGCGCAATGGGCGATGGCGTTCCGTTCGCCGACGGCAAACGAGCTTTACCTCGACTATGGTGCGCCCGGCACCTATCTGCGCCTCGGCAATCCTGACCTGAAGCCGGAAACCAGCAACGGTTTCGAAATCGGCGCCAATCTCGGCGACGAGGATTTCGGCGGCCGCGTCACCACCTTCTACAATCGCTATCGCAACTTCATCGACAGCGTGACGATGGGCTTCGACCCGAGCTATCCGATGGGCGTTACCCAGGCCGTGAACCTCGATCGCGTCCGCATCTACGGTGTCGAGCTTTCCGGTCACAAGCGCTTCGACAACGGCTTCCATATCGTAGGGTCGCTGACCTATGCGGACGGCACGAACCTCGATGCAACGACCGAATACGACAAGCTCGGTTCCGTCGCGCCGCTGAAGGGTGTTCTCGGTGCGGGTTACGCCACCGAAACCTGGGGCACGGATATCACGCTGATCGCCTCCAAGGCTGTTTCCAGCAAGAGCGATGCGACCTTCAAGCCGGCAGGCTACGGCATTGTCGACTTCACCGGCTGGTGGAAGCCGGAAAAGGTGGAAGGCCTGACCGTTCGCGCCGGCATCTACAACGTCTTCGACAAGACCTACTACGACGCCATCAACGTGCGTGACGTGAACCTCGTCACGGCAACACCGGGCAAGGAGTATTATTCCGAGCCGGGCCGCACCTTCAAGATTTCACTGACACAGCGTTTCTAAGACGTTTCGACACTGCCTTCAGCAGCAAGGGCGACCCGAAAGGGCCGCCCTTTTTCATGCGTTTGACCGAGCCGGAGTTTTTTGCCTTCGCGACGCTTGCGCATTGCCAAAACCCGCGCTAACAATTTCGGCCATGAAACAGGCACGCACCCTTTCGATCTGGTGGTGGGCTCGCTGAGGCGGCCTTTGACCAGTCATGCGTGATTGAGAGCACAAGCCGCCCGAAAACCTCGAGGCGGCTTTTTTGTATTCGGGCCGTCGGGGAAAACGGGCCGAAACGGAGTGGAACATGGCGACGACAATACTGACGGATGGTGCGGAGACCTACACGACCAAGGGCGGCATCGAGATCGTAAGGCGCAGGCGCGAGGCTCCCTATGCCGAAGCCATCTCAAGCTATGTCGACCGGCTCGACGAACGCCGTGGCGCGGTCTTCTCCTCCAACTACGAATATCCCGGCCGCTATACCCGCTGGGACACCGCCGTCATCGATCCGCCGCTCGCCATCTCCTCTTTCGGTCGCTCGCTCTGGATCGAAGCCTATAACGAGCGCGGCGAAGCGCTGCTTGAGATCATCTCCGCGCATCTCGCAGGCGTCGCCGATATCACGCTCGGCGCCTCGACCAAGCGTCGCCTCGATCTCACCATCAACATGCCGGACCGCGTGTTCACGGAAGAAGAGCGTTCCAAGATTCCGACGGTCTTCACCGTTCTGCGCGCCGTCACCGCGCTCTTCTATTCGCAGGAAGATTCGAGCCTCGGTCTTTACGGCGCCTTCGGCTACGATCTGGCCTTCCAGTTCGATGCGATCGAGTTGAAGCTGAAGCGCCCGGATGACCAGCGCGACATGGTGCTGTTTCTGCCGGATGAAATCCTCGTGGTAGACCACTACTCGGCCAAGGCATGGATCGACCGCTACGATTTCACGAAGGGCGACATGACCACTGAAGGCAAGGCTGGCGATATCGCATCCGAGCCGTTCCGCACCGTCGACAGCATTCCTCCCCACGGTGATCATCGTCCGGGCGAGTATGCCGAGCTGGTCACCAAGGCCAAGGAAAGCTTTCGCCGCGGCGATCTCTTCGAAGTTGTGCCCGGCCAGAAGTTTTTCGAGCGTTGCGACAGCAAGCCTTCGGAAATCTCAAACCGCCTGAAGGCGATCAACCCGTCGCCCTATTCCTTCTTCATCAATCTTGGAAATCAGGAATATCTGGTCGGCGCTTCGCCAGAAATGTTCGTGCGTGTTTCCGGCCGCCGCATCGAAACCTGCCCGATCTCCGGCACGATCAAGCGCGGTGCCGATCCGATCGCCGACAGCGAGCAGATTTTGAAATTGCTGAACTCCAAGAAGGACGAATCCGAACTGACCATGTGTTCGGATGTAGACCGTAACGACAAGAGTCGCGTCTGCGAGCCGGGCTCGGTCAAGGTCATCGGCCGCCGCCAGATCGAGATGTATTCGCGTCTCATTCATACGGTCGACCACATCGAAGGTCGCCTGCGCGACGACATGGATGCCTTTGACGGCTTTCTCTCCCACGCCTGGGCCGTCACCGTCACCGGTGCGCCGAAGCTGTGGGCGATGCGCTTCATCGAAAGCCATGAAAAGAGCCCGCGTGCCTGGTATGGCGGCGCGATCGGCATGGTCGGCTTCAACGGCGACATGAACACGGGGCTGACCCTGCGCACCATCCGCATCAAGGACGGTATCGCCGAGGTGCGCGCCGGCGCGACGCTGCTCAACGACAGCAACCCGGAAGAGGAAGAGGCCGAAACCGAACTGAAGGCATCCGCCATGATCGCAGCCATCCGTGATGCAAAATCCGCCAACAGCGGCAAGGCCGGACGTGATGTCGCGGCTGTCGGGGCGGGGGTCAATATCCTGCTGGTCGATCACGAGGACAGTTTCGTCCACACGCTGGCCAACTACTTTCGCCAGACGGGCGCGACCGTAACGACGGTGCGCTCGCCGGTCGCCGAGGAGCTTCTGGATACGCTGAAACCCGATCTCGTCGTGCTCTCACCCGGACCGGGCATGCCGAAGGATTTCGATTGCAAGGCGACGATCAAGAAGGCGCGCGCCCGCGACTTGCCGATCTTTGGCGTTTGCCTGGGTCTGCAGGCGCTGGCCGAAGCCTATGGCGGCGATCTGCGCCAGCTGGCGATCCCCATGCACGGCAAGCCGTCGCGCATAAGGGTTCTGGAGCCGGGCATCGTCTTCTCCGGTCTCGGCAAGGAGGTGACGGTCGGCCGGTACCACTCGATCTTCGCCGATCCTTCGACATTGCCCCGCGACTTCATGATCACGGCCGAAAGCGACGACGGCACGATCATGGGTATCGAACATGTGAAGGAACCGATTGCGGCGGTTCAATTCCATCCGGAATCGATTATGACGCTCGGCGGAGACGCGGGTATGCGCATGATCGAGAACGTGGTTGCCCATCTTGCCAAGAAGGCCAAGGTCAAGGCCGCCTGACGCATTCCGGACGCGACTTTTTTTAGCCGCCGCGCCCGATGAAGGCGCGGCGGTTGTTTATTTTGCAGGAACTTCGCCAATGAACAAAACCGAAAACAGGAAGAGCGCGCAGTGGCTTGCCTTCTGGAGCATTCCGCTCGCGATTGTCGTGCTGGGGCTCAAGATGGGAGCCTGGTGGGTGACGGGATCGGTCGCGCTGCTGTCGGACGGTCTGGAATCGATCGTCAACGTGGTGGCTGCCATCGTTGCCTTCGTCGTCATCGGTTATGCCGCCAAGCCCGCCGATGCGGGCCATCCTTTCGGGCATTACAAGGCGGAGTATTTCTCGGCCGTCATCGAGGGCGTGCTGATCGTCGTCGCGGCGCTGCTCATCGTCTGGAAAGCGATCCCGGCGGTGTTTACACCGCGTTTGCCGGAGGCGCCCGCGCTTGGTCTGGGGATCAACCTGCTTGCCGGCGTGATCAATGCCGTCTGGGCCTGGGTGCTGATCAGTTCCGGCCGGCGGTTGCGTTCACCGGCGCTGGAGGCGGATGGCCATCATATTCTTTCTGACGTCGTTACCTCCATCGGCGTTCTCTTCGGCCTCGTGCTGGCGATTGCGACTGGCTACGCGGTGCTCGACCCGCTGCTTGCGGTCATCGTCGCCTGCAACATTCTCTATCAGGGATGGAAGGTCATCGCGCGCTCGGTCGATGGCCTGATGGACCGTGCTGTGCCGGCCGACGAGGAGGAGGCGATTAAGCACGCCATTGCCGCCCATGCTGCCGGTTCGCTGGGGGTTCACGACCTGAAGACGCGGCAGGCCGGGCCGGTGATCTTCGTGGATTTCCACATGGTCGTCCCCTCCGCCATGCCGGTGCGCGAGGCGCACGACATTTGCGACCGCCTTGAAGACGCCATCCGCGTCGTCCATCCGGGCGCCAGGATCGCCATTCATGTGGAGCCCGAGGGCGAAAAGGCTCACGGAATCCGCGTCAAAGTCGTTGAAGGATTGAACTCATGAGCAAGACCGATGTGTCCGGCCTCTCGCAACTGGGGCAGGCCGTTGTCTCTCCCACCAACCCTGAAGAAGCCGTGCTGGAGCGCGTGCCGAGCAACCATGCCGGCACCGATTTCGTGGTGCGCTTTACAGCGCCGGAATTCACCTCGCTCTGCCCGATGACAGGGCAGCCGGACTTCGCGCATATCGTGATTGATTATGTGCCGGATGGCTGGCTGGTCGAATCCAAGTCGCTGAAGCTTTACCTGCATTCCTTCCGCAACCATGGTGCCTTCCACGAGGACTGCACCATCGATATCGCCAAGCGTCTGGTTGATCTGCTGGCGCCGAAATGGTTGCGGATCGGTGCCTACTGGTACCCGCGCGGTGGCATTCCGATCGATGTGTTCTGGCAGACGGGTGCGCCGCCGGAAGGTGTGTGGTTGCCGGACCAAGGCGTGCAGCCCTATCGCGGACGCGGGTGAATTTCCAAAAGAAAACGGCGGGCCGGAAGCCCGCCGTTATCGTTTCATGAGTTGCTCGATCAGTTGAGGATCAGGGCGAGACCGGCCAGCGCCGTGATGCCGCCGAGAGTGCGCGAGAGTGCGCCACCGGCCGAAAGCTTGCCGATACTAAGACCGACACCGATACCGGCGATATGCAGAAGCGCGGTTGCGATAACGAAACCGGCGCTGAAGGGCAGGGCGCCGGCAGCACCCAATTCGCCGCCGTGGGCGTAGCCATGGAAGAGCGCGAAGATACCGACGACAGCAGCGCAGGCAGCCGTTTTCATACGCACCGCCATGGCGACCAGCAAGCCGAGCGCGACAATCGAGGCGAGGATCGCCGGCTCGACGAAGGGCAGCGACACGCCGCCAAGCGCCAGCGCGAAGCCGACAGCCATGGTGCCGACAAAGGCCGAAGGGACCGCCCACAGCGCGCGACCGCCGATCTGTGCGGCCCAGAGGCCGACAGCGACCATGACGAGGATGTGGTCAAGTCCCGAGAGCGGGTGGGTGAAGCCGGCCATCAACGAGCCGTGTTCGGCGGGATCGAGATGGGCGAAGGCGGGAGCCGAGGAAACCGCGAGAAGGGCGGCGGCGAGAGAAAGGCTTTTTTTCATTGAATTCCCCACTGACGGGCGGATGCGTGGGAGGCGAACCCGCCGGATGCAAATGCGTGACGCCGTTATCTTATTGCCCGTCGAAGGGCTGTCTATACGGCATTTGCCTTATTCTCTCGTCTTTTGCCTTAGCTCCAGCTTTACCCTTTCATCGGCAACCGCTTTTGTTGCATTGTTTTCGCAGTCGAGTCGCCTTATCTGATTGCGGCAGAACAACACGAATTTCGCGGGAGACAGCGAATGAACGAAGACGACGAAGACAAGAAGACGGAACTGCCTTTGGGCAAGGAGACCGAGGCGAATCTGTTCAAGTCGCGCTCGATCTTTATCTACGGTCCGATCAATCAGGAGCTGGCGCAGAAGGTCTGCTCGCAGCTCGTGGCGCTTGCCGCCGCCAGCGACGACGACATCCGCATCTTCGTCAATTCCCCCGGCGGCCATGTCGAATCCGGCGATTCGATCCACGACATGATCAAGTTCATCAAGCCGAAGGTCTGGATCATCGGTTCCGGCTGGGTCGCTTCCGCTGGCGCGCTGATCTATGTGGCAGCCCCCAAGGAGCGCCGCATTTGCCTGCCGAACACCCGCTTCCTGCTGCATCAACCGTCTGGCGGCACCCGCGGCATGGCGTCCGACATCGAGATCCAGGCCCGCGAAATCATCAAGATGAACGAGCGCCTGAACAAGATCTTCGCCGACGCCACCGGCCAGCCGATCGAAAAGATCGCCAAGGATACGGACCGCGACTACTGGCTCTCCGCCGAGGAAGCCAAGGCTTATGGCCTGGTTTCGCGCATCATCACGTCTTCGGCCGATATCTGATCGGACCGCTGGATTTAAACAGCTTAGACCCCATCGGCAGAAGTCGGTGGGGTTTTTGTTTTCAAGGAGCTGTCGCCGACATGGGATGATTTTCGAGGGCGCGATCGATGGTCAGAAGCCGCATGTTTTCGACGGCGCATTGCGCAAGGAGCAGGCGGTCGAAGGGATCGCGCGTCGGCGGTTCGGGAGCCAGCATGTGAAGAACGTGGCGTTCATGGATCGTCAGAAGGTCAATGCCGTAGCTGCGTGCGGCATCCGCCAGTTTCTCAATATTCACAGGGAGGGGAAGCTTACCGAGTCGATGTTTGATCGCGATTTCCCATAGGCTCGCGATACTCAGATGGAAGTGTGTTTGGCTTCCGTTCAAGTGATCGCGGATTGCCAAAGGCAAACTGGAGGTCTGCTCCTCGACGATTGCCAGAAAAATATGGGTGTCGAGAAGCCGCCGCACCATTACTCCTTGATGGGTGGAAGCGGCGTGATCAGGATATCTTCCGGCAAAGGATCGTCGAAATCCGCAGGAATTTCCGGAAAGAAATGCGTGATTCTGTGTTCCTTCTTGAACCGCCGCCCGCCTTCCCAGTCAATCCCGCCCTTCTTCTTCGCAGGCACGAGATCCATCATCGGTTTTCCGTCCAGCGTTACGGTGATCGTCTCGCCGCCGTCGACGCGGCGGGCAAGTTCCATCAGGCGCTCCTGGGCTTCACGGATCGGGATCATCGTCATGGGTATAATGTAGCTGCATTGCGGTGCCTTCGCAAATCGCCCCGCGCCTCTGGTTTTTCGAACCGACACTCTTGCCCGCGGAATCATCCGCGGTTATACAGTTTGCATGCACACCAATGGCGCACAGATCAACGAACAGGTTTCCCGCGGGCATTTCGCCGCGCGTGACCGTGCGTGCGCCTCGCTTCTTCTTCTCGGCCTTATCAGCGGTTGCCGGGTTCTTTGAAGGAGCGCCCGGTGGCCCAAAGCCCACCGGCCCCAGCTCCTTCGCCTCCTGAAATCCTTCAAGAAAAGAACCATCCAAGGCAGATTTTGCCATCGCATTGAAACCGGCGATCGGTTATGGCATGCGGGCAATGGGCCTTCAGACGAAGAGAAGCCGCAATGATCATGAAATCCCACTCCATCAAGCAGGGCATGGCTGACGCTCCGGTCAAGTACCAGCCCTATCCGCAGATCAACATTCCCGACCGCACCTGGCCGGGCAAGACGATCACCAAGGCGCCGATCTGGTGTTCGGTCGACCTGCGCGACGGCAACCAGTCGCTGGTCAACCCGATGGGCCATGACCGCAAGGCCCGCATGTTCAAACTGTTGCTCGACATGGGCTTCAAGGAAATCGAGATCGGTTTCCCCTCCGCCTCGCAGACGGATTTCGATTTCGCCCGCTGGTGCGTCGAGGAAGGCAATGTGCCGGACGACGTGTCGCTGCAGGTTCTGGTGCAGTGCCGTCCCGAATTGATCACCCGCACCTTCGAGGCCCTGGAGGGCGCGAAGAACCCGATCGTGCATTTCTATAATTCCACCAGCGAGTTGCAGCGCCGCGTGGTCTTCGGCAAGGACGTCGCCGGCATCAAGCAGATCGCCACCGACGCCGCCAAGATGATCACCGACATGGCCGCCAAGGCCGGCGGCGGTTTCCGCTTCGAATATTCGCCGGAAAGCTTTACCGGCACCGAGCTCGAAGTGGCGCTGGAAATCTGCAACGCCGTCACCGAGATCGTGAAGCCGACGGCAGACAACAAGCTGATCATCAACCTGCCGTCGACGGTCGAGATGTCGACACCCAACATCTATGCCG
>JAVBSF010000107.1:0-3891 GCA_031556925.1 Pararhizobium sp.
GCCGCTTGCTAGCACACGCTAGCGCAAGCACCTCTGCAGATGCTACCCGCTCAGCTCTCGCAGCAGCTCGTCCAGCAACTGGACTCGGCATCAGCCGCGTGGGCTTCACCATCTGAACCAGCTAAGAAGAGGCGGTTACCGAAAGGGTAACCGCCTCTTCTCGTTTCCGTATACAGCTGTTGATATAATTATGTGACTCAAAGGTGGCTTTAAGCCACCTTATCTTTTTAGTATCCTGCTCCACCACGAAAGCCCTTCATTGTGTACTTAAGAAAATCGCGTAACCCTAAACTTGCAAATGCAGTTAAAACACTAACTCTCTCAACTGGCTTGATCGCCACATGCCTTTTGCTGGCTCCCTCACCCATCCTTGCGAGCCACGCCAGCGAGCTGAATAACACAGCTGAGGTCATCCCCGGCAGAATGATTGGCGTGCAAAATTACACTACTCCCTCCAATGTAGTAATGCCGAAGCTTGAGCGTGGCTCTTACACTGTTTACAATCCCGTAGAGGAGCAGCGACAAGTGCAGCTCGCCTCTGTAGAGAGCAAAGGAAGTTTCCTCACTGTCACGGAAGAGAGTGAAACCATCCACGATAAAAACGATGGCACTGTAATTTACCCCATGACATTTTGGTTCTTTGAGCCAGATAACAACGGCTATCACACGAGCGAAAGACCGGATCATAACGGTGTAGATTTCCCCAACTCTATTGGCACTGAAATTTACAGCATAGCCGATGGCATCATCACTAAAATCGCAAACGAACCTGGCGGCTATGGAAACTATATGATTGTGGAGCACAACATCAACGGGAGAGTAGTCACTTCGCTCTACGCACATCAGCCTGAGCGGCCTGCTGGAGAAGTTGGCGACAAGGTAACCAAAGGGCAGATTATAGGTCACGTGGGAAACACCGGACGCTCCACGGGACCTCATCTTCATTTTGAGATAACTCTCGATGGAGTTAGTCAAGACCCTGCCTCTTGGTTAGAGCTCAATGCTCTAAGGTGAAGCTGGCGCACTAGAGCGTTAGAAAACTTCCATGTAAAGGAGTTTTCATGGCTAAGTATCACATTAACCCCGCGACCGGTAACCCGGGTGAATGCGTTGCGCAAGAGGGTAATTGTCTTTATGGTGCAGCCACTGAGCACTACGGCTCAGCAATAGAGGCACGGAGAGCATTTGAAGAGTCTATGGCTGTTGCTTCACTTCCAGCAAAGAAGAAGCGTCAGCTTCACCCAGACACCTTCCTTAGTATTTTAACTCAAAACGAACAGGTACTCACTGAGGTTTTTGCTCCTGAGCTGGGAAACGAATTGCTCCCCGGTGACTATGTGGCTTTTTACCATGACAGCCAAAGCGGCAAGGACCGCTATGTGAAATTGAGCGTCTCTAGAGATGGCTCAACAGATTACGAGAGGATCTCAGGCTTTAAAAGCCTACCGAGCCCAGCTCCCGACGAAGTGAAAGATGCCGTTGTTGAGCTTAAGAGGGCAGTTGAGGAATTAGAGAACGAAAGTGACCCCTTCACTTCGCGAAGGTTAGAGCGAGATCGAGTCACGATGCTCGAAACCACTAAGGGTATCTCAAGAGTTCTTGCTAAATTCGACTGGACTGACAACATGGATGCCCACAAGGGGCTTTCAGAGCTCGAGCAAATCGAATGGTCAATCGACCACGATCTTCAGCTAGCAGAAGAGGAAGAGTTGCGCTTCGAAGCCGGCGCCCTCAGAGCCACTAAAGCCATTGTATCTAAGTGCATCAACGATGCTCGCTCTTTCAAGGAGTTGCGTAGCGCCTAAAGCTATGGTAAGATTAGCCACAAGGCTATAGAATGACTTGGAGGGCTCATGGTAACTAACGCAAATAGAACTATTGTTGCCTCCCATAGCCTTGAGCATCTTAAGATAGATGTTTACTCAACTGGCGCTATCTATTTTCGTTGGCCCGAGCGCAACCGTGACGTGCTTCAGCTCACCAATGCGAAAGAGCTTTACGAGACCGGTTACATTCAGAAACTTGCTGAATTGCTAGCCCATGAAGACACAGCTCATTTACTCGCATGTTTCAAGCGTGCTATTCTCATCGAGCACAACAGGCCACAAACACCTAAAGTGAAGCTGATTTTGGATGCTGAGCTAAAGCCTGAGGCGAAACTCATCTACTTGCTTAGCTACACAAAACTTGGTGTTCATTTCACCGACACTCAACTTGAAGAGATATTTGCGAAGCGCCCAGATCCTCGAGAGGAGTGGGAAGATCGCTTGGACCCGAAAGCCAGTGAAGAGTCCTTAGTTAGGCTTTCACTTACTCCGGGATTTTACACTCCGCCCGAGAAGCTGAAGAACTTCGATGACTTCAAACACATGAGCCTCGTTTCTGCTTTTCTCGCATCCCCAACTCCAGTTACCTATGGAGATTTTATGGAGAGGCATCAGAGTGACTATTTCATTCCCCATCGAGCCCTCGGGAGAAACCCTCAAGAGTTTGCGCGCGTTAAGAAAGAATTCGTGAACGATCTTTATCCAGCAGAGTACAGTAGATTATTAACTTATTTCATGCCCAATGTGCCAAGCGAGCTTCAATCGTGGGCGCGAAAGCGTTTTGACTCGCGGATTGAAACCTTCAAGGAGGCTCAGACCCGCGGCACGGCTAAGCTGTTGCCCGGGAACGTCTACGATTGGAACAATGTCCTCAATCTGCTCACGGCTAAAGAGGCCAATGACTTTCAGCTCATGCTAAAGGTACCCAATGGGATTGGTAGCATTTACCACGGTGCGGATGAACAAGTAAGCGCACTTATCGCTTACTATTTTGCCGAGGGTGGAGCCAATAAGCTAAACGAGCTTATTCATCACATAATGAAAAATTCAGAGTACGACGACTATTATCCTAGGCTGTCACTTAACTGGAGTAATCCTTACGCACAGGTCATTAAAAAGCGTGCTTCCATTTACCCCTATGTGAAAGCGATAGCTGATGGTGAGTTAGACACCCCTCTCGAGTGGAAGCTGATAGCTGGCTAAAAATCTTGTTAGAATAGGTATTCCCGATACTTGGAGAATCACCCATGAAAGATGTGGCCATAATTGGCTCAGGCCCCGCAGGTCTATCAGCTTCCCTCTACACTACTCGCGCAGGTCTCTCGACAGTTGTTTACACTGGAGTCACACGCGGAGGTTTGCCCACCACCACTGAGAAGGTAGATAATTATCTCGGGCTTCCAGGTATCGAGGGTATGGATATGGCTAAGATTTTCTTAGAGCATGCTCGAAGCCTCGGCGCTGAAGAGGTGAGCGCTCACGTGGAAACAATTGTAGCTAATTCCGATAGCACATTCAGCGTGCTTCAGCAGGATGGCGCCACTGAGCAGTTTAGAAGTGTAATCTTCGCTGCCGGCTCAACTCCACGTAAGCTCGAGGTTCCAGGAGAGGATCTTGTGGGTGTGAGTTGGTGTGCCACATGTGACGGGGCATTCAGCTCGGGGGAGGATGTAATCGTTGTGGGCGGCGGGGAATCAGCTGTAGAAGAAGCAGTTTACATGAGTAATCTTGCGAGTAAAGTGACTGTTCTACTCCGCGGTGATTCTTTCCGCGCCACTCAACCGGCCGTCGATTCACTTCTTTCGAAATCCAATGTGGAGGTTCGCTACAACTCTGAAATTGAGAGAATTGTAGGGGAATCGGGGGATGTGGAGGCGGTACACCTCACCAGCGGCGAGAGACTGCAAGCTTACGCGGTTTTTGAAGCCATTGGACAAATCCCGCAGTCCTCTGTAGCCGCTGCTCACAGCGCACTCTACAGCGACGGGTTCATCCGCCACAGCAATGTGGAGGGTTTCTTCATTGCTGGTGACATCTCCAACCCAGAATACAGGCAAATCGCTGT
>JAVBSF010000218.1:0-2963 GCA_031556925.1 Pararhizobium sp.
GAGAAAATTCGCAACGCTCGAATGACAGCAGGCCACGTTATTTCAAGCAATTGGCTCCATTTGTGCTTGAACCCGGCTCCGACACTGCCTCACGACGCCGAACGCCAACTCCGAAGTAAACGCTCCGCCGGACGTCCCCCAAAGCGAGAAATTCGACGCCGCATTTCGTATAGTAACCACGCAACTGATCGAAATCCGCGTCGTTGAACCCGGCCCCGCGCTCTAAGGCGATGACGGTCTTCTCGGGTAGTTTTGCCTCCAAACTAATAAATCTCTGCGACTTGTTTAGGAGGACCCGCGCTGCCGCGAAATTGACGCCAATCTTCTCTGAATGGAATTTGTCCGCCTCCATGTCGTTCGGCGGAAAAGTCGGGGGCAGCTTCCACTGTGCACCTGGCCCGGATACCGAGCCGGTGGCGATATCCACCGACCCGACAAAAACGATTCCCTGTTCCTCGTAGAACGATTGAAGTTTCAAGCTAACCTGCGGACTCGCTTCGCCCTTCTCAGCTCTTTGCACTGACTTTTGCGCAAGGTCCGCCAATCGCCCGGCCTCGGTTTGAGGCAGACGCATTAATTCACGCGCGACTCTAAGGCACTCGGCAGGAACTATTACCTTCATGAGGTCGAAAAACCGGTCAACAAAAAAAATGTCAAGGAATCAAAAATAGGGTCTTTATTTACTGTTTTTCTGACGTATGAATCAGGAAATAAGACTGAGTGAGTCGCCTTTGCTGACGAGGACCCTGCCTATGAAAGAATCCTGTTTTCACGCCTGGTTTGGGATGAGTCGCCATGCGCTCGTTTCCCGCCTCAGGACTCTTGCAGATGACCTCGAGGAGTTGGACGAGTACGACAACGGCAAGGTTCAGCCGCCCGTGATGATAAATGAGTGGGCTCTGGCGAAACGTGCCGTTCCTTGCCTAATTGGTGTTCCGACCGGGCACCCGAAGATCGAAGATGGTCATACTCTTTTCTCGAGTTCCCTCTTTTACTTAGACGAAGAACGCGGGCTCGCGCGGTCGTTCAGCCGTTGGTATCAACTGGGAACACGCGTCGATCCGGAGTTCTGGAACAACAAGTACGCAGGCAAGTCATGAGAGCCTGGGTTTTTTCAGACCTTCACTTGGAACACTCTCCGAAGTGGCCAATCCCCTACATCCCGGAAGCCGATTTGTGCATCTGCGCCGGTGACGTCTGCAACAAGGGCCTTACACGTAGCATTTCGGTGCTTGGTGAAATCGTCTCCCCTCACATGCCCGTGATTTTCGTACCGGGAAACCACGAGTTCTATAAGTCGTCCATCGTCGGAGGCCTGCAGGACGCCGTCAAGCACGTCGCGGGATATCCCAATGTCCATTTGCTTCACCGTGCAAGCGTTCGGATGAATGGCTTCAGGTTTATCGGGGCGACGTTCTGGAGCGACTTCCAGCTCTTCGGGCCAGGTGGCATGGCCATGGCGAAGGCCGAGACTTCGATGAACGACTACAAACTCATCAAGTTTTCCAAGAAGCCGTATAGACGCTTCTCGGCTCGGCAATCGCAGATGCTGCATCTGCAGGATGCGATGTTCATCAGGACCGCCCTTCAAGAACCCTGTGATGAACCAACCATAGTCGTCACGCATCACGCGCCAAGCATTCTGTCACTCCCGGCGGAGTTCCTAGATGACCCGCTTTCGCCCGCGTATGCATCGAGATTTGAAGACCCCATCATCAAACATGAGCCTTTGCTATGGGTGCACGGCCACGTCCACAGCCGGAGCGATTACTACATTCACAGGACCCGCGTCGTATGCAACGCGCGTGGATACCCGGACGAGACAGACCGATCCGGGTTTAACCCTGCGCTGGTTGTCGAACTAGAGGCATCCAGATGAACAATCTTGGTCGCAAAGGTCTGGTTCCGTGGCGGGCTTCGCACCCACGGGCGCAGCCGACCGTCACTCTTCCGGTTTTCATCGCCTACTGCTCCGTCGCCGCCGCATTGCGCTGGTGGAATCGCAAGGACGCCCGCTTCATTGCGATCCTGAAAATACCGGACGTCGACGGGCTTAAAATCTACAAGCAAGCCGCCGAGGTGTTCGGCAACGGCTCCCGATCACTTCATAAAGGTTTGGGAAAAGGATGACTACAAAAGTCGTCTAAGGGCGGAGCGTGAGGATCAGGCTGTCTTTCTTATTCCGGAAAATGAAGACCTCGGAAGCGAGGCTTCCCTCTTCGCGGATGTTATCGCCGATCTCGGAAGGCCTAAACGCGAGCACATTAAGGCAGCCCTCCTCCGCTCGGGTTTGCCGGCATCAGCAAGCGACATCGAACTCTTGCTGTCCGAGCCTTGGTCGAGACTTTCGGACGCATTTCCAAAGCACCGCCCCGTCCGCGTCGGACTCGCGAGACTAAGACGGCGTCCGCAGAAAGGAAAAGAACCAAGTGTCCCAGAAGCGATGGATTTACGCCAGCTCCATGGTCTTGGCCCAGTGGCCGGTTGGGGCATGGACCTCGCCCACGATTTGGCGGAATACAGAGCCGGACGAATATCGTGGAGCGAGGTGGACAGCGGTGTCCTCGTGTCGGGACCGCCTGGAACGGGAAAAACGCTTTTTGCGAGTGCATTGGCCCGCACGTGTGACGTCCCGCTAGTTTACGGCAGTGCGGCCGCTTGGCAGAAGGAAGGCTATCTGAATGATTTCCTGAAAAGCATGAACGATGTTTTCGAGGAAGCAAGGAAATTGGCACCCTCGATCATTTTCATCGACGAGATCGATTCCTTCGGCGACAGATCAATACAAAGCCACAACCGCGACTACAAAGTTCAGATGATCAATGGATTGCTCGAGCTACTCGACGGGCACCAGCGACGTCACGGTGTAATCGTAGTCGGCGCAACAAACCATCCCGACGCGATCGATCCCGCTATAAAGCGGGCCGGACGATTGGACAAGCATTACGAAATCCCGTTGCCCG
>JAVBSF010000480.1:0-3510 GCA_031556925.1 Pararhizobium sp.
ATCAGCCGCTTATATGTCGGGGGTCGATCGCTAGACTGCCGCTATGGATCTGCACATGTGCTTACAGTCGAGCGTGGCAACTGCGCCACGTCGCCGCAGCGACATCGCCACATCGGCGCTTATGAGGAACGGGAGGGACGGATGAAGGTCATCGCGATCGCCGGACAGAAGGGCGGGGTCGGTAAGACGACCAACGTCATGAACCTGGCGGCATGCCTGACACGCGGTAGCCGCGTCCTCGTGGTCGACGTCGACCCGCAGGAGTCCACGACCTGGTGGGCTGAGAACGCGGGGGAGGAGTTGCCGTTCGACTTCACCGCCGACGTCGACCCGGGCAACCTCTCGCTGATCCGCAACGCGGACGACTACGACTACGTGTTGATCGACACCCCTGGCAGCCTCGACAACACCGCTGTTCTGGCTGCCGTTCTCGACGTGGCGGACTTCGTCATCCTTCCGCTGAACCCTGAGCCCCTGGTCGTGCCGGCGCTGCGTCGCACCGTCGCCCAGCACATCACCCCGCGCGGCATCGATTACCGGGTGCTGCTGAACAAGATCGACCGACGAGTGTTCGGCCAACTCGAGGACTGGCAGGAGCTCGTGGATGACGGCCTCAAGATGCCCCGGTTCCAGGGGTACATCCGGGCAAGCAAGAGCATCGCGGACGGGCCGCTGGACGGGAAGGTCGTCACCCAGTACAGCGACACCCGCGCCACGCAGAACGCGATCTTCGACTTCACCACCGTCGCCCGCGAACTGCAGACCGCACTAGAGGCCACGCCCGCGATGAAGGGAGCGAACTGATGGCACGCAAGAGCCTGGGATCACTGGTCGGCAAGGACGTCGACACACCCGCACCGACCGTGGGGGAGCAGGTGGCGCCTACTCCGACTGTCGCACCAACCCCACCGGTGCAGATTGAGCCCGCTCCCATCCCGGAGTCCACGGCAACCGAGAAGGGGGCGACGCCTCCCGCCGAGGAGGCGCCCAGCACGCCCGCCCGCAAGACGCGCGGTCCCCGCCGCACCGCCGCGACCGCGGACGGCGACAGCGACCGCGAGACAGCCTCCAAGGGTGTCCCCGTGCACCTGACCGAGGAGCTCAACGAGCGACTGCAGGCGTACATGGCCACCACCCGGTGGAGTCATCACAACGTGCTCCTCGACGCGATCGAGACGACGTATGAGCGCCTGCCTGAACTCATCGCCGAAGCAACCGCCGCTGCCAGCCGCAAAGCCGAGCGCACGGTCCTGTTCGCGCGCCCCAACCCCACCGCGCCGAAGGCGTCGGGGGAGGCCCGGGTCAAGCACACCGTGAAGATGAGCGACACCAACCGGAACATCCTCGACCGCGTCACCGCCGAGGTCGGCGCCCCCAGCCGCAACTTCCTCATCACCGTGGCCTACGAGGCCTACCTGCCCACCATCGAGAAGAGCTAACCCATGACCACAACCGCCCCTGAGAAGACCAGCAAGCGAGCCCGGAACACCGAGAAGGCCACAACCCGACCCGCAGCGGTCGGGCAGCCGACGAAGTCACGTCGCCGCGTGTGGATGATCGCCCTCGGCATCACCATTGTCCTCATCGGCGCGTTGGCCACCTGGTACGTCACCACCACCACGTCGCGCACCGTTTCCGTCCTGACCGTCAGCGACACCATCCAGCGCGGCGAAGCGATCACCCAGAACGACCTCACGACGATCTCCATCGCCGGCGGCCAGAACGTCGACGCGATCCCCGCGTCGCAAGCATCCGACGTCGTCGGGCAGGTAGCAGCCGTCGACCTGCCCGCCGGCTCGCTGCTGACCACCAGCAACACTCTCGACACGCTGCCGGTCCCGGACGGTTCCTCGATAGTCGGCATCGCCGTGAACGCAAGCCAGCTGCCCTCCTACCGTCTCGCCGCCGGCGACGCCGTCCGCCTGGTCGACACCCCGGTCGCGCAGGGAGAGCCGCCGACATCGGACCCGCAGACCTTCGACGCCACCGTGTTCACCACCACCTATGACGAGGCCAACCAGACCTGGATCGTCGACGTCGTGGTCCCCGAACGTGAAGCCGCGTCGATCGCAGCGCGCGCCGCTACACAGCGTGTGTCCATCGTCCTCGACGGCGTGGGGGAGTAAGCCCCGATGTCGATCGTCTACCTCACCAGCACATCCGGCGCGCCGGGAGTGTCCACCCTGGCAACCGCGCTCACACTCAACTGGCCACGGCCGGCGCTCCTGCTCGAGGCCGACATCGCCAAGACCAGCCACATCCTCTCCGGCTACCTGCGCGGCCAGTACCAGCACGTTCAGAGCCTCACCGAAGCCGCGATCGCCAACCTCCGCGGTGGCCTGGACGGCGAGATCCTTTTCGCGCAGACCATCAGCCTCGGCGAAGGCCGCTACGTCATCCCGGGTTTCAACGACCTCGGCGGAGCACGCGGAACCACCAGCGCGTTCTGGGCGAACCTGCTGCGCGCACTTGAGCAGCTGCCGCGTACCGCGGCCGCTCCCGACCTCGACATCATCGTCGACGCCGGACGGTTCGCTCCCGGAGATCCTCGCAGCCCGCTGATTGCCGCAGCAGACGCGGTGCTCGTAGTCACCGGGAATACCCTCCCGGACATCCACGCCCTGTACGCGAGCGCGAGTGCCTTCGCGACCACGCTCGAGGCATCCGGCCACCGCGACTACCTCGGGCTCACCATCACCACCACCCCACTGCGAGGCCAGGGATACAGCGCCAACGAGATCTCCACCAAGACCGGCCTGCCCTTCGTCGGCGCACTGCCTTGGGACCCCGCCACCGCCGCGCACTACTCACACGGAGCCGCGGCCCCCGCAAAGCGCTCGCCCTACACCAAGGCACTGACAGAGATCATCACCGCCCTCGACGGTGATCTCGCCGGCCGCCGCTACACGCCGACAGCACAGGACTGACCATGGCTAAGAACGACACCCCAGACCCCGCAGACCTCTCCTCGCTGCCGCTGTTCAACCAGTCGCCGCGGCCTGCAGCGAATCCCGCAGCGAGCCACCTGCTGCGCGCGGCCGCTCGGGGCGAGCAGCAGGCGCCCGCACAGTCGGCGACCCTGACCCCGACCATCGACCCGTTCGCGGTCGCTGCCCCGGCCGTATCAATCCCCCCGACGACGCGAGCGGTCGTGCCCCCGAGCCGCCGAAGCGCTGCGGCGATGTTCGAGGATCAGGGCCGCATCCCGTGGGACGCGGTTTCGGAGTTCCGCGACGCCGTCTCGGTGATCCTCGCCGACGCCGGCCAGTCCGACCCCACCCTCACCGACGAAGCCCGCGAGATCATGGCCCGCCAGCACACGGCCGAGCTCATCCGCGCACGGGTCGACGATCTCACGCGGCACGGCCGAGAGCAGTGGAGCCCGACGCTGCAGGAAGACATCGCTCAAGCCGTCTTCGATGCGATGTTCCGCCTCGGCCGGCTGCAGCCGCTGGTGGACATCGACGGCGTCGAGAACATTGACATCGTCGGCTACGACAACGTGTGGCT
>JAVBSF010000525.1:0-9235 GCA_031556925.1 Pararhizobium sp.
AAGAAAATCGCCGCCGAAGCCGACTCTCGAGTGGCCGCCTGGCAGAAAGAGCAGGAAGAGCTTGCTGCACGGCGAGCTGCTGAAGCCCGCCAGCGCAACAGTAGCGGAAACTACAACAGCGGCAGTAGCAACAACTCCTCGAGTGGAAACACTGGCGGTGGCGACTGGTATGCTGAAATGCGAGCAATCCTCAACAGCGTCGGCGGTGGTCACGTGCCGCTAGAGCGAGTAGAGGGCTCCTGCGGTGGAGTGAGTCCCTACGCTTGCGCTTGGCCTGGACGCATTGGCGTCACTCCCGCTATCGCAAGCTGGAGCAACTGGCGTAAGCATTGGGCCATGGCCCACGAGCTTGCTCACCAGTATCACTTCGCTAAGTGGGATGCCATCAACGGCTCTGCAGGTTACAAGCAGCTATTCGGTAACCCGGAAACCCTGGCTAACTGCATGGCCGCGCTCAAGGGCTACGTTGTTATTTCTTGCTCGAGTGCGCAGCTAGACTACGCCGGTGGAGTCTGGCGGGGTTCCGTTAACTGGTGACAGTGAGTCTCTTCCTCCCGTTGGTACAATGCTGCAAACGGGAGGAAGAGACTTTTATGCAAATTGAACCCTATGTGGAATCGGCCTACAATTGGGCGCCTTTAATCATCGTCGGCATCATCTTATTCGTGCTGCTCAATGTCGCGTTTTTGCTTATATTCACTGACAAAGAATTCAGAAAAGACGGTTGCTGGGGCGTAGCCGGCTCGCTGTTACTCATAGCTGCACTCATTACTGGAGCAACGGCGGGCATTACAGCCGGCTTCAATTTCACGGATCGGCAGTGGGATCGAACCAATTACCTAGAGAAAACAGCAAGCGAGATTGAAGAACAATACAATCTTCCCGAAAGTACTTTGATTTACGAGGACTTCTATCGAGTGAACCATTTAGAGGATGCCCTTGAATCCCGAGATTCTTTCATCTCGCTCGGAACAATCCTCCTAGAGACTGAAGAGCGAAAAGTAGAAGAGGTGGCCCTACTCTTGCGAGTCACTCGTGATGGTGAAGTAGAAATTTACCAGCAAACCGGTGAAACAGAGGCAGAATACAAGCCTTACAACGGTTAAACGAATCATAATAAGCCAACCAACCAGATCTTTTAGAATGGTTGGTTGGCTTATTATAGGTTGCCAGCACTTTTCTTGAATGTTATCATGGTCTCATGACGAACACCACTGCAGCCAAGGCAACTGAACTCATCGACTTCCCCGCGCTCGCGCGGAAGATTTACGAGCTTGACCCGGATTGGAGCTGGCAGGGTCAGCGCCAGGTGTTCACTCCCTTCGAGAAGCTTCCCGCGCAGCGCGTCCTTGAGCTTGTCCAGGCGGCTCAGGGCATTGCTGCCTTCTCCAACGCTTTCCAGCGTGACATCCCCCTCAGCGGGCTCGTGGAAGTCTTCAACCAGGCGAACCGCTTCAAGGCCACCGTGGACATGGAGAGCTAACCTATGGCGCTATTTGGCAAAAGCGAGAAAAAGGCCCCAAAGCACGCTCTCCCCGGGCGCGTTAAATTCCCCCTGAACTCTCGAGTGAGAATCATCGGAGTAGCTAGTGAGCTCGAGCGTATCAGCCTCTACAGCTGGGCGCGTGACCTAAAAGAGGCCTACAGAGCGAGCCTAAGCGCCACCGTGAACACGCTCACCACAGACCGCCTGGAGTCTTTCAACTCTCTAGATGAGCTGGTTCTACAGCGTGCGGTGGAGGTGAGCAAAGCTCGGGAGCTTGAGCTAGCTCAGGTGGCCCCAGGAATCCATGAGCTGCGAAGCAAAAATCCGCAGAGCGAGCGAAGCGCCATGCTCTCACTCCTCACCCAGCTTAAGGGAACCAATCGTGTAGTCGAAATCGGCTACAAAAGCACTCGTACCGATTTCGCTGGAGAGCCCATCGAAGCTCCCCGCTCTTACTGGGGTAAGATTCTAGAGTTCGATGGCTCCACACTTCTTTTGAATCTCTCTAGTGGTACACAGCGGTTCATCGTGGATGAGCTCGCCTGGGTGGCGCTTTACGGTGGAGACAGAAAGCGCCGAGCCGCCGTGGACTACTTCGTAGCAGAAGAAAACGGCTATCATGTCCTCAAGGTGGAAGTGATCGACCAGCTTGAGCAAATTGAAGCCGGAGCCCGCGCGGAGATAGAGCGCGCCGAAGAGCTCCACAGCATCAATCGAGAAAAAGTTCCCCTGAATCCTTCACTCGTCACCGTGAGAGTTTCCGATGATCTTCCGCATATCTTTCACCCACATGTGAACAAGCTTGTCTATCTAGAGCAACGTGGTTCAGCCGGAGAGCTGCTTTGCAGGGCAAATGTCCTGCTCACGGGAGTGATTGAAAGCCTCGATGAAGTTAAGCTACTTTCCCACGGCGTGGTGGTGCTAACTCTAGCGAAAACTGATTATCTCGGATTCTCAGTGGATAAGAGTTGATAGCTGCGAGTCTAAGAGCTAGCTCAGCCTAAACGCACACGAACATATCCTTGGGCTAAAACTCGCTAGAACAGCCGGCTACTGTCTCCTAGATGGTGGTGAGCCCCCGCTCCTCACTAGTACTTCTATTCCCTCGATTTACGCCTCTGCGGATGCGGTTAGTTTTGTCTAGCAACTTTAGAAAGAAAGAAACTTGGTGGCTATACTACCCTTTCCTACTCCGCACAAGTCTATATGATCTATGCCGTGTATAATCTGAGCACTATGCCGTGTATAAATCGCCGCTTTTTATGTACCAATGGCGGTCCGATGGCAATAGACTAAACGTTTTTTAGCTTTCTAGAACCACTCTAGAGCACCATTTTCTGCCTTTTGTTGCTCTCATGGTGTACGATAGCCCCATGAAGAATTTCTTGGGTGTGCTTGCGGTTATCGCGGTGGTTATCGTGCTCATCTTCACTTTCACCTCTGGCGAGAACTCGGAAACTCTAGAATCCACTCCTCACTCTGTCTACAGCACCTCCGGCGGAGTTTTCACTCACCCCGGTGACTTCGTCTATGTGGACAGTGATCGACAGAAGCATGAGCTCACCGAGTGCGAGGGATTCTGGAATCCGCGCAGCTGCGAGACGGTCGATGGAGATATTCGCTTCGAGTACAGCCTCTATAAGGGTGCTGTTAAGCGAGATGCGAGCGTAACCGTGAATGGCGAGAAGCTCAAGCTCACTTGCGCTAAGAAACTTGACAACTCATTCCAGTATGGCTGTATGCCTGTAGCTGAAGGCAACTGACCATGGCAGGCATTTTTGAGTATCCTTCTCCAGAGAAGTTACAAGAGCTTTACGAGTGGCTTATTCCGCCCTCCGCTTCCGGGCTTTGGGATGCTGGCTCCTGCTTCCAGGATTACGTGGAGGTCAAAACTCGCGGAGCCGAAGATGAATCGCATTACTTTCATTTCCTTTGGCTTTCAGAGGTTCCAGAGGATTTAACGGCAGAGCTCGAGGCCGATCTTGAATCAAGCGATTGGCAAAACGAGCTGGAGAAGCTCTACTGGTTGAAGGTTTACTCAGAGCGGAAACCTGGCTTCGGCTATCGGGATGAGTCCATGGAGCTCTACATAGCGAGACTACATGAGCCTGAGCTTGTTTTTGATCGCCTTGCTAAAGAGGTTGAGCTTCAAGAGCTTTGCTCTACCACTCTTGGTGCTAAAAGCTGGCTCACTTATCTAATGCTAGCTGGTGTTCGAGAGAATATTGAGCTGGAGGTCGACTCAGAAAAACTAGCTCGGCGAAGCTACCAGAAACTGAAGCTTCAGAGCATGAGACTACATGATCTTCAGAGTAACAAAAATAGCGTTTGGTTACCTCATGAGCTGGAGGCTAGCAAGCAGCTCCAACAAGAATTCCGGCAAATTTTGAATTTCGTAGACATTGAAAGCGTAGCAAACTCTAGCCATTCAAAAAAGCAATTGATCCTGGATTTGCTTGACTCCTGGCGAGCTTGGGCTTGCTACGGCGTGGAGGAAATTCCCGACGTATTTGTTGGTGTGGATTGGAAATGATGACCATGAAGAAGAAGATTGAGATTGAGTATCCCTGGGGAGCCTACGCGGACCTTCAGGAGGAAGCCTCGCGTTTGCTTTGGAGCCTGAGCCAGCGAAGCGAGCTGGAGCCAGAGCATGCTCTACTCTTCTCCCTACGAGAAGCCAATGTCAAGCTTAAGCAAGAGCGCCCATTGACTCGCTATGGAGCGGATGTCATTCGGGTTGGCTTGCGCTCGCGGAACAGTATTCCACCACTGATGCTTAAGCGACTAGAAGAGGGCGCTCAAGAGAGCTTCGACTACATGAAAACCCAAATCAAGCGCAACAGCGCGCTAGAGGTGACTTATCGCGGTGATCCCCGTGCTTGTGTAGTAGAAGAGATCCACCCCTGGGGACTAAAGGTGGCGACTCGCCTCGGCTGGCGCAATCTCAACTGGAAGCACCTTTCAGAGTTGAGCATCATTCCTGGTAGCCTAGATCTCTATTGCTTGCAAACAATTCAAGTGCAGGCTCGCCAAGATCGCCATGGAAAGTGGAGTTACCAGCTTTTCCTCATGGAGATCCCCACTCGCGGTGTTGCAGAGGAATGGAAAGCCTCCAAGCCTCGTAAGTTTGCTTTGAAAGAGAAGTACTCCAATGGATAACAGCTTCTTCTTCATTATCTCTTATCCCTATCTAGAGCGGGCTGAGCTGGAGCAAGCCATCCCAGAGCTTCTTTGGGCTTTGCAAAATCGAAAAAGCAAGGAAAGTGTCAGGGAAGCAATAGAAGAGACGCTTCTGGAGCTGGCTAACTCGGGAACAGTGCCATTCACACTGCATGTTACCGGTGAAAGTCCGCCTTATTTTGTGGGTCCACAGCTTCAGGTGCCCGAAGCTATCGAAGCTAAAATCACCACTCTAAAGCCGTTCACTAAAGTGCAGTTCACCTATGGAGACCAGCGAATCAGAGAGGGTATGGTAGCTCTGGCTAAACCCTGGGGTTTCACACTCTCATGCGATGAGGGATTCAAAAGTTTTCGCTGGGATCGAATTGGACTCATTGGCTACACTCGCAGAAGTCCGATTTTCAATTATCTTTTCCTCTATGTCACCGGCGGGCCTGGCGATTGGAGTTTCCGAGTAGAGCAGTCAGCCAGCATCCAAAGAAGTGTGCGACCTACACCGCTGAGCAAATTGAGGGGTTTCTGGAAATGACTTCCACGAGTAGAGAAACTGGAACTGCTCGCGGTAGAGTTGCTAGCCTACTAGCCTTCCCTAAGCGCATGGAGAAAAGATTAGAAGGGCTCTCACTGAAACACCCTCTCGTGGAGCACGCTAATGCTTTAGTGGAGTTGCTTCTAGAAATTCACAAGAAAGCACCTGAGGTACTTGGAGAAATCAGCCCGCAAGCTCAAGAGCTGAGGAGCTGGCAAATGCGTCAGTCCTTTATTTCAGCAGATGATGAATTGAGTGTAGCCTATCTAACGGACGCTTGGCTGAACGAAGCTTACCACTATGCTCAAGCTATTCTCACTAAAGCAAAAACAGAGGAAACTTCAGCTGAAGAGCTTGCTGCAATTGATCGCTTTTCGATTAAACTTGAGAAGTATTACACTTCATTCATTGCAATTCGAGACAGTTTTTCACCCCTATCTTTTCAAATGGAGAATAACTTCAAAGAGTTTGTGGGATCAATCTCGAGTAGCTATAGAGCTAAGGCTACATTCATGGCTTTTCTACTACCCTTGCTTGAGGCTCGTAAAGAGTTCATTTACGTGCCCAGCGAGAACCATATGGAAAATTACATTTCGACTTATCGAGAGCTTATTTGGGAGTCTTATTTGAAAGAGTTGATTGTCCGCTCTAGCGAAGTTCATGAGGTTCGCGCTAAACTCGAAAACAGCATTGATGTGCTGGAGGCGGAGGCGATTATTCAGCTGAATTTAGCTTAATGTAAATGCGACACGCCGAGAGGCGAAAAATTATTGAGCATTGCTTCTCATTGTATTTCTGCGATATTTAAGGCCAATTGCAGGGGGAGCAAGAAATCTTTTTACAAGTAATTTGTTTTTTACTCCTTTTGTATGTCACAATTGACGCTGTTGTGGTAAACTGCCTCTCGACATAAGGAATGAAACAACCATGAATAAGTCGCTTTTCTCGACCGGTGCAGCTGCTGCGCTAGTCGCCGCCTTAACCTTCGCTGGTGTCGCACCCGCGAATGCTGACGAGCTGCCGGAGACTCCGGTCGAGATCGTCGCTCCCGCTGAAACCCCTGCAGAGCAGCCGGTTGAGGAGCTCCCCGCTGAGGAGCCCGAGGTTCCCGCTGAGGAGATCCCCGCTCCGGAGGTTCCCGAGGTTCCCACTCCCGAGGTTCCTGAAGTTGTTGTCCCCGAGGATGGCGGCAACGGCGAGGACCAGGGCGGCGAATCCGGCGATCAGGATGTTTTCGGTGCAGTCATCGTTCGCGTTGATGCTGTGAACCAGAACTCCGCCACCGTCTATGTTGGCCCCGCAAACCCCGCGGACGAGACCATCGATTCCTACGAGCTCATTCTCACCCGCAACGGAAGCTTCATCGAGAACCAGATGATCTTCGAGGCCGGCCAGGTGACCTTCTCCAACCTCGCCACCGGCGCTTCCTACGCCGTTGAGGTGCGCGCAACCCACGACGCCGGTCTCTCCGGCGCCGGCATTTCCTTCACCACCGCTGATGAGCGTGCCGGTGCTCCTCGCATCGTCACCGCCGAGATTGCACTCGACTCGGTGCTCATCGTGGTTGACGCTCCCGCAACCGGTGGCACCCCCACCGAGTATGTGGCTACCATCTCCACCGAGGGTGGCTTCACCGCTACTCAGACGAAGCCTCAGCTTGACGCTTTCGAGTTCACTGGGCTCGAGCCCGGCCTTTACAATGTGAATGTCGGCGCTTACAACGCTTCCGGTGGTAACGCTGTGGACAACTACTACTTCATCATCCCCACGGCTCCCGCTTCCCCCAACGTTTCGGTTACCGGTGTCACTGACTCCTCCATCGAGCTTTCGCTGAAGGACACCACCGCTTACCCCACCGTTGATGGTCCCCTCGCTCGCGTTCCCGTTACCTTCACGGTGACTGCCACCGCTGGTGACGATGTGCGTACCGCTACCTTCAACGCTACTCAGACCTTCTACACCTTCCAGGAGCTTGAGGCTGACACCAAGTACACCATCACGGTGACTGCCAACAACATCGCTGGCTCCAGCGAGGCTGCAACCGCTACTGGCACCACACTCGCTGAAGAGGTGACTCCTGAGGTCCCCGGCGAGCCCGAGACTCCGGTTGACCCCGAGACTCCCGGTGAGGGTGGCGAGGTTATCGACACCGGTGCCGCTTACGTGACTCCCAACCCCGAGCTACTCAACGGTAGCAACACTGGCAGCCTTACGGTGATCGGTGGCAATGTCATCACCGGCAGCCAGGTGACTCTCAATGTGGGATCGCAGTTCGCTGGTAAGACCGTCTACGGCACCATCTTCTCCGACCCGGTTTACCTCGGCACCGCCGTGGTGAACGCCGACGGTACTGTCACCTTCAACATCCCGAGCAACGTCCCCAACGGCGAGCACCGGATTGTTGTCACCGATGAGGACAATAACATCATCGGTTGGGTGGGAGTTACCCTCACCGACGGCCAGGTGACCGCTCAGGATGTTGCTGAAGTTAAGCAGCTCGCTAAGACCGGTGGCGAGTTCCCCATCGGTATCACCCTCACCGCAGCCATGCTGCTCCTCGCAGCCGGTGGTGTCCTCGTGGCACGCCGTCGGGTTGCCGCTGAGTAATCAATAAACCCCGAAGGGGCTCGAAAGCTTTCACCGGCTTTCGAGCCCCTTCTTCGTGGTCAAGCACTCTCGGTAAAATAAGCTCAGAGTGAGGAGGAAAATATGAAGACAACCTGGAAAACTGCCGCAAGCGCCACGCTCCACTGCCTCACTGGCTGTGCCATCGGTGAAGTGCTCGGCATGATAATCGGCACCGCTTTAGGCTGGAGTAACCTGCAAACCATCATCCTCGCCATAGCGCTCGCATTTGTTTTTGGCTACAGCCTCACACTCTTCGGCATCCGGAAGGCCGGGCTCTCGCTAAAAGCAGCCGTAAAGGTTGCCCTAGCAGCCGACACTCTCTCCATCGCAGTTATGGAAATCGTGGATAATCTAGTCATGCTAGCAATTCCCGGTGCCATGGATACTCATCTAGACTCCCCCTTATTCTGGGGAGCACTCGCACTCGCATTGCTCATAGCATTCCTAGTGGCTTGGCCAGTGAATAAAATTCTCATGGAGCGAGGCTTAGGCCACGCTAAAATTCATGAGCACCACAATCACGGAGCTCACGGACACGACACTCACCACGAAGGGAACCACCATGAGCACTCTTGAGGGTAAACCGGTATCTCACAAAAGTGAAAAGCTTTCTGAAATGTTTGTCGGCAGGCGTATTCTTCACGCAAGTTATTCCGCTGAGGGTTCAGTTGTCTACGAGCTTGACAATGGCGAGAAACTTGAATTGCTCCCCAACGAGGGTTGCGGAGGCTGCGAAAACGGCTACTTCGCTTTGACAGCCTATGAGAATTTTCCCCATGTGATTACCAGAGTTGAGATTGACGATGACCAGCAGGATACAGAGTACGAGGGAAAGGCTACAGTTCGGCTTTTCGTTTACGGCGAGGGCTTGTCCACCACATTGGCAACAGTTGCAGGCTCCGAGGGAAACGGATATTATGGTCGTGGTTTTTCAGTTCGTACACTTTTGGAGTTCTGACTCATGAAGAAGCGTCTCATTCTTTCGGCCGTGGTCACTGGGGTCATCGCACTCACTTCGCTCCTCGCACACGCTCTTGAGGGCATGAGCATCGAACCATTGATTTGGGGTGGAAGCATCGCTCTGATCTTCCTCTCGATTCCCACTGTCCTCTACTCCATGGACGCGCTCTTCCCTAAGCCTGTGGAGTGAAGCGTTTCCTAGGATTCATCGCTTAACCACTGCTGAGACACGCTAGGCTGCAGTCTAAGCGAGTTGTAGCGCGAGCACGAATGATTGCGCGTGGAGTGAGCTTAGCTGCTTAAACTGTCAGCCAGCGAAGTGGTTGCACGGGAGCCGTGCCTTGGAATATGATTGACCTGTTCTTAGAGAAAGGGAACAGATGCGCAGTCGAGGTGGCTCTAAGCTGGTGGAGCTCATGATGGCGGCTCTTGTCATGGGGATCATCGCGGCA
>JAVBSF010000062.1:0-9582 GCA_031556925.1 Pararhizobium sp.
TCAAGGGCCCGAAGGAAAAGGGGGGCAAGGCGACCTCGCAACGTCTGTATCTCTCCGGCTTTCAACGACCTCCCGATGAACATTGTTCCTGATACCAAAGGAAGCAGTCGAGGGAACTTTTCGTCGCGACCGAGCTTCTGCCGCAGAGCAGCATTTCAGCATCGCAGAGGTCTCATGAACCCGCCCGTCGCCACGTATCGCGTCCAGTTCCGCGAAGGCATGACCTTCGACCGCGCCATCGACAATCTTGCCCATATCAAAAGTCTTGGCATTAGCCATCTCTATGCCTCGCCGATCTTCACCGCGACATCTGGCTCCACCCACGGCTATGACGTGACCGACATGAACGAAATCGATCCGGCTATTGGCGGACGTGAAGGCTTCGATCGTTTGGTAGCGGCCCTGAAAGGAGAGGGGCTAGGGCTGATCCTCGATATCGTGCCCAACCACATGGCTGCTTCTCAGGAAAATGCCTGGTGGTGGGACGTGATGGAGAAAGGACGTAAAAGTGCCTATGCCGATTATTTCGATATCGACTGGAGTGAGCGGCTGACATTGCCGCATCTCGGAAAAATGTTCGATGAGGCCGTTGCCGATGGCGAACTGACGCTGGAGCGCGGAGAACAGGGCGCCTTGGAGTTGCGCTACTACGAGGTGCGTTATCCGCTTTCAGCGGAGAGCATCCAGTGGCTTATCGACAAAACGGGAGGAAATCCGGGCGCGCTGTCTGTTTTTTCGCAAGCCCGCGAAAAGATGACGGCCTTGCATGAAAAGCAGCATTGGCAGCTTATCCACTGGAAAGCCGCGGCCGACCGCCTTTCCTATCGACGCTTCTTCGAGGTGACGGGGCTTGTCGGTCTTCGTGTTGAAGATTCCAGGGTTTTCGAGGATAGCCACCGCCTCATCCTCGACCTCGTGAAAAATGGCGACGTGCAAGGACTGCGGCTTGATCATATCGATGGGCTGGCCGATCCCGCCGGCTATTTGAAACGCCTGCGTGAAAGGGTCGGAGAAGAGCTTTTTATCGTTGCCGAGAAAATCCTTGGGCCCCGCGAAAAGCCAAGACCCGAATGGCCGATCGCCGGCACGACGGGTTACGAATTCATCGAGGCTGCGAGCAATCTCTTCATCGAGACCAATGGGCTTCAGAAACTGGAAGCGCACTACCGCAAGCTCGTGCCATCGCTCGGTTCGTTCGAAGAGGAATTGCGGCAAGCCAAAACGGGAATGGTGACGCGCAACTTTGCAGGCGAAGTGTCGCGGCTTGTGGCGATATCGTCGAGGCTTTTGCCGGACATCGGGCGCCCGGAGCTCGCTTCCGCGATCCGTGAACTCCTGATCGCATTTCCCGTTTATCGGACCTATGGAACGGCGAAAGGTCTTTCCGACGCGGATATTGCTGTTCTCGATGATGTCGCCGCCACGGCAAGACGTCATGCAGAAAGGCCAGGGGATATCGATGCGGTGGTGGGGTTGCTCACCAGCGCTCTCCCCGAAGTCACGGAGTTTCGAACGCGCTTCCAGCAACTGACCGGACCGGTCATGGCAAAGTCGATGGAGGACACACTTTTCTACCGCTACAACTGCCTCATCGGCGCCAATGAGGTTGGTGGCGAGCCGGGCCATGCACCGGGCGGAATGAGTGCGTTTCACTCTGCCATGCTGGAGCGTCTGCGCACGCAGCCGCAAGGGCTGACGGGAACATCGACCCACGACACGAAACGCGGAGAAGACGCGCGTGCGCGTCTCTATGCGATCAGCGAGGATGCTGATCGGTGGGCTGGCCACATCGCGCGCTGGCGGCAGATGAATGCTGCCTTGATCGAAAAGCTTCCCAGCGGACCGGCGCCGGACCCGAATACCGAATGGATGCTCTATCAGGCCCTGCTCGGGGTACTGTCGGACAAAGTCGATGCGGAAGCGCTTGGCGACTTGCAGGAGCGATTTTCAGCCTATGCCCTGAAGGCGGTCCGCGAGGCGAAGACGAGGACCGACTGGGGCGAGGCGGACGAAGATTACGAAGCGGCTATCGGGCGCTATGCCTCATCAATGCTTTCCCCTGACAATCGGGATTTCCTCGACGATTTCATTGCGACGGCGCAGCCCTACATCGCCAGCGGCTATCTCAACAGCCTGACCCAGACGCTGATCAAGATTGTCGCTCCCGGCATTCCCGATTTCTATCAGGGAACGGAGGGTTTCGATCTTTCGCTGGTCGATCCCGACAATCGGCGACCCGTGGACTACGGAACGTTTGCGACAAGTGAGGGATCAGACGCGTGGGCTCTGAAACGGAAGCTCATCAGAACCGGGCTCCGGCTCCGCCACCAACGCCCAAGCCTGTTTCTGGAAGGCGACTACCGGCCGCTGCAAGTGGAGGGCGCGCAGGCCGGGCATGTCGTCGCCTTCATGCGCGTCAAGGGGGACGATTACGCGATCGTTGTCGCGCCGCGCCTGATGTTTTCCGCGTTGCAGCCTCAGACGCTGATTGCCTCACCGGCTTTCTGGCAAGACACCAGACTTATTATGCCGGAAGGCAGCCGCAGTCAGAAGCAGGATTTGATAAGTGGTCGCGAATTTGCGGCGGGCGATCTGGTTGTCGCCGATATTCTCTCACAGCCGGTTGCTTTGCTCGTCGGCGTCTGATGCCAGTTGCAAGCGATGCTCCGCCGCGTCGTTCGTCCGGCAGCCTACTGCTCTTCATGCGCCTCGATCACGGAAGCCGTATGCTCGATGATATCGCGAAGTGCCGCAGCGACCTCCGCACGGCTCCAGCCGGCGCGCACCGATTCTTCAATGAGCTGTTGCACTTTGCCTTCGAGCGCTTCCCGGCAATCGGCTGCTCGGTTTTCATATTCATTGTCTTCTTGTGGCGATCTCACGGGTTGCATGATGTTCTGCTCCATAAACGAGTGTGGGCCGTCAGTCCGGCTCGGCGGCGGGCGCGATTTCGGTCTGGGCAGGCGGGGCGGATGGCGTCTGCGTCGCGTCGCCGGTTGGCGGGGAAGCCAGAGAAGATGCGTTATCGCTGCCGGTTGCACCTTGAGGTGTTGCGATGCCACCCGGCATCTGGTCCGTTCCGACAGGTTGAGGGCTGACCGCTCCATCAGCGGCGGCCACCCGCCAGACAGTGTTGCCGGCGTCATCCGCAATCAACAGCGCACCGGTGCCGTCGATGCCGACGCCGACGGGCCGCCCCCTGGCCTGATCACCCTTGATGAAATCGGTGACGACATCTTGCGTCTTGCCGGATGGTCGGCCGTTTTCGAAAGGAATGAAGGTGACCCTGTAGCCGTTGAAGGCGTGGCGGTTCCAGCTGCCATGTTCGCCGACAAAAGCGCCGTTGGCGTAAGGAGCGGGCAGCGCGGAGTTCAGGGAGAAGGTGAGGCCAAGCGCCGCCACATGGCTGGAAAGCGCATAGTCGGGCTTCGTTGCCTTCTCGACCATGTCGGGTCGCGGCGGGTGAACGCGGGCATCGACATGATTGCCGTAATAGCTCCACGGCCAGCCATAGAAGCCGCCATCCTTGACCGACGTCGCATAGTCGGGGACGAGATTTGGGCCGAGTTCGTCACGTTCGTTGATAACGGCCCAAAGTTCCTGACTTTCAGGATTGAAGGCAAGGCCGTTTGGATTGCGCAGACCGGAGGCGAAGACGCGGGCGGCACCCGTCTGGCGATCGACCTGCCAGATCGCGGCGCGACCTTTTTCCGCTTCCAGCCCGTTTTCGACGATATTGGAATTCGAACCGACCGAGGCATAGAGAAAACGGCCATCGGGGCTGAGCGCAAGATCCTTGGTCCAGTGATGGTTGATCGGCCCGCCCGGCAGCGGCGTCAGGACTTTTGGCGGGGCGGTGATGGCGGTTTCACCGAGCCTGTAAGGGTAGGCAAGGATTGCGTCGCTGGCCGCGACATAGAGCGTGTCGTCGATCCAGGCGAGACCGAAGGGCGAGTTGAGCGCCTTCAGGAGATCATGGCGTTGATCGACCACACCATCCCGATTGGTGTCGCGCAGCAGCGTGACGATGTTGCTCTCTTTCTGTTCACCACCTCCGCCGTGGGCCATCGCCATGATCCAGCCGCGGATGAAATCTTTCGGTCGCGACTGCGGCTCCCCCTCCGGCGCCCGCGACTGGACGACGAGCACATCGCCATTCGGCAGGGTGTGAACCGTGCGCGGGTTGGCGAGATCCTTCGCATAGGCCGTTATTTTCAATCCCTCGGGAACCGTTGGCGTCTCGTTGTCCTTCCAGCCGATGACCTCGGCAACCTTCATATCCGGCAGCAGCTCGGAAGACGGCTCGGGAAGGACAGGATCGGGGCCGATCTGCTGGGCTGTATCGAAGTCTTCGGGAGCCTGATTGCAGGCGGAAAGCGCGAATACGGAAGCGATGAGGAGAAGGACCGATGAACGGAGCGAAAGACGGGTCATGGCATTCTCCAGTTCAAAGCGCGTTCCGAGCGGGCCGCAACGACAAGCGTCAGCAGGATGATGAGGAATGTTGCCGCCGAGAGCGCAAGACCATTCGGCACGACGGCCGTCCAGCCGTCGCCGGCATGAACGAGGCTGTTGAGGAGGGCGAGTGCGAGAATGACGAGAAAGCCGAGTATTTCAGGCAATCCCGGCCGGAGAAGGCGGGTCGAGGGGCGCAGGAAGTCGATAGTGCCGGCGATGACCGCGACCACACCGCCAATCAGCCCGGCAAAAAGCAGCCACGCCGAGAAATTCTGCCACATGAGATTGGCCGTTTGCCAGAACAGGATGTCGGTCGCGAGAGCCAGCGTGAAGCTGACGAAGGGGATGGGAACGAACAATCGCTGGAGCGGGTAGCCTATAGTCTGCGAGCTTTGCATGGATATCCCCTGCTCAATCGGAATCTATCCAGCCTTACGAATGACAAGCCGATTTGTTCCAAGGGGATGCGTTAATTCCGGGTGCCGTAATAGGTGGCAAGCGCCCGGATATCCTCGTCATTCAGGCCCGCCACCGCCTTTGTCATGACATCCGCGAAGGGGCCGCCGCCGCGGGTTCCGGCTTTAAAAAGGCGGAGCTGGTTTTCGAGATAAGGCGCAGGCTGACCGGCAAGATGCGGGTAGGCGGGGTTGATGCCGGCCCTGTCGTGACAGGCGGCACAGGCTGCAATACCCCGTGCCTTATCTCCTGTTTCCGCAAGTGTCCTGCCGCGATCTACGGCTCCGGAATATGGTCCGGACCGTTCTCGTGTAGTTTGGCTGGCAAAGTGCGCAGCCAGTTTTTGTCGGTCCTCGTCCGATGTCTGCGAGAGCGCGGCCTGCATGATACCGCTTGGCCGCTTTCGGGAGAGAAATGCGTCGAGGCTGTCGCGAAGATAGGTTTCGGATTGACCTGACAGCAGCGGGATAAGGCTGATCGGCTCAAGCCGTTCGGATGAGTGGCAGCCCTCACAGGTTTCCAGGAGCCGCGCGAAGTCTCGGGATTGGGTGGCGGAGAAGCCTGCAAGGTGGCGATAGGTGGCGCCGTCCATCTGCGGATAGGCTCGCACGAAGGCCACCATCGCCCAGACCTCATCCTCTCGCTCCACGGCCGGCCAGGCGGGCATGCCGGTGTAGCGCACACCATGCCTGACGATCTCGAAAAGCTCGGCATCGCTCCAGCTTCCGGCGACGCCCTTCAGGTCTGGCGGCGGCGGCAACATGTTTTGGGCGGCGGCCGGGCGCGGCATTACGGGGGAGCCATGACAGCCAGCGCAGCCGATTTCGTAATGACCGGCGGCCAGCGGCAACATGGCCGGCGTGAAGGCGGACGGCTCCGTTCCAAGCGAGGCCGTGCGCACCGATGATCGCATGACCCAATGCAGGAACCAGTCCGTGACCCGCCAATGCCCAGTGCTGGCGCGAATATCGAGAAGGCCGGACCATGCGAAGAGCATGCCGGCGGCGGCCAGAGCCAGAAGTGCCGCTGTGATCCGTTTCCAATTCAACATCATCGGCAGCGCTCCGATGGTGTGGGCTTCAGGATATCCGCAAGCAGGATGATGGCTCCGAGCAGGTAGGCGGCTGCGCCGACCATCAGCATGACCACGCCGCCGAGTTGCTGATCGGCTTCCCGGCTGAGCGTTATGCCCAGACAGGTCACATCGCCTGCGCCATAGAGGGGCCGCGGAGCAAGCGTCAGCAGGACGCCGAGCAGTGTCATATGGATCGAGGTGAACAGCAGGCCGATGATGCCCGCGAGCCGTCGAGGTCCCTCTGCCTGCGGCCGGAAACACGCGACCCAGAGGAGCATGCCGGCGAGGAGGAAACTTGCCTGCTCCACGAGCATGGCATCGGCGCGTGTTTCGGCCAGTCTTCTCATGGCCGGCACATGCCAGACCCAGACCACCAGCAATTCGATCACCGAAGCCAGTAGGGGGCCGGATCCGCCGAGACGCGGTGTTGGATCGAACCGGGTGCCGCTGATCGCAACCGCCAGGAATGGTGCTGCGATGGCAACCGTCGTCATGTGCACGAGCATATGGGCGACCAGCGAGCCGCTGTTCCAGCTTATCGCCAGAAGCGTGAGGGCCAGCAGGAGAGCAACTATGCCGGCTGTGAGAGGTGTTGATTTCATCGGGCGCAGACCTCGATGAAGAGCAGCGGAGCCGAAACGAAGATGACCGCAACGAAACTGAGGCCGGAGAGCAAGAGTGTTGCAAAACCCTGAAACAGCAATCGGTCGTGGCGGGTAGGGGTATCGTGAGGCGGATCGTCGCTGCCGAAGCCCCACTGCCGCCACGAAAGCCAAGCTGCGGCGAGGATAGCGGTCAACGCCACGACCGTTATGACAAGCAGGGTCAGACGAAGCGTTTCAAAGGAGAACGGAGCCTGCGATGCCTTGGCGCAGTAGATTGCCGCTGCTGCATAACAGACGAGGAAATGCAGCGCCCAGACGACAGGCCCCGTAAACAGGGTCCAGAGGGTCTCCACTTCCTTGGGGATCAGGCGCATCACAGCACCTCCGGAAACAGGCCTAGCGCCCCGAAGGATGTCAGCGCCGTGATCATCAGGAAGTGCCAGTAAAGCACGACATTGCACAGATCGGCATCGTAGCGTGCCGTCAGTCTGCCGGCAAAACTCCCGACAAGGCAGTAAAGCTGCATGATGATGGCGACGAGGCCGTGAAGAACGGTCCAGAGAGAGATGACCCAGACGATGGCCGGATAGACGTGAACGGTCGGCTGCATGTCGTGCAGGTAGGGTCCGGCCAGCCCAGCGAGACAGGCCGCGAGCGTGACAAGGACGGAGCCCATCAGAGACAGTCGCGCCAGCCACACCCGATCTTTTGCATTGGCGTGACGGGCAAGCAGCATGGCGAGCCAGGCAACGGCAAAGAGCGCGACCGCCGCAAGCGGCCATCCGACACCCGGTCCGTGAAGACCTGCTGTGAAATCCGGATGGATGGTCCAGTAGAAGAAATAGCCGAACATCAGGCTGGCAAAGGCGGTGCCGTCCCCGGCCATGGTGATGAACATCGCCCACCAGCCGACGGAAGCCGGTCCGGACGCATAGAGCGGCAGGGTCACGCCGAGGCCGATATCCCTCTCGTTCCGTTTCGGAGTTTCGCTGGTTCCCGTCCACAGCCAGGTCAGGATGGCGCCAAGCGTCACGATCCCGCACAGCACCGTCAGCAGCCACCAGTGAAAGGTAAGCGCGATGAAGACACCGCCGAGCGAAAGCGCCGAGATGATGGTGAAATAGGACGTGCCACCGACGCGCAGGCATTGCAGTGGCTCGGCATCGAGCACGGAGGTCACCAGCGTCTCGCGCCGGCCATCCTGTGTGTCCGGAAGATAGAAGCGGCCTTTCTTGATGTCTTCGATCAGTCCCGGCTGATCCCAGAGCGGGTAGCGGCTCCTGATGATCGGGATGGAGCGCACGCCCCAGTTTTCCTTCGGTTCGCTGATCCATTCCAGCGTTCCGGCATTCCACGGGTTTATCTCGCCCTTGGGCTCGCGGTGTTTGGGGCGCAGGATGTCGATGACGATGAGAGCGACGCCGGCAGCGAAGATAAAAGCGCCGATAGTCGAGATCAGGTTCAAAAGATCCCAGCCGACCTCGGCGGGATAGGTGAAAACCCGCCGTGGCATGCCGCGCAGGCCCGTCAGGTGCATCGGGAAGAAGGCGACATTGAAGCCGATGAACATCAGCCAGAAGGCGATCCTGCCAACCCTGTCGGAGAGTTTTCGGGCATTGATCAGGGGATAGTAATAGTAGATGCCGGCGACCACCGGAAACAGCATGCCGCCGATCAGCACGTAGTGCAGGTGGGCGACGACGAAATAGGTATCGTGCGCCTGCCAGTCGAAGGGCGCGAGCGCCACCATCACACCCGTCAGCCCGCCGATGACGAAGATCGCAAGCCCGCCGGCGCCGAACAGCATGGGCAGGGAAAAGATCACCCGGCCTGCCAGCATGGTGGCGATAAAGACGAAGATCTGCACGCCGGTTGGAATGGCGACGGCTTCCGACGCGGCCGAAAAGAAGGCGAGCGAAATCTGCGGCAGGCCGGTGGTGAACATGTGATGCACCCAGAGGCCGAAGCTCAGAAAGCCCGTCCCGACGGCTGCCAGCACGATCCAGGAATAGCCGACAATGGGGCGTTGGGCGAATGTCGGCACGATCATCGCCATCAGGGCAATGGCCGGCAGGAAGATGATGTACACTTCCGGGTGGCCGAATATCCAGAACAGATGTTGCCAAAGCAGGGGATCGCCGCCGCGCTCCGCATCGAAGAACGGCCAGTCGAACATCCTCTCCATTTCGAAGAGGATGTCGCCCGCGATCAATGGCGGAAAGGCGAAGAGGATCATGCCGGCGACGATCAGCAGATACCAGGCAAACAGCGGCATCATGTTGATGCGCATGCCTGGCGCGCGGCACTTCATGATGCCGACGATGAGCTCGACAGCCGCTGCGATCGAGGCGACCTCGATGAAGGAGAGGCCGAGCAGCCAGATATCCGCGCCGATGCCGGAATATTCCTTGTCGGTTGCAAGCGGCGGATACATGAACCAGCCGGAATTGGGGGCCGCATTGAAAAAGATCGAGCCGCAAACGAAGACGCCCCCCAGCGCGAAACTCCAGAAGCCGAAGGCCGAAAGCCGGGGGAAGGGCAGTTCGCGTGCTCCGAGCATGGAAGGCAGAAGGAAAATCGCCACGGCCTCGAAGATCGGCACGGCGAAGAGGAACATCATCACCGTGCCGTGCAGGGTGAACGCCTGGTTGTAGAGCTCGGCCGGGACGAGGTCGTTGTCGGGCACCGCGAGCTGGGCGCGGACGAGGAGCGCGAGGCAGCCGGCGAAGAGCATGAAGGCGAAGGCGGTCGCGCCGTACCAGAGCCCGATCGAGGTGTTGTTGACGTCCGACCAGTAGCGCCAGCCCGGCGGCGCCGCCCAGGTGGCGCGCAGGCGGTCGAGCTGGCCGGCGCGGTCATCGTCGGGCGGAGACGCGGTCATTTCAGGCCCTCGAGCCAGCCGGCGATCGCGTCGATGCGCTCGGGCGGAAGCATGGCGTAGGCGGGCATCAGCGCGCCGGGCTTGACCGCGGCCGGGTCGGCGATGAA
>JAVBSF010000045.1:0-5003 GCA_031556925.1 Pararhizobium sp.
GGCGTATTCATGTAGTCTCGCGGGAATTGCCGCATCGTTTTTGGTCTGAAACTCCACATGGTGGATAACGCCGTTTGAATAAACGAGCGCGTCCGACCGGCGATACTCAAGATTTGGAAATTCCTCTCGAAGGAAAATGCCCTGTGGCACGCCAAGGATTGATCTTAGGCTCCCGTTCTGCAACGAGAATAAGCGCTTTAGCACGAAATCATCTTTTGCGATTTTTGCCTCGCGCAGTTTAGAAAGGGTCAAATGCGCTTTTTCACGTGTCGGTTTTGTGTGCGCTACAGTCCTTTTCACGAACCACCTCTGCTTGGAGTGCGGATGCCCATCAAAGTCGCCTGTAGCGTATCAACGACAATAATAGGTAAACTACCGCAGGCCTGATCGCTGAGAGAGGCCCGCCCATCTGGGAGACATTGAGTAGCTCAGGAAGCTCGTCGAGCTTTCGAAGATCACTTTGGCCTAGACATGATTTCAGCCGCGAGGTTTAGGCCACCTTCATATTCCATCCTAAATCTGAGCGAGAACGCGCGTATCAAAATTCGCCTACTCTCCAAAGAACTCCTCGCGGATTGGAGACAATCCGGCAACGGAGCGCCACCCGCAGTCGACATGACTTAACGCTTCAACTTGCATGTAAGGCGATCTAACTACTCTTCATTGCGGATCACTCGGACCTTTCGCGAGTTGGCAAACCAATCCGCGCGTGGCGACTCTACCCCTTTCTCGCGCGAGAAAGGGGTAGAAGTCTGACCGCTAGCCGTCACGTCCTGACGGATGCGGATGGGGTGTTCATGCCCTTCGCTCCCAGGAGCGCCCGAACTTCGTCTCCGACAACGTGGCCCGTCTCGACCAGCGTCTCGGTAAGTTGGTCGAGTTCCTGACGACGCTCCGAAAGAAGCACCACCGCGCGGTCTAACTGGGTCTTCAGCCTTGCATCAACGAGACTGCGCAGGTCCGGATCGCGATCACGGAGATACTCAAGGGGACGTGCCCCTTTTCCAAGCTCGACGGAAAGCACTTCACCGAACCCATAGTGGCGCTCGAGCTTCGTGGCGATATCGCTTGCCAGTACCAGGTCCGACGAAGGCGCGCCGCCTGCCCCATCTGCATGGCAGCCATAGACCACCGTTTCGGCCGCGATACCGCCCAAGAGCATCGCGATCCTGTCGTCGTAGTAGCTCACCGTTTTCACCCGACCGCTCTCGGGTTCGAAGACGGTCATTCCGACGGATTGAGCGCCGACTCCCACCGCCGCATCCCGGTCGATGTGAACGTGTTTCAGCACGTCGCATGCAAGGACGAGCGCGACGATGGCATGGCCAGCTTCGTGGACCGCAGTGTGGCGCAACTCGCTCTCGCTCAGGACATATCGTGCGGGCATCACCTCCAGGAGAAGGTCTTCCGACAAGGCAACCTTCCGTCGCCTCGAAAGACGCCTGGCGTCGCGAGCAAGCTTCTCGATGTCAGCGCCAGACCATCCCCGAGTCACCGAGACGAAACGGGCGAGATCGCCGCCGAACGCCTGATCGCGCAGATGATGCCGAAGGATCGCGACCCTGGCGTCAGCATCGGGCAAAGGGATTTCGATCAGCGTCTCGAGTCTTCCCGGCCGAAGCAAGGCACGGTCGATGACGGACGGATTGTTGGTGGCCCCCACGACGATGACGCCCTCACGGCCCTCGACAGGATCAAGGCATTCGAGCATCCCATTGATCACCTGACGCCGATAATCCCTCGCATGGTCGTCGTCCCCTTCCCGATCACCGAAGCTGTCGAACTCGTCCACGAAGAGGATGCTGGGCGACTGCTTCGTCGCTTGTGCGAATGCGGCGCGCATTGCCTTCAGGTAGTCACCCAGATGGCCAGCCGCCTGCCAACGGGCGGCCGAGGCCACAACGAGGTCCACCTCGCACGAGTTCGCGAGCGCCTGGGCATAGGTTGTCTTCCCGCAACCGGGCGGACCATGCAGCAGCGCGCCGCGATCGACGTCTTCCCACGCAATTTCCTCAGCCTTCCACGCGCGCAAGTCCGCGGCAAGCTGAAGACCCCAGGTCTTCGCGGCACCATAGCCGGCCAATTCCTCGAGGCGAGGCCCCTTAGGCTTCGCTTTGACCGGCGCGGACTTCTCAGGCTCGACGATCGATTTCTTCAGTTGGCGAACCGCGCTCAACAACGGCCTCGTGCCGCGGACGCTCGCCGCGATGGCGTCAAACGAAAACCCAGTCAGCAACGTGGCGATTTCCGGCGTCATCCCGCGCACACTGGCGACCCGAGATGCCGCCATGTAGTGGTCGGCGGAGGGCGGGCGGATATCAGCGATGACATCGGCGGCCGCCTTCAGTTCCGCGGGAATGTTATCCATTCCCTCCGTGACGAGGACAATCTGCCGCCCGTAGCGAAGACGGTCGTAGATCGTCCGGGTATCGGCAGGCGCGTCGGAGACCGTCATCACGATAGCGATCTCATTGCATTCCTCGTCTACAGGAACGGGGTCACGGATTAGCGACGAGGCCGCGCGGCGGTAGTAGTCGCTCGTTCCTCCGGCGACATGCAGGATTGCGATGAAGGCAATTCCCTCGCGTCGCAGAAAGGGTCTGAGGGCACCTCGAACGGCACAGCGGGCAGCCGCGACAACAAGGCTCGGCGGGGACTGACGTCTGGATAGCGTGTAGGAACTGGAGGACATCTTGTGGCTCTTTTGTGATCTTGGCACGGGGCGGCGACTTCCGATCACCGCGCTATGCGCCTGACCACCGTTTCCGGTCCTAACGGCGCATCGTCCAGGTCGACTTCGAGATACCAATTGAGGATCATGGCGGCGAGGCCAGCGACTGGCTTCGTTTCCTGAAACGCATTCAGGCATTCGGCGATGGGCATCGATCCATTTTCGTCGAGAGCCCCAAGCAGTCTGAGGCGATCGCCAAGCGGGACATTGTAGTTGCCGTAGCGCAGGAGGTCCTTCGCGTTCCTTAGGCGAAAACCGCCATGGACTTCTTCACGTGACATCCGGAGGTATTCCGCGCCCCGAAGCCGGGCAGCTTCTTTGTAAGGGGTGGCGTCGGTCGGAAGCTCGCGATCATGGGCGTCCAGGAGAACCACACGGGCATCGTCATGGATGACCTCGAAATCCGCAGAGTGATCGAGTTGGGCGAGCGAAGGCGGCATGCACCTCCACGAGACGACCGAAGGATCGACATCCAGCAGACATCCGACATCCCGGGCTGCCTGTGAGCGAAAGAGCTTGCCTCCCTCACACCTCATGGTCGCCGATGGATAGAAAATGCGGATCGATGTGGAATTAACGGTCGCCTGAATTGACGCCGCCTGCCTGCCAGTACCCATGACAACCTCATACGCAAACATGGTTGTTCGCCGCCGCGGTCATCGCGACGGTAGATCAACGTATTCGTATGAGCCGGCTCTTTGTGATCATGGAGGGAACAAATAAAGAACATTTGCAGATAGTCAACCGGGGCTAAGCGAAAAATCGTGCTCCTGCAGTGATTTAGGGCATTCGCTTATCATTCCGCATGGCACGATCCCACGATTGACAGCTGGCGTATGCTCTACTCGTGCAGGCCCCAGTTGCGATCGGCATCGTTCCGGCGATTGAAGGCCGCCGATGGTTTTCCTGTTCCAGACGTGCGCGGCTGGCCGTCAGAGCCTGTCCAATGAAACGAGACCTCGTAGTCGGTATTTTTGCCACTGTTTGTCGGATACCCGCGGAGGGATTTTGTGACGTCAATGCCGGCGAGCGTAAGGGTCGCCTCGCCTTTCCCGGCATGTTTCCAGAAGATGCGGTCGAGCAATCTGTTGTCCAAGAAATCCCGCTCCTCGACCAGCGAGATGTCATTCACGGCGGACTGCTTTCGTCTGCGTTCAGCGATCTGCGCTCTAAGGACATCGGCGTTTTCCAGATACTGATCAGCAAGCGGGGTCTCTTGCACGACTTCGCCCCGGTCCATTAGAAGCGCGCCTGCGCGATATGCCTTCAGGATGGCGGCGGCTGCATCCGGTCCGACGACGTAGACCGTATCGTACATGCTGTCACTTCTCGGGAAGATGTCCCGCCTCTCGTCTTTCGAGAGCAAATCACCATCCATGATCAGGGTGCGCGTTTTGCGGGGCTTGACCCCAGGTAGGCGAGCAATGAAATCCGTCAATGGAAGCAAAGCGTCCTCCGCTAATGGCTGCTGACGATATGTAGACCCTTCGTCGGCCTCATCCAAGTCGACGATCCGTCCACTTCCGGAATCCTGGTTCCCAGGCTAGCCTCTCGCACCACAGCGATTCAAGGCCCACATGAAAGCGAAGATCACCATTGCCGACCTGTTTCCCGACGAGGAGGGCATGATCCTTGTCGCCGAGGATGTCGTCGACGGATCGCTTCGGCACATCTCAGAGGTCGCCAACGGCGCGGCATGCGGATGCAGGTGTTTCGGATGCAAGAGGCCAATGGTCGCAAAGAACGGCGGCGACCCTCTTCGAATGGCTTACCACTTCGCGCACCGCCCCGAGGACATGGTCTACGACTGCACGACCGCTGGCGAGACGGCGCTCCACGTCCGCGCCAAGGAAATCATCGCGCAGCATCGTCGGGTGACCCTGCCGCCCACATCGACGCCAGGCCTTGACGGCAAACCGATTGAGGTGACGCCCGAGCGGTCGATCGATCTCACGAATGTCCAACTCGAGACGGCCGCAGGCGAGTTGATCCCCGATATCACCGCGACGATGCCCGACGGTCGCCGGATATTCATCGAGATTGCGAACACGCATCCTTGCCCTCCTTCCAAGATCGAGAAGCTGGGCGTCATGGGAGTGGAAGTCCTCGAAATCGAGGTCGCGCGTTATCGCCATGTCCCCCTGGACGAGCTCGACGAGATCATCCTGGACCTCGCCCCGCGCAAGCTGATCCACAGCGCTGAGGTCAGAGCCATGGCGGCCAAGATCGCAGAGGACCGTCAAAGACAGGAAGACGCGAAGCGGGCAGCGGC
>JAVBSF010000213.1:0-2522 GCA_031556925.1 Pararhizobium sp.
CGATTTCCAGCCCCTTGCCCGCAAGGTATCCGCGCTCGATCTCGCCGCGATCCGGATATTCGCCGATCACGCCATTATCAAGCCGCCCGAAGGCGAAATAGGGATCCATGCCCTCAGGGCGATTGCCGTCGTCGATATCGACGAGATCGGCGGGGCGGCGATAGAAGGGAAAACGGAACGTGTCGTCCGGCTCGGCCCGAACCTCGACTTCGGGTTCGTAAAAGGCGGTCACCAGCCCCCTTTCCCCCGTTTCGGGACGGATGAGGAAGGGAACGAAATGGGCCTCGAAGAACGCCCGCGCCTCCCCGGCCGGCAGGGCGTCGGCGACGGCCGATGCCGCCTCATAGGCACGTTTCAGGTCGTCCGAGCTGATGCCGAGCGCGCCTGTTTTGTGCGGCTTGACGGAGGAGACATGCCGGTGACAGCGGGCAAGCGCCGATATCACCGCAGCCGGATCGTCGTTTCGCCAACCGGGAATATCGGAAAAGCCGACCCGCTGCAGGTGGAAATCCATGGCGCCCGTCCGATCAGTTTTCGGATTCGGTGGCGATCAGCTTCCAGTTCGGATCGCGCGAGCGCGTGTCGCGGGCAAAGGTCCAGAGATCGTTGACCTCGGAAACCGCCTCGCTGTCGCCGTCGATGACCGCGCCGGCCTTGTCATAGGTGGCGGAAATCAGCTGGCTGATGATGCGAAGCGTAACATTCGCCTCGCTGTCCTTGACCTCGGCATGGACGATCTCGGCCTTCTCGATGCCGACGAAGGTCGATTTCAGCATCTCGCCCTTGGCCTCGCGCTCGGCGATGGCCGCATCGAAGCCGTCATAGACCTCGCGCGACAGCAGGCCCTTCAGCGTCTTGCGGTCGCCATCGGCGAAAGCCATGACGATCATCTCATAGGCCATCTTCGCGCCGTTGACGAATTCCTTCGGGTCGAAGCCGGCATCCGCATCGGAAATCCGGCGCAGCCCGTCATTGAGCGGCGTGCCCGGTGGGGTGAAGGCATCGATCGCAGCATAGCTGGCCGGGCCTTCGGCGGCGCCGTCACGACGCGGCAGCTGCACGACCTTGCCCGTCGCCTCCGGCCCTTCCGCCGTTTCACGCTTGGAATAGGGATCGAAGGGCGGCCGCTCGCTGCCGGTGCGGCGGCCGAGCACGCTGCGCAGCTGGATGAAAATGATCACCGCGGCGACCAGGAAAAACAATGTGACGAAGTCGAAAGAGCCCATTCCACCCACACCGCTGTTAATTTGCCTTGAGGTTACCCCATATAGTCTGCATGGCATCATCATTCAAACGACTATATCATTTCCTTTGACGCAGAAGCCGGGTGAACGGCATTTGCGCTGCAATCGACGGGTTTCATGGGTATTGTGATCGCTCCTCTCCTTTTTCTTCTCCTGCCGCTGGCGGAGATCGCGACCTTCGTGCTGGTGGGGCGCGAAGTCGGCGTCGGCATGACGCTGCTTCTGGTTCTCGCCGGTATGATCGCCGGCGTCGTGCTTCTGCGTCTTCAGGGGCTCGGCACACTGCGCCGCCTGCAGCAGACCACCGCCAAAGGCGGCGACCCCGGACGCGAACTGGTGCACGGGGTGATGATTGTGATCGCCGGCATTCTGCTGATCGTGCCGGGTTTCCTCAGCGATATCGTGGGGCTCCTGCTTTTCCTGCCGCCGGTGCGCGATTTCGCCTGGCGACTGATACGCGACCGGCTTACCATCGTCACCGCCAGTTCAGGCGCCACGGCTGCTTCGGGTTTTGGATTTTCGGCCGAGAATGCTCCTCCCCAAAGCCAGGGGCGGGGGCCGCATGTGATCGATCTCGACGACGGCGAGTTTTCACGCGATCGGCCGGAAGACCGGGACCGGCTGCGCTGATCCTTCAGGAAGCGGCGGCGCTCCGGGTTGTAAGGCCCCAAGCGAAATGCTAGATGGCCACGACACATCAGCCCAAGGAAAAGGCCTCATGACCGATACCGCATCCAACCCGAACGGCGGCTCCCAGGAGAGCCCGTCCCTGAACGTTCTGGCGCAATACATCAAGGATCTGTCCTTCGAAAACCCCGCCGCCCCCCGTTCGCTGCAGGCTCGCGACAAGGCCCCCTCGATCAATATCAACGTCAACGTTAACGCCAATCCGCTTTCGGAAGCCGAATTCGACGTCGTGCTGACGCTGAACGCCGAAGCCAAGGATGGCGACAAGACGCTGTTCAACGTCGAGCTGGCCTATGGCGGCGTCTTCCGCGTCACCGGCTTTCCGCAGGAGCACATGCTGCCGCTGCTGTTCATCGAATGCCCGCGGCTGCTGTTTCCCTTCGCGCGTCAGATCATCGCCGAGGCGACCCGCAATGGCGGCTTCCCGCCGCTGATGCTCGACCCGATCGACTTCGCGCAGATGTTCCAGCAGAAGATGGCCGAAGACCAGGCGCGGGCAAAAGTCCAGGTCAGCTAAGCCCGGCTGATCGCCACAAATGAAGAACCCGGCTTACGCCGGGTTTTTGTTTCAGGGGGCTTTTTCGAGCTTGA
>JAVBSF010000527.1:0-7323 GCA_031556925.1 Pararhizobium sp.
GCAAGCGAGATCGGCTACCTGCCCGACCGCGCCGCCCAGCGCCTGAAGACCGGCCGCACCAATGTCATCAGCGTGCTGCTCGATCCGCACGAGGAAATTCTCGGCTACGGCACATCGCTGATGCTTGGCATCGCCAATGCCCTGAAGGACACGCCGTACCATCTCATCGTCACGCCGAGTTTTGTCGCCGGCAGCAATGTCGATGCCATCCGGCACATCGTTCGAAACGGCATGGCCGATGGCATCATCTTCTCGCGCACCGAGCCTTTCGATCCGCGCGTGCGCCTGCTGCTCGAGCAGGGCTTTCCCTTCGTCACCCACGGCCGCACGGAATTCTCCACCCAGCATCCTTATGTCGATTACGACAACTTCACCTTTGCTTACGAGGCGACGAAGCGCCTGATCGCCCGTGGCCGCAGCAAGATCACGATCATCCTGCCGCCCAAGCGCATGACCTTCTGTCAGCACTTGCAGCACGGCTTCATGACCGCCGTGCGCGAAGCAGGCGTTGCCTATGAAATCCCCGAGGAGATCCATCTCGACTGTCCCGTCGACGAGATCCGCGATTTCGTCAGCCGCCGGGCCGGACTGCCCGATGCGCCCGATGGCTTCGTCTGCGGCGGCGAGGTCTCGGCGCTGGCAACGATCACCGGTATGAGCGACCGCGGCCTCACACTCGGCGCCGAATATGACATCGTTGCCAAGCAAACCTCGAAGCTGCTCGTCAACATCCAGCCCAAGGTCGAGACCATCTACGAAGATCTCGTCGATACCGGCTTTCGCATGGGCACGACCCTGCTTGCCGCCATCAGCGGCGAGACCGAGCCTGAAAAGCTGCAGACCCTGCTGAAGCCGACGATCGATTTTCCCGAAAGAGGGTGAGCTTGCCCCCTCTTCTCCCCAGCGGGGAGAAGGTAACGCGCAGCGCCGGATGAGGGGGACGGCTGGCTCGGAACCTGCGACAAAGCCCCCCTCATCGCCTCGCATGCGCTCGGCACTTCTCCCCGCTGGGGAGAAGAGGGAGATCGTGGCAACCCTCGCCATTTCATAATGCACGGACAGCAGACGATCAGACGGCATCGCCTTGTCGTTCTGCCGCCCTCCTTTCCGCAAGCGTGCCATGGTCTCGTCTCCTTAGCGCGGCATCCACCAGCCGGTGCGCTGGCCGATGTGCATGTTGAGCGTCTTGGTTTCGGTGTAATCCTCCACCGCATGGCGGCCGAGTTCGCGGCCGAGGCCCGACTGGCGGTAGCCGCCGAAGGGCAGTTCCGGCGTGCCGTCCATGAAGGTGTTCATCCAGACCGTGCCGGCGCGCACCTTGCGGCCGATAGTCATGCAGGTGTCGAAATCCCGGCTCCAGACGCCGGCAGACAGGCCGTAATCGATGGAATTGGCGATGCGGATCGCCTCTTCAGTGGTCTCGAAGGAAAGCACCGACAGCACCGGTCCGAAGACCTCTTCGCGGGCAACGGCCATATCCGGCTTCACAGCCGAAAGGATGGTCGGCGACATGAACTGGCCCAGCCCAAGGTCGAGCGACGAACCGCCATGGGCAACGGTAGCGCCATTGCCGGAAGCGGCAGAGACGTAACCGACGATCTTTTCCAGATGCTGCGGCGTGATGATCGCACCGACCTTGGTTTCCGGGTCGAGCGGATCGCCGACCTTCACCTTGGCAGACAGCGCCGCCACCCGCGCAACCACCTCATCGGCGATATCGCGATGCACGATCAGCCGCGAGCCGGCATTGCAGCATTCGCCGGCATTGAAATAAGCGCCGAACACGGCGGCATCGATGAATTCGTCGAGATTGGCATCGGGGAAGACGATCTGCGGGTTCTTGCCGCCAAGCTCCAGTGAGACCTTCTTCAGCGTCTGTGCCGCATTGGTCATGGTGAGCTTGCCGACGCCGGTCGAACCGGTAAAGGATACCATATCGACGTCCGCATGACTGGTCATGATCGCGCCGACATCCGGGCCGGTGCCGGTGATGATGTTGACGACGCCGGCCGGAACACCGGCCGCTTCGAGGATTTCGCCGAGCAGCAGGGTCGAGCCGGAGGTGAGTTCCGACGGCTTGACGACTGTGGTGCAGCCGGCAGCGAGCGCGAAGGGCAGCTTCTGGCTGACGATCAGGAACGGGAAATTCCGGGGCGTGATGATCGAGACGACACCGATCGCCTCTCGCAGCACGACGCCAAGCGTGCCGTCGCCGAGCGTGTTGTAGCTTTCGCCATGGAGATCGCGTGCAAGGGCTGCGGCATAGCGCCAGATATCGGCGGCACCGCCCAGTTCGGCCTTGGCCTGGCTGATCGGCTTGCCGGATTCGATGCAGTCGAGATAGGCGAGCTCATCGGCACGGGCGGCGATAAGGTCTGCAGCCTTGAGCAGCACCAGCGAGCGCTCCGAAGCCGTCATGCGTGGCCACGGGCCATCTTCAAAAGCGCGGCGGGCCGCGGCGATGGCGCGCTCGGCATCTGCCTTTTTCGCGGCAGGATAGCGGCTGACGACGACGCCATGACCGGGGGCGACGCGCTCCAGCGTCTCGCCGGTCTCGGCCGCAACCCATTTGCCATCGATCAGCATGCGGAAATCGCGCACCGCGACATCACCAAGCGCCTTGGGCTTCACCAGAACCGTCATTACCATTCTCCCTTGAATTCGGCCGGGCGCTTAGCGGCAAAGGCCGCAACGCCCTCCTTCATGTCGCCTGTCTTGGCGGCGAGGATCGAGCCCAGCGCCTCGACGGCGGCCCCGTTGTCCTCGCCATTGGCGACCGCGATCATCAGCTTGCAGATTTCCAGTGCCGCCGGCCCGCGGGTGGCGATCTTCTGTGCCTGTTCCTTCGCCCCGGCGAGCGCAGAACCGGCCTCAACGACATGATCGACGATGCCAAGCGCGCGGGCCTCTTCGGCGGTAAACATCTCGCCCGCCAGCACCATGCGGCGCACGGCCTGCGCACCGAAGCGCGACACAAGCCGCTGCGTGCCCGACCAACCCGGCACCATGCCGAGGCTGGTTTCCGGCAGGCCGATCTTGATCTGCGCTTCCGCGATACGAACATCGGCAACGGCTGCCAGTTCCAGCCCACCACCCAGCGCATGGCCGTTCATCGCCGCGATCACCGGCATGCGCAACGTCGCCAGCCGTTCGAACACGCGATGGCCGAAACGCACCCAGGCATGGCCGAACTCGTTGGGCGCCATCGCGCCCCAGGCCTTGATATCGCCACCGGCGGAAAAGGCCTTGCCCTCGCCGGTCAGAACGGTGACGCGGATATCAGCGTCCGTCTCGATCTCGTCGCAGGCGGCAGCAAGCGCCTTCAGCATCTCGATATCGAGCGCATTGAGCTTGTCCGGCCGCGATACGGTCAGAATGGCGACGTGCCCTTCCCGGTCGATGCGGATACGTTCATCAGCCATGATGCACCCCCGCCAGCGTGCGAACCGGCTTTTCCGGCAAAGTAAGGCCGATCGCTGCCTCGCCGAACAGCGCGGCATCCATGACCTTCAGCTTGTCCGAGATGATCAGCGGGAATTCCGATTGGTCGAGAATATGCGTCTGCAGGTCGATGCCCGGCGCAATCTCCGTCAGCATGATGCCGTCAGGCGTCAGCTTCAGCACGCAACGCTCGGTGACATAGGTGATATCCTGCCCCTGCGCCACGCCGCGCGGGCCGGAGAAGGTGACGTGCTCGACGGCTTCCACCAGCTTCTTCAGCTTGCCTTCCTTCTCGATGACCAGCTTGCCATCGGCGATCGAAAGCTTGGCGCCGGCATTGAACATGCCGGAGAAGACGATCTTCTTCGCCCGCGCGGTGATATCGACAAAGCCGCCTGCACCCGCCGTCACATGCGGCCGGAAGGAGAGTTTCGAGACATTCACCGAGCCATCACGGCCGATTTCGAGGAAAGAAAGCAGCGAGGCATCGAAGCCCGCCCCTTGGAAATAGGTGAACTGATAGGGCGACGGCATATAGGCATCGGCATTCGACGCACAGCCGAAAGCGAAATCGAGCAGTGGCACGCCACCGACAGCCCCCTGCTCGATCACCCAGGTCACGGAACCATGCAGGCCTTCTTCCAGCAGGATGCGCGGCACGTTGGCCGAGATGCCGAAGCCGAGATTGACACAGCTTCCGCCCTCAAGCTCCTGCGCGACGCGGCGGGCAATGACCTTCTGGATGTTGAACTCCGGCACCCGGAACGTATCGAGCGGCCGGAAGATTTCGCCAGAAATGGCCGGGTCGTAATCCGTCAGCGTCGTCTGCTTCTGCTCGGGATCGACAATCACATAATCGACCAGCATGCCGGGCACGCGCACATCATGGGGCTTCAGCGAGCCGGATTTGGTGATGCGCTTCACCTGCGCGATGATGATGCCGCCATTGTTGCGGGCGGCGAGCGCCTGATCGAGACCGCCGAGATAGGCGCCCTCATGCTCATAGGTGAGATTGCCGCGCTCGTCGGCCGTCGTGGCGCGGATGATCGCCACCTGAGGCACGATCGACTTGAAAAACAGCCATTCCTCGCCTTCGAACTCGATCTTCTTGACGACCGGCTCGGCCGCCGCCTTGCCATTCATGGCGCAGCCTTCGCGGGAAGGATCGACAAAAGTTTCGAGACCGACCTTGGTTAGTACGCCCGGCCGCTTGGCGGCGGCTTCGCGATGCATGTCGAACAGGATGCCGGAGGGAATGTTGTAGGCCGGAATATCGTCATTGCCGATCATCTGCCAGATGACAGGCGGCTCGGAGGACGACGGGCCGGAGGGGTAGGAACCGCCGATGATGCGAGCGAGCAGTCCCTTTTTGGCGATATAATCCACACCCTTGATGCCGCTCATGTCGCCGGCGGCGATCGGATGCAGCGTCGTGATGTTCCTGGGATGGCCGGTCGCGTCGAAACGCTCGCCGATTGCCTTCAGCATCAGGTCCGGGCAGCCGAGACCGCTGGAAGAGGAGACCGTGACCACGGCTCCATCGGGGATCAGGGCGGCGGCGTCGGCCGGGGTGATGTGCTTGCTCATGATATTCAAAGTCCGGATTCGATCTTGACGCTTGCACCGGATGCGGCAGCCTTGATGACGGCAAGACCGGTCGCCAGCGACCAGATGCCATCTTCGCCGGTGCAGAGCGGCTTGCCCTTGCCGGCAATCGCGGCATCAAAGGCATTGAGCGTGTTCTCATAGAGATTGAGGTGGTCGATAGAGAGTTCCTGCTCGCCATCGGCATTACGAAGCGTAACGGTGCCGCCGGGCTTCTGGATCATGCAGTTGCGGCCGAAGAGCGAACCATCGGAGCCGTGCACCTCGAAGCTGGTCACCGCATATTTCGTGGTGAAGCCATCGTGGAACTGGGCGATCAGGCCGGACTTGAAGCGCATTGCGCCGAGAACCGCATCCTCCAGCCCCGATTGCGCCATGCCACCATGCTGACCGAAGGCAATCGCCTCGACCGGATCGTCGCCCAGCACGAAGCGCAGCGCATCCGTGTCATGCACGGTGATATCGAGAATGACGCCGCCACCGGCTTCCGGCCGGTCGAGACGCCAGCCCTGCAGATGCGCCGGCAAAAGACCGGCATGGCAGACGCGGGCGGCAAGCGGCTTGCCGATCTTGCCGGCAGCAATCGCCGCCTTCATCGCCTGATGGGTTGCGGCACCGCGCAGATGATGGTTGGTGGCCAGGACGACGCCGGCAGCCCGCGCCGCATCGACCATCGCATGAGCATCCTCCAGCGACATTGCGAGCGGCTTTTCGCAGAGAATGTGTTTGCCGGCCTGGGCAGCGGCAATTGCCTGATCGCGATGCAGCTCGTTGGTCGTGGAGATATAGATGGCATCGACATCGGGATCGCCGACCAACTCGACAAGCGAGGTCACCGACTTCGGGATGCCGTGATCACGAGCATAGGTCGCGCCGCGCTCGGCGCTCGTGCTCATCACCGAAACGATCTCGCCACCCACGGCGCGGATCGCATCGATCACCCATTCATGCGCGATCGTGCTCGCGCCGATCAAACCCCAGCGTGTCATATGAGAGCCAGCCTTTCCCTTTTGTCCGCCGCGCTGCCGCAGCTCTGGCGGATGACGAGCCGCACGGATCCGACGATCGCCTCGGCATCCGCCTTTCCGGCATTGATCTGCTTGAGAAGCAATTGCGCGGTGCGCCGGCCCATGCCCTGCGGATCGACGGATACCGTCGTCAGCGCCGGCACCGCCGTCTTGGCTTCGATCACATCGTCGAAGCCGACGACGGCAAAATCCACGCCCGGCTCCAGCCGCCTTGCCCTGAGACCGTCGCAGGCGCCGAAGGCGACCGCGTCATTGAAACAGAGCGCCGCCGTCGGCTGTACCGCAAGCGAAAGCGCCCGTTCCACGGCCGCGACGCCACCGGCGCGCGAGGGCGCGGAGCCGATGACGAGATTTTCGCTCGCTTCCAACCCCGCATCGATCAGCGCATCACGATACCCCTGCAGGCGCTCGCTGAAGACCGCCGTATCGGGAAAGCCGCCGAGGAAAGCGATGCGGCGATGGCCGAGACCGGCAAGATGCGTGACTGCCGCATGCGCACCCGCCTGATTGTCCGAAATCAGCGACGAGACCTTCGCGCCGACCACCTGACGCACGACATTGACGACGGGAATGCCGGCTGCCACCAGCGGCTTCAGGTCGGACGCTTCGGTCCCGCGTGCCGGCGAAAGGATCAGCCCCGAGATTCCATGCTCGCGCATCGAGGCGATGACCTCGCGCTGGCGATCGAGGCTCTCACCGGTATTGGCAAGAAACTGCACATAGCCGGCGGACTGCACGACCATATCGATGCCGACGGCAAGCTCGGCAAAGAAGCTGTTCGTCAGATCGTTGACGACAACGCCGATGATCTTCGACTTGGCGTTGGACTGGCGGAGATTGGCAGCGCCGCGATTATAGACATAGCCAAGCTCACGGATGACCACATTGACCTTGGCGCGGGTCGTCTCGTTGACCAGAGGACTTGCCTGCAGCACGAGCGAAACGGTCGACTTCGACACGCCGGCGGCGCGCGCAATATCGATGACCGTGACCCGTTCCTTGACCAAGACAATTCCTCCCTCCGAGGTCTCTCGCCTCGAATTTGAATGCAAAATAATTGGAACGTTCCAATTTTGTCAAGCGCGAATGTGGAAAATAATTGGGCTGAGGATTGGAGCGGCAAAACCATGCAACCCAAGAGGTCGTCATCCTCGGCCCCCGCGCCGAGGATCCAACAGAATGTTGGTATATCAAAGCTTTTCAGGAGTTAGAGACGGACGCAATCACTACGAAGGAGGCTCTTGTCGAG
>JAVBSF010000362.1:0-15100 GCA_031556925.1 Pararhizobium sp.
AAGATCGACGAACTGCGCGCCGCCAAGGCGTAAAGGCCGGGGCCGCAGCACGCGGCCATCCGCATCCCGTTTTCGGGCGCTGACGGCCTGCCGGACATGGCAGGCCTTTCACGTTCCGGACCCCGGTTACATCGAGGTAACCCGGCCGCAAGATAGGTATTCGATGCTGCTTGAATATTTCCAGATGATCGACCGGGTGGAAACGGTGGACGCCGAGCGCAAGACGCTGACGGCGCGCTCCGTCGTTCCTTCCAAAAGCCCGGTCTTCGAAGGACATTTTCCCGGCATGCCGCTGGTTCCGGGCGTGCTCCTGATCGAGACGATGGCGCAGGCCTCGGGCTTTCTGGTCCTTGCCGCCACCAACTTCGCCGCCATGCCGTTCCTGATGTCGGTCGACGGCGCCAAGATGCGGACCTTCGTCGAGCCTTCGGCGGAACTCGATATCGAAGCCTTCCTTGAGCACGATGGCTCAGGCTTTGCCGTCACCAAGGCGAAGATCACGTCTGCGGGCAAGAAGGTCTGTGACGCACAGTTGAAACTCAGGACGATGCCGTTCGATCAGGTGCCGCTCGGCGATATCGTGCGCAAGCGCGCCGTCGAGGTGGGCCTGATGACGGCACTTGCGGCGGATGCCGCTTCGGAGAAGTGAAGATGAGCAAATCCGCAAACGACGTGGTCATCACCGGCGTCGGTATCGTCACCAGCCTCGGTGTCGGGGTCGAGCCGCATGTGGCGCTTTTGAGCGCGACCGAGACGCCGGCGGCCCGCGTCGAGACGGAAAAATTCAAGCCTTATCCGGTGCATCCGCTGCCGGAGATCGACTGGTCTCAGCAGATCGCCAAGCGCGGCGACCAGCGGCAGATGGAAAACTGGCAGCGCCTCGGCGTGTTTGCAGCCGGTCTCGCGCTTGACGATGCCGGCCTCAAGGACAATCTCGACGCCTGCGGCAGCATGGACATGATCGTCGCAGCCGGCGGCGGCGAACGCGACATCAATGTCGATTCGCTGATCGTCGACGAGGCGCTGAAGCGCAATGACCGCGAGCAGCTCTTGAACGAGAAGCTGACGACCGAACTGCGTCCGACGCTGTTTCTCGCCCAGCTTTCCAATCTGCTTGCCGGCAATATCTCGATCGTCCACAAGGTCACCGGTTCGTCGCGCACCTTTATGGGCGAGGAAGCGGCCGGCATCTCCGCTATCGAAACAGCATTCGCCCGTATCAAGGCAGGCCAGTCGACCCACACGCTGGTCGGCGGCGCCTTCTCGGCGGAACGTCTGGACATGATCCTGTTGATCGAAGCCATTCGCGGCCATGCGCTCGATGGCTGGACGCCGATCTGGTCGCGCCCGGAAAGCGGCGGCATGATCCTCGGTTCCGTCGGCGCTTTCCTCGTGCTGGAATCGCGCGAACATGCCGAAACTCGCGGCGCCCGCATCTACGCGACCATCGATGACATCGGTGGCGATCGCGGCAAGCGTGATGAAGGCAAGCTCGAAGCGCGTCTGGAAACACTCACGGCGACTGCCGAGGATGCCGCCGATACCGTCGTCTTCTCCGGCACCACCGGTTTCCCGGACCTCGCGGCCCGTGAGAAGGCTTTTGTTGAGGCAAAGCTGCCGAAGGCGGCCTTGCGCGGTTATAGCGGCCTCGTCGGTCACGGTCTTGAAGCCCAGTTCCCGCTCGGTCTCGCCTTTGCGGCGCTGACACTCGGTTCCGGCGCGAAAGTGCCGCCATTCGATCCGGCCGAAAAGCCGCTCGCCAGCCAGCCGAAGACGGCTGTCGTCACCACCATCGGCCATGCACGCGGCGAAGGCGTCGCCGTGCTTTCTGCGGAATAAGGAGCGACAGCCATGAGCGACGCTTACAAGGATCACCTCGGCCGCCCGATCATCGCCGTCACCGGCATGGGTGTCATCACTTCGCTGGGACAGGGGGTTCAGGACAACTGGGCCGCCCTGACATCCGGCACCTCGGGTATCCACACGATCACCCGCTTCCCGACGGAAGGCCTGTCGACGAAAATCTCGGGCACAGTCGATTTCATCGAGCTGCCGGCGGCAAACGCCGTCGAACGTTCCTATGCCATGGCCCGCGAAACGACGCTGGAGGCCTTGGCGCAGGCCGGCATTTCCGGCGATTTCAACGGCCCGCTGTTCCTGGCGGCCCCGCCGATCGAGCCGGAATGGAGCGCGCGCTTTGAACTCGCTGATCGCTCCGGTCCGTCCGAAAAGCCGGGTGATGCCTATAACCGTTTCCTCGCTGCCATGCGCGAGCGCCCCGATCCGGTCTTCCACGAAGCCGTGCTCTTCGGCGCGATTTCTGAACGCCTCTCCGACCGATTTGGCACCCGCGGCCTGCCGGTCACGCTATCGACGGCCTGCGCTTCCGGCGCGACCGCCATCCAGCTCGGCGTCGAAGCGATCCGTCAGGGCCGCACCGACCGCGCGCTGACCGTTGCCACCGATGGCTCTGTCGGCGCGGAAGCGCTGATCCGCTTCGCTCTGCTTTCAGCGCTTTCGACCCAGAACGATCCGCCGGAGAAGGCTTCCAAGCCTTTCACCAAGGATCGTGACGGTTTCGTCATTGCCGAAGGTGCGGCAACGCTCGTCCTCGAATCGTTGGAAGCCGCTGTCGCTCGTGGCGCCCGTGTTTACGGCATCCTGAAGGGTTGCGGCGAGAAGGCCGATCTTTTCCACCGCACGCGTTCGTCGCCGGATGGCGGCCCCGCGATCGCGACGATCCGCGCGGCGCTGGCCGACGCCGGCATCGATGAGCAGGGTATCGGCTACATCAATGCTCACGGCACCTCGACGCCGGAAAACGACAAGATGGAGTATCTCTCCATGTCGGCCGTCTTCGGCGAACAGCTGCCGTCGATCCCGGTGTCGTCCAACAAGTCGATGATCGGCCATACGCTGACGGCCGCCGGCGCTGTCGAGGCTGTGTTTTCGCTGCAGACCATGCTGACCGGCACCCTGCCGCCGACCATCAACTACCAGAATCCGGACCCGGCCATCGTTCTCGATGTCGTGCCGAACGTGAAGCGCGACAAGCAGGTTTCGGCCGTGCTGTCGAACTCCTTCGGCTTCGGCGGCCAGAACGCCAGCCTTGTCATGACTGCGGAACCGGCCTAAATCCGGCCCAAACCTTCTGAAATTCATGCCGTCCCGGCAAAGGAAATACCATGCGCGCCCTGCAACTGCTCGATGACCGCAAGCTTGAAATCACTGACCTGCCTGAGCCGGAAGCCCCCGGTCCGGGCGAGGTGACGCTCCGGGTCAAGGCCGTCGCCCTCAACCATATCGATGTCTGGGGCTGGCGCGGCATGGCTTTCGCCAAGCGCAAGATGCCGCTGGTCATCGGCGCGGAAGCGTCGGGTGTTGTCGATCAGATAGGCCCCGGTGTCGCCAATGTCCTGCCGGGCCAGCTCGTCTCGATCTACGGCGCTCGTACCTGCGGTCTCTGCCGTCCTTGCCGCGAAGGCCGCGACAATCTCTGCGAACATGTCGGCGGCGTGCACGGCTTCCATCTCGACGGTTTCGCGCAGGAGAAGGTCAACCTGCCGGCCCGTCTGCTGGTCCCGGCCCCTCCCGGCGTCGATGCCGTCGGCGCGGCGCTTGCCCCGGTCACGTTCGGCACCGTCGAGCACATGCTGTTCGACAATGCCAAGCTCGAGCCCGGCGAAACCATCCTCGTCCATGCCGGCGGCTCCGGCATCGGCACGGCGGCGATCCAGCTCGCCAAGAAGATCGGCTGCACCGTCATCACCACGGTCGGCTCCGACGACAAGATCGAACGCGCCAAGGCGCTTGGCGCCGATCACGTTATCAACTACCGCACGGATCGCTTCGAAGGCGTCGTGCGCAAGCTGACGAAGAAGAAGGGCGTCGATGTCGTCTTCGAACATGTCGGCAAGGACACCTGGGCCGGCTCCATGCTCTGCATGAAACGTGGCGGTCGGCTGGTCACCTGCGGTTCGACCTCGGGTGTTTCGACCGACATGAACCTGATGATGCTGTTCCAGCAGCAGCTGAAGCTGCTCGGCTCCTTCGGCTGCCGGATGGAAAACATGGCGGACGCCATGCAGAAGATGGCGCGCGGCCTCGTGCATCCGGTCATTGATACCGAAGTCAGCTTCTCCGATATCGACCGGGCGCTGGAGCGCATGGAATCGCGCCAGGTCTTCGGCAAGATCATCCTGCGCGTGGATTGACCCCGTGAAGATGCTGATTACCCGGCTGGTGCTTGCCGCGCGCAAGGCGCGGCAATGGCTGCTTGCGCAAGTGGCGTTTGTGCCGCTGCAGATACTGAAGCTGTTTCCCGCCGATGCAGCCATCAACTTCGCGGACCGTTTTGCCCGCTTCGTCGGCCCGAAGACGTCGCGTCACAAGCTGATGCTGACGAACCTGCGGAATGCCTTTCCGGAAAAGAGCGAGGCCGAAATCCTCGATATCGCCATGGAAAGCTGGGGCGGCATGGGCCGCATGGCGGCCGAATACGTCTTTCTCGACGAACTCTTCGATTTCGATCCTGAAAAGGCGGAACCCGGCCGCGTCGAGGTGTCCGGTATTCCGCTGTTCGTCGAGTTGCGCGACAATCCGCGCCCCTTCATCGTTTTCACCGGTCATACCGGCAATTTCGAGATGCTGCCGGTCGCGGGGGCAGCATTCGGTCTGGATGTCACGGTGCTTTTCCGTCCGCCGAACAATCCTTACGTCGCTGATAAGGTGTTCGAGTTCCGCCGCGCGCGCATGGGCAATCTCGTGCCGTCCCACGCCGGCTCCTCCTTCACGCTGGCGCGCCAGTTGGAGCGCGGCAAGGCGGTGGGCGTGCTGGTCGACCAGAAGTTCAACCGGGGGCTCTCCACGCAGTTCTTCGGCCGCGACGTAAAAACCAATCCGCTGCTGGCCAAGCTCGTGCGCCAGTTCGATTGCGAGGTCTATCCGGCCCGCTGCATCCGCCTTCCCGGAAACCGCTACCGGCTGGAACTGGAGCCATCCATTGAGATTCCCCGCCGCGCCGACGGTGCGGTCGACATGGTCGCCACCGCCCAACTGCTCAACGACAAGGTGGAGCAGTGGGTGCGGGAGTATCCCGGCCAATGGCTGTGGTATCACGACCGCTGGAACATCAAGCGTAGCCTGAAGGACTGATTCGGGGCTTTCCGAAACCCGCCCGCCCGCCCGCGGACGTGCCCGTCCGCGAGCCGCCGTCCGATTCGTCGCGATATCGAGACGGATGCACGCGCGAGCATATCCGCCTGTCTCATATTTGGAACATCAGCATTGGCTGATTATTTGCACGGCAACGTTTCAGGTCGCCGGTGCGGGTGTTGAACATGCCCCGTGTGCGTGTAAACTATCCCCATACTGTCGATAGATTGCTGCGCTGCGACACGAGGTTGGAGCAAGATTAAATCGTTTTAGAATGCGGTCGGGACAGATCTGTAAGGATCCGGCTGTATGGGGTGGGCAATTGAAGTCACTGATCGAACTCTTCTGGTTTAAATATACGCAGTTGCAGCAGGCCGCGCGGGCGGGAGACGACCTGCTGATGGAGATTCTGGGACACGAACTCGATCCGGTCCTGATCGCCATTCATGAAGAGGTCGCCACTGACGTCGCGGATGCGCGTTTGCAGTTCCAGTTCGTTCTCGATCTTCTGCGGAAGGAGGCGGACGACGTTTCCAGCGTGCTTCGTCAGCGCAGTGCGCTCGTGGCGCTTGCCGACCGGTATTTCGGCGAGGCGGGTTATGCGCCGGCGGAGGCCGAATCGCTTTCCATCCCCGCCGTGCGCCGGGCGCGCATGGACGAAGGCTTCCTCAACGAAGCCATCCTCGACTGCATGCCCGACCGCATCGCTGTGATCACGCGCGATTACCGCTATCTCTACACCAACCCGATCAACGCCGCCCGCCTCGAAGAGCGGCCGATGGATCTCGTCGGCCGGCATGTGGTGGAGTTCGTCGGCATCCAGCGTTTCGAAACGCGGGTCAAACCCAATCTCGACAAGTGTTTTTCCGGCGAGCTTGTCGATTACACCTTCGCCAAGGACGTCGATGGCCGCACCGTCGTCGTGCGCTGCCGCATGACGCCTTGCCGTTCCGGCACCGGCAAGATCATCGGCGCCATCCTCATCCTGCAGGAAATCGCCGACCGCCGCCGCGCCATCGCCGCCTGACGGCGCGGATCACGCGTCCGACCAGACCGCGAGTTCGTAGCCGTCGGGATCGCGGAAATGAAACCGGCGGCCGCCCGGAAAGGCGAAAGTCTCGACCACGATCGTCGCGCCCGCCTTTGTCAGCCGCGCCTGCGTTTCGGCGAGATCGTCGGCATAGAGGATCACCAGCGGCCCGCCGGGGCGGATTTCGCCCATCGTCGTCAGCCCGCCGGTCAGGCGGCCATCGGTGAATTCGCAATAGGCCGGCCCGTAGTCGGTGAACGACCAGCCGAAGGCGGCCCCGTAGAAGGCGCGCGACCGCGCGATATCGGCGACCACGAATTCGATATTGTCGATCTGCCGGTCCTTGCCCTTCTGGCCCATGTCACCCTTCCTCCATCAGTCGCTTCAGTGTTTGTAGATCCTTTGCGACCCATTGCGCGTCGCGCTCGAAATCCGCGTCGCTCATGTCCGGCAGCCGCAGCAGCGTGAACATCACCTCCGCGCCGTCGCCGTTCGCCACCACGCGCAGCGCATTGTCGACCTCTGTCCCGTCCGGCATCGTCACGCGATGATCGATCACGCCGAAGTCGTTCGGCGGGGCAAAGCGGATGCGCGCGCGTCCGAGCGGGCCGCTGGCCAGCCAGTCCTCGCCGTCAGGCTCCAGCCCGTCGCTCAGGCCGGAGGCCCAGCGCACCATGTTGGCGGGATCGCGGGCGAAAGCATAGACCTCCCGCCAGGGCCTGGCGATGCCTGTGTGGATGATTCTGGCGGTCATCGGGCTCATGTCGAGTTCCTTTCGGGCGGTCTCGCCGGCGGGCGGTTTTCAGGCGGCAGCGGAAGCGGTAGCGCGCCGGCATCCCGGTAAAAGCCATTTGAATCGGCTCGACAATCGGCTCCGGCAACGAATTCTTCATACCGACCAGAGAAGCCGTCCCGCGTCCAGCCGAAAAGTCGTGCCACCAGCAACAATCGCTTGTCGTTAATCGATTTGAATGCCAAAACTCCGTCAGCCGATGCACGTGGGCGGGGCCTGTTTTTCCGCTGCGATCATCGTGTGCGCGTTTTAGAGAAAGCGGAGCCGTCTGCGATGCCCGTTCGGGTACGCAGGCTCCCCGTCCAACGGAGGCATAGAGTGGCACAGGCGGAAATCGGCCTTATCGGTCTCGGCGTCATGGGATCAAACCTGGCGCTCAACATCGCTGAAAAAGGCAACAAGATCGCAGTCTTCAACCGCACGGTCGAAGCGACGCGCAAATTCTATGCCGAGGCAGGCGATCTGCAGGGCCAGATCATTCCTTGTGAGACGATCGAGGAATTCGTCGCCGCCATCCGCCCGCCGCGCCCGATCATCATCATGATCAAGGCCGGCGATCCCGTCGATCAGCAGATGGAGCTTCTGAAGCCCTATCTGGAAAAGAACGACATCATGATCGATGCCGGCAACGCGAACTTCCGCGACACGATGCGCCGCTTCGACAATCTCAAGGGTTCGGGCCTGACCTTTATCGGCATGGGTGTTTCCGGCGGTGAAGAGGGTGCCCGCCATGGTCCGTCCATCATGGTCGGCGGCACGGAAGAGTCGTGGAAGCGCGTCGAGAAGGTGCTGACCTCCATCGCTGCAAAGTACAAAGACGATCCGTGCGTCGCCTGGCTCGGCGAAAACGGCGCTGGCCATTTCGTCAAGACCATCCACAATGGCATCGAATATGCCGACATGCAGATGATCGCCGAAATCTACGGCATTCTGCGCGACGGCCTGAAGATGAGCGCCGCCGAGATTGGCGAGGTTTTCGGCACCTGGAACAAAGGCCGCCTCAACTCCTACCTGATCGAAATCACCGAGAAGGTGCTGAAGGCCAAGGATCCGATTACCGGCGGGCCGATGGTCGATCTCATCCTCGACAAAGCCGGCCAGAAAGGCACGGGCAAGTGGTCCGCCATCGAGGCGCAGAATATGGGCGTTCCGGCAACCGGCATCGAAGCCGCCGTCGCCGCCCGCTCGATCTCGTCGATGAAGGAAGAGCGTGAAGCCGCCGAGAAGGTACTCGGCCTGCCGGATGGCGAGCTGAAGGTCACCGACAGGGCCGCCTTCCTCAAGGATCTGGAAAGCGCGCTGCTCGCTTCCAAGATCGGCGCCTATGCCCAGGGCTTCGCCGTCATGTCGGCGGCGTCGAAGGAGTTCGGCTGGAACCTGCCGATGCCGACCATCGCCCGCATCTGGCGTGCCGGCTGCATCATCCGCTCGCAGTTCCTCGACGAGATCACCACGGCCTTCACCAAGAACCCGGATGTCGCCAACCTGATCGTCACTCCCGCCTTCGCCGCCATGGTCAAGGAAACCGACGGGGCGCTGCGCCGCGTCGTTTCCGCCGCGGTGCTGGCCGGTCTTCCGGTTCCGGCGCTGGCCTCCGCGCTCGGCTATTTCGACAGCTATCGCCGCGGCCGCGGCACGGCCAACGTCATCCAGGCGCAGCGCGATTTCTTCGGTGCCCATGGCTTCGACCGCACCGACGGCAAGGACGCCCATCACGGCCCCTGGGGCAGCGGCGCCGCGACCTTCTGAAGCCGTTGAAAGAAGACAACGTCCCGGTTCCAGCCAGCCAGAGACTATGGGTAGGCTGGCCGGCGGTCATGAAAGACAAAACCGCTCGCAGCGATCGATTGCGGGCGGTTTTTTCGTCTCAGGGGAAATGGAATGTCAGCGCTTGCGCACGAATTCGGTGCGCAGCACAAGACCTTTGATGGCATCGTGCCGGCAATCGATTTCGTCCGGATTGTCGGTAAGCCGGATGGAGCGGATCACCGTACCCTGCTTCAGCGTCTGGCCGGCGCCCTTTACCTTGAGATCCTTGACGAGCACCACGCTGTCGCCGTCCGCGAGCAGATTGCCGGCGGCATCGCGCACCTCGGAGGCCTTCGCAGCTTCAGCCGCGACCTCGGAAGCCGGGCGCCATTCGCCGGTGGTTTCGTCATAGATGTAGTCGTCGTTCTGGTCGGTCATGGGTTACTTCCGGGTATGGTTACGAAGGCGCCGCAGGCGATCCTTCCGGTACCCCGTCATCTATACCGCCGGGCCACCGATAGCAAACCGGCGGCGAGCCCGAGTCACGCCAGGTCCTGCGGCCAGACCGGCTTGCTGATGCTCTGCAAAAGCTCCGGCTCGATGCCGTCGATGCGCGAGATGACGGCTTTGGCCATCTCGCGGCCGGCATGGCGCACGTCCTCATAGGCCGTGATGATCTCGGGCCTGATCCAGTTGAGGATCGGCGCGGATTGTTTCGAAACCATCGCCACATCCTGTCCGACGCGCTTGCCTGCCCCTTCGATGCCGGCATTGACGGCGATCGCGGCGCTGCCCGCCGAACAGATGATGGCGTCCGGCGCGTTCGACGAGCGCATCAGCGTCTCGACCGTATTCTTGATCTCCTCCAGCGGCGCGTCGATGTTGACGCGCAGCGGCACTTCCTCCGCGCCGAAGTCATGCAGTCCCGTCTGGAAGCCGATGCGCGTGTGGGTGTAGTAGGTCAGCTTGCTGGGCGGCTGCAGCAGCGCGATGCGCCGGCGTCCGCGCTCGACCAGCTTTTTCACCGCCTCGTAGGAAAAGGCCTCGTTGTCGAAATCGTGGTAGGGATGGACGAGGCCGCTGTCCGTGCGCCCGTGGGTGGCGAAGGGCATGTTGCGCTCGACCAGCAGCCGCACACGCGGATCGTCCGGCTCGATGCGCGAGATGATCACCCCGTCGGCCGAGCCGGTGTCGAGGATATAGCGCACCGGCAGCATCGGATCCTTGCTGTGGGAATGCGGCGTCACGACGATATGATAGGGCGTGCCGGTCAGCACCTCGGAAATGCCGAAGACCATCTGGCTGGAAAAGCCCATGATCTCCTCATCGATCGAAAGAACGAGGGCGATGACGTTGGTCTTGCCGGTGCGCAGGCGCACGCCGGCGCGATTCGGCTGGTAGCCGAGTTGGCGCGCCACCAGCCTGACGCGCTCCTTGGTTTCCGCGCCGATATCGGGCGCATCCTTGAGCGCGCGCGATACCGTGGTGATGCCGAGCCCGGTCATGTAGGCGATGGTCTTCAGCGTCGGGCGGTCACTGGCGGAGGCGGGTGCCGGCATCTGTCTCTGTCTGTTCTTTTCGTTCATGCCCGGCCATGCCTTCCCGATACCAGGCTTATGCGCAAGACAGGATCCGCAGGATGTGAGTATGCCGCGTGATCGAGTCCGAAAGCCTTCCTGGATGCTTATATACGAATAATGACTGCCGGGCACCTTCAGCCCGTTTTCCTGCTCTTTCCGGTAAAATCTGTAACGATACAGGAACAAAGTCGAGCGCTTTTTTGAGGATATATTCTCTCGTTAAACGCGAAGTTGAATGTTGCGATGCATTATCATGAATTTCGCAAAGCAGCATTCTTTCCCCAAGAGTAGGATTCTGATTTTGCGGAATTGCGCTGATATCAGCGATAAAATGTCGAATTTTTTGTATTTTGCGACGCAAACTGACGATACACATTCCTTACTGTTTTCATCTGGAATACAATTTTTGATTGTATAAAAAAATACCTTCGTGTTTTTCCGCATTCTCTGTTGCGTCTGAAAAACTCTTGGCTTAAGTTTTTCCGGTAACGTTACAGTGAGGGAGGAGATCTCATGAAATTGCGTTTGTTGGCTGCTGCCCTGGCGGCAACTGTGGTGCTTCCGTTCGGCGCGGCTAACGCCACCGACCTCGAAGTCACCCATTGGTGGACGTCGGGTGGTGAAGCTGCGGCCGTGGCCGAGCTTGCCAAGGCGTTCGATGCGACCGGCAACAAGTGGATCGACGGCGCCATCGCCGGTTCCGGCGGCACCGCTCGCCCGATCATGATCAGCCGCATCACCGGCGGCGACCCGATGGGTGCCACCCAGTTCAACCACGGCCGTCAGGCTGAAGAGCTGGTTCAGGCCGGCCTGATGCGCGACCTGACCGATGTCGCGACCAAGGAAAACTGGAAGGACATCATCAAGCCGTCGAGCCTGCTCGACAGCTGCACGATTGACGGCAAGATCTATTGCGCGCCGGTCAACATCCACTCCTGGCAGTGGCTGTGGCTCTCGAATGCCGCCTTCGAAAAGGCTGGCGTTGCCGTTCCGAAGAACTGGGACGAGTTCGTCGCCGCCGCTCCGGCGCTTGAAAAGGCCGGCATCGTTCCGCTTGCCGTCGGCGGTCAGCCGTGGCAGGCAGCGGGCGCCTTCGACGTTCTGATGGTCGCCATCGCCGGCAAGGATACCTTCTACAAGGTCTTCAAGGACAAGGACGAGGAAGCTGCAGCCGGCCCCGAGATCGCCAAGGTCTTCAAGGCCGCTGATGACGCGCGCCGCATGTCCAAGGGCAGCAATGTTCAGGACTGGAACCAAGCCACCAATCTCGTCATCACCGGCAAGGCCGGCGGCCAGATCATGGGTGACTGGGCGCAGGGTGAGTTCGCGCTCGCCAATCAGGTTGCCGGCAAGGATTACACCTGCCTTCCGGGCCTCGGTGTGAACGAGATCATCTCGACCGGTGGTGACGCCTTCTACTTCCCGCTCTTGAAGGACGAAGAAAAGTCCAAGGCTCAGGAAGTTCTGGCCTCCACGCTGCTCGCACCGACCACCCAGGTCGCCTTCAATCTGAAAAAGGGCTCGCTGCCGGTTCGCGGCGACGTCGATCTGGCCGCCGCCAACGACTGCATGAAGAAGGGTCTCGACATTCTTGCCAAGGGCAATGTGATCGAAGGCACCGACCAGCTGCTTTCGGCCGACAGCCAGAAGCAGAAGGAAGACCTGTTCTCGGAATTCTTCGCCAATCCGTCGATCACGCCGGAAGACGCGCAGAAGCGCTTCGCCGAGATCATCGCATCCGCCGACTGATCACAGGCTTTGCTGTCACAAGCCGGCTCCGCGAAAGCGGGGCCGGTCTTTCTCCCTCGATGGAGGGCAGGGTGTGACGGCGTTCCTTCTCCATTGAAGGCCGCCTCAAGATGGCTGTGTGGAAAAGGATAACCGGGGAGATGACGCCAGCTTGCGTTGCTCCTGATTGCGAAAGCGCTTGTGATACCGGAGGGAAAACAGAATGGCGGAACAAGCGAAAGCCGGCCGACCAAATCAATTGCTGCGCAATCTGAATGCGAAGATTGCTTCTATCCCGATGATCCTGACGGCCGTGGTCATCTTTTTTGGCGGGACACTCTGGACGGTCTTTTATTCATTCACCAATTCCAAGCTCCTGCCGCGGCTGAAATTCGTCGGCCTCGATCAGTACGAGCGCCTATGGGCTGCTCCGCGCTGGATCGTTTCGATTGAGAACCTGGCGATCTACGGGATATTCTCGTTGATCTTCAGCCTCGTCATCGGCTTTCTGCTGGCGGCGCTGATGGACCAGAAGATCCGCTTCGAAAACACGTTCCGAACGATCTTTCTCTATCCGTTCGCGCTGTCCTTCATCGTCACGGGCCTCGTCTGGCAATGGATCTTGAACCCGGAATTTGGCGTTCAGTCCGTCGTGCGCTCGCTGGGCTGGACGAGTTTCAGCTTCGATCCGCTCTATACGCCGAGCATCGTCATCTACGGCATTTTGATCGCCGCCCTGTGGCAGGGCACCGGTCTGGTGATGTGCCTGATGCTGGCCGGCCTGCGCGGCATCGATGAAGACATCTGGAAGGCTTCGCGTGTCGACGGCATCCCGACCTGGAAGACCTACGTGCAGATCATCATTCCGATGATGCGCCCGGTGTTCATCACCACGCTGGTCATCATCGCGTCCGGCATCGTCAAGGTCTACGACCTCGTCGTCGCCCAGACATCGGGCGGCCCCGGCATCGCGTCGGAAGTCCCGGCAAAATATGTCTATGACTACATGTTCCAGGCGCAGAACCTGGGGCAGGGTTTTGCCGCCTCGACCATGATGCTGATCACGGTCGCCATCATCATCATACCTTGGGCCTATCTGGAATTCGGGGGAGGGCGCAAGCGTGTCTGATATCGCCATCAACAAACCGGCTGTCGCCATGACCGGCCCGAAGGGCAAGAAGCCCAAGCCGCTTTTCTCGGCCCGCAACATCATGATCTACGGCACGCTGTTCGTCGCAGCCGCCTATTATCTCCTGCCGCTCTATGTGATGGTCGTGACCTCGCTGAAGGGCATGCCGGAAATCCGTCTCGGCAACATCTTCTCGCCGCCGGTGGAAGTCACCTTCGAGCCCTGGGTCAAGGCCTGGGCCAGCGCCTGCACGGGTCTGAATTGCGACGGCCTCTCGCGCGGCTTCTGGAACTCGGTGCGCATCACCGTCCCTTCCGTGATCATCTCGATCGCGGTCGCCTCGGTAAACGGTTATGCGCTCGCCAACTGGCGTTTCAAGGGATCGGAACTGTTCTTCTCGATCCTCGTCGTCGGCGCCTTCATTCCCTATCAGGTGATGATCTATCCGATCGTCATCGTGCTCCGGGAAATGGGCATCTACGGCACGCTGACCGGCCTGATCATCGTGCACACCATCTTCGGCATGCCGATCCTGACGCTGCTCTTCCGCAACTACTTCGCCTCGCTGCCGGAGGAACTGTTCAAGGCGGCGCGCATCGATGGGGCAGGGTTCTGGGCGATCTATTTCCGCATCATGCTGCCCATGTCGCTGCCGATCTTCGTCGTGGCGATGATCCTGCAGGTCACCGGCATCTGGAACGACTTCCTCTTCGGCGTCGTCTTCACCCGGCCGGAATATTACCCGATGACCGTGCAGCTCAACAACATCGTCAACTCGGTGCAGGGCGTGAAGGAATACAACGTCAACATGGCGGCAACGATCCTCACCGGCGCTGTCCCGCTTATCGTCTACTTCGTCTCCGGACGTCTCTTCGTCCGCGGCATCGCCGCCGGTGCTGTGAAAGGCTGATCCCACATGAATTCAAGTGTATCCATCAAGGACCTGTCTTTGAACTTCGGCAGCGTCAGCGTGCTCGAACATCTCGATCTGGAAATCCGCGACGGCGAGTTCCTCGTGCTGCTCGGCTCGTCCGGCTGCGGCAAGTCGACCCTGCTCAATTGCATCGCGGGCCTCCTCGATATCTCGGACGGCCAGATCTTCATCAAGGGCAAGAACGTCACCTGGGAAGAGCCCAAGGATCGCGGCATCGGCATGGTGTTTCAGTCCTACGCGCTTTATCCGCAGATGACGGTCGAAAAGAACCTCTCCTTCGGCCTCAAGGTCGCCAAGGTGCCGCAGGCGGAGATCGACAAGCGCGTAGCCCGCGCCGCCGAGATCCTGCAGATCCAGGCGCTCTTGAAGCGCAAGCCGTCGGAGCTTTCCGGCGGCCAGCGCCAGCGTGTCGCCATCGGCCGCGCTCTGGTGCGTGATGTCGACGTGTTCCTTTTTGACGAGCCGCTCTCCAACCTCGATGCCAAGCTGCGCTCGGAGCTGCGCGTCGAAATCAAGCGTCTGCATCAGTCGCTGAAGAACACGATGATCTACGTTACCCACGATCAGATCGAGGCGCTGACGCTGGCCGACCGCATCGCCGTCATGAAGAACGGCGTGATCCAGCAGCTTGCCGATCCCATGACCATCTACAATTTCCCGGAAAACCGCTTCGTAGCGGGCTTCATCGGCTCGCCGTCGATGAACTTCTTCACCGGCGAAATCGTCGATCGCGAGGGCCACAAGTTCGTGCGGGTCAACGGCGTGGATTTCGGCCTCGATGCCTATCCGGCCCGTTCGCCGCTGGAGGCCGGCCGCAAGGTGATCCTTGGCGTCCGTCCGGAGCATGTGAAGGTCGATGAGGCCTTGCCCGGCGGGGAGTTCCACGATGCCGTGGTCGATATCGAGGAGCCGATGGGCGCCGACAACCTACTGTGGCTGAAGCTTGCCGGGCAGACCATGTCGGTGCGCATCGCCGGCAATCGCCGCTATGCGCCGGGCACGC
>JAVBSF010000050.1:0-6438 GCA_031556925.1 Pararhizobium sp.
AGTCGTGAATCGCGCGCGGCACACCGCTGTCGCGATAGCGATCGATCGCGCGGCCCTCACGATCGGTCAGCGGGCCATTGTGCTTCACCAGCCCTTCCAGCGTCTCCCATGTCAGGTTGAGACCGTCGAAATCGGCATAGCGGCGCTCCAGCTTGGTCACGATGCGCAAGGACTGGGCATTGTGATCGAAGCCGCCATAAGGCAACAGCACCTCGTGCAGCGCATCCTCGCCGGTATGGCCGAAGGGCGTATGGCCGAAATCATGGACGAGCGCCACGCCCTCGGCCAGATCCTCGTCGAGCTTCAGGGCGCGGGCGAGCGCGCGCGCGATCTGGGCGACCTCGATCGTATGGGTCAGGCGCGTGCGGTAGTGATCGCCGTCGGCGGCGATGAAAACCTGGGTCTTGTGCTTGAGGCGGCGGAAGGCGGTGGTGTGGACGATGCGGTCGCGGTCGCGCTGAAAATCCGATCGGGTGGGGCTGCCCTGTTCGGCATAAAGCCGCCCGCGCGTCGACCAGGGGTCAGCCGCGAAAACCGCCCGTTCACCGGAGCCAAATCCGAGCGCCTGTCTGTCCAATGTCGTTTCCACTTTCGATGCCATTGACGCAATATCAAAGCCTTCATACCTATACTGGGCGTCGCGGAAAAGCGCCGCACCCGCAACGCTGTCCGGCCTGAGTAAAATCAATGACTTGACCGAGGCGCCGAAACCAGAATTCATGCAGCCTTCCGGCGGCATGGAAACAAACCGACGAATCTCTCCGGATCTTGACCCCGGCAGGAGGCATGAATGAGCACAGAAACCGTCACCCTTTCCGACGCGGCCGCGAAGCGGATCGCCACGATCCTGAAGAAAGACGCCGACAAGAACGCCATGCGCGTTTCCGTGGAAGGCGGCGGCTGTTCCGGCTTTTCCTACAAGTTCGATCTGGTGAGCGACGACAGCACCGACGACGACCTTGTGCTGGAAAAGGGCGAGGCCAAGGTGCTGATCGATAGCCTGTCGCTCGTCTATATGGGCGGCTCGGAAATCGACTTCATCGACAATCTGATGGGCCAGTCCTTTCAGATCAAGAATCCGAACGCCGTCGCAAGCTGCGGATGCGGCACGAGTTTTTCCATCTGAGATACGGCCTTCGGAAACGGTCCTAGAGATAGGGCGATCCCAGCCAGAATATCCTGTTCGCCAGCCGCTTGAAAAAGGGTTGCGACCGCAGGCCTGCGAGCGTGACCGGCTCTGCCGTCGAGAGCAGCGGCCGGATGCGTTCGCTCACCTGATGCGAGAATGCGGCGTCCATGACCTCCAGATCGATCTCGAAATTCAGGCGCAGCGAGCGCGGGTCGAGATTTGAGGAGCCGACATAGGACCAGCGGCCGTCGATGGTCATCAGCTTGGAATGGTTGAAGGCGCCGGTGGCGCGCCATATGCGGCATCCGCCCTTCAGCAACTGATCGAACTGCGCCGTCATCGCCCGATCGACCAGCGTCAGATTGTTGACGGCCGGCACGACGATATCCACCGAAACGCCGCGCATGGCGGCCGTCACCAAGGCGCTGATCAACTCCCTGTCCGGAAGGAAATAGGGCGACATGATCAGGATATCGCGCCGCGCCACGGAAAAGGCGCCCATCAGCATCTTCTGGTTGGATTCGTTGGTTCTGTCCGGGCCGGAGGGGACGGCGCGCATCAGCGTCGAGGACTGCTTTCCGCCGGGGCGCGCCATGCGCCATGCCTCGGCATCCAGCATCTCCCGGCTGGAGAAATGCCAGTCCTCCTCGGCCACCTCGAACAGATCGGCGACCACCGGTCCCTGCACCTTGAAATGGGTGTCGCGCGCCCTCGCCTCGCCGGCAAATTCCTCGGTGAAACCGGCGCGGATGTTCATGCCGCCGGTAAAGGCCGTCTCGCCGTCGATGATCAGGATCTTGCGGTGGGTCCGCAGATTGGCATAGGGCAGCCTGAGCCCCATGACGATATTGCCATTGAACACCCGGACGGCGACCTGCCCTTCCTGAAGGCGTCCGACGATGCTCGGAACGGTGTAGCGCGCGCCGACGGCATCGATCAGCACCCGCACCGCAACGCCGCGCGCGACCGCCGCGCTCAGCGCATCGGCAAAACGCAGGCCGATCGGATCGCGATCGAAAATATAGGTTTCGAGCAGGATCGACCGCTCAGCCTCGTTGATCGCCTTCAGCATGGCGGCATAGGCGACGTCGCCGCCGTTCAGCATCTGGATGCGATTGCCCGTGCACATGCCATGCCGGCTCACCTTGTCGCCGAGCAGCTTCATCGAGGCGAAACGCTGGCCGAAGCGGCGCGCGACGCTATCGTCGGCGACATCGTACTCGTCCTTCGGATCGGGACCGCGATCGCGCAACTGCAATCGCTGCAGCTCTATCGAAGAGCGCCGCATGCGGTTGATCCCGGCGATCGCATAGACCAGCGCCCCCAGAATCGGCGACAGGATGATGATACCGACCCAGCCGAGCGCCGAGCGCACCTCCTGCTTGGTCATGGCGGCATGGATCGCCGCGGGCACGCCGAGAACCACCGAAAGAACGGCAAGGAAATGGGGCCAATAGGTCACGAGCGTTTCGATCATGCCGCGACTATAGACGGCTGGCCCGGCGACGCAATTGCCTCTGGAATCACGGACTTCCCGTTTGTCAAATAACGGCGCCGACGATAAAAGAATGCGCAACGCGGCCGCTGCAGAATAGGATACCCCGGCATGAAGATCGCCACCTGGAACATCAACGGCGTGCGCGCCCGCATCGATGCCCTCCTCGCCTGGCTGAAGGAGGCCAGCCCGGATATCGTCTGTCTTCAGGAAATCAAGACCGTCGACGAGGGCTTTCCAAGAGCCGAGATCGAGGCGCTCGGCTATCACGTCGAGACCCACGGCCAGAAGGGCTTCAACGGCGTCGCCCTGCTCTCCCGCATCAGGCCGGATGACATCATTCGCGGCCTTCCTGGCGACGAGGAAGACGTGCAGGCCCGTTTCATCGAGGGCGTGTTTTCGGTGAAAGGCGGGGTTATCCGCGTCTGCTCGATCTATCTTCCGAACGGCAACCCCACGGGCACGGAAAAATACAGCTACAAGCTCGCCTGGATGGAGCGGCTGCACGCCCATGCCCAGGCCCGACTTCTGCTGGAAGAACCGCTGATTCTGGCCGGAGACTATAACGTCATCCCCGAGCCGCACGACTGCTGGGACGTGAAGGTCTGGGAAAACGACGCCCTGTTCCTGCCGCCGACGCGCAACGCCTTTCGCCGGCTCGAAAATCTCGGTTTCACCGATGCCGTCCGGGCGACCAGCGACAGCGTGCTCTATACGTTCTGGGATTATCAGGCCGGCTGCTGGCCGAAGAATTTCGGCATTCGCATCGACCACCTGATGCTGTCGGCCGAAGCGCTCGACAGGCTGCTCTCGACGTCAGTCGACAAGCACGTTCGCGGCTGGGAAAAGCCCTCGGATCATGTTCCGGTGATCGGGGAATTCGCGTTCGAAGCCGTTTGAGGGCGCACGCCGTCCGGCAGACGAACCTCAGTCCGCATCCAGATGCATGCCGCGTGACATGGTGATTGCGGTGCGGCGGTCATCCTCGCTTGCGAGCGAAAACGCCTGCTCCTGTAGCGGCTGCAGCCAAGACCGTTCCTTGGGCGTACACTGGTCGAGTGCCGCGGTCATGTAGGCCAGCCCGCGCACCGTCTGGCCTTCCTGGAAAATGACGTTGCCGAACACGCCCATGGCGCCGGCGTGGCCGCTCTTGCGGGCGCGGTTGAGCCATTTCTTGGCCTGCTGGACATTGACGCTGCCGCCATCGCCCGAAAGCAGCATGCGGGCGAGCTGGAACTGCGCCTCCGGCACGCCGAAGGTGGAGGCCGCCTGGAAATAAAGCTGGCGCGCCTGGGCGAGATCGGACTTGACGGGGCTGTCGGGAATGCCGCGGCGATAATAGCCGGCCAGCGAGATCAGCGCATTGACGAAATAGCCGGTGTCTTCCGAGCCGGGCTCGATGCCTTTCTGGGCGATTTCACTGTAGATCTTGAAGGCTTCGAGGTCGTTTTCGGCAACGCCATCGCCATCCGCATACATATTGGCCAGCGCCCAGCGGGAGCCGGTATGGCCCTTTTCGGCGGCGTAGCGATAGGCTTCGACAGCCTCGTCCTTGCGGCCGTTCTTGTAGGCGGAAAATCCGAATTTGAAGAGGGCGAAGGGACCGGATTCCTTGGAAACCCCGGCACCGGGATCGAATGCACAGGCATGCCCTGCAAGCCCGCCAAGCGTGAGCGCCATACCCAGAACCAGAAACGTCAACGACTTGTATTCGCGTATCTGCATTTTAGTCAGTTCTTCCCGTCAACTCCGTAACGATGGCACCCGTCAGGATGGTCCAAGCGTCGGTGTCGAAAACCCCGATAGAAATAGAAACAGCGCCGGAAACATCATGCTCGACCCTGCATTCCTTTCTCTTCACCCTGACGGTTTTCCAATCTAGGAACCGTTTCCGGCAAGAGTACGGCCTGCCCCCGCAGCCGTAGACTTCACCAATGCCCGCCATCATCACCGCGTTCCGCGCAGCGCCGTATAAACAGCGCGACCTCAGGAAATTCAGGGGAAGGACGGAAGGACATGCATGCTTTACTTTACCTCAAACGCCGTACGCAAAAAACCTGTCGCACGTCTGTTGAGATCATCGGTGCTCCCAGTTTGTGGCGGGAAATGGACATAAATGCCCGCCCTCTCGCCACCACCGACTATAGAAAAAAAGTGTTGCCGAATCGTCACAAATCTCACGGGCGCCGAAGAGAATTACACCAGCAACATACCGCAAATACAAAAAGCCCGGATCGAGATCCGGGCTTCAAGACTTCTGGATTTTAGAACTTTACCTTGAGCGAGGTAGAGATGGCGGTCACGATATCGTTGTCGAAGTCGTATTCGACTTCGGGCGTCACGCCACTCATCGCCTTGGAGCTTCCGCTGGTCAGGATGCCGACAACACCGGCAAGACGCAGTTCGACATTCTCGGTCGCCGCATAGGAAACGCCCGTGCCGATCGTCCAGGTGTCCGTCTGGGTGCCATACCCATGGCTCGTTCCACGATCCCAGGTCAGGCTGACGGCACCACTCCACTGATCGTTGAACTTGTGGCCGACGCCGCCGGTCACCGTCCAACCATCGCGATAGAGCAGGTTGAGTTCAGTCGGGATATGACCCGGCGCCACCACGACCGGCTGCACGTCGATGATCTGAAGCTGACTCCAGTCAGTCCATTTGATCGAGCCGAAGGCGAGCCATCCGGGCGCGATACCACTCTGGATCTTGAGTTCAAGCGAATCGGGCATCGACGCGAAACTGGATACGTCATATTTCGTGCCAGGCACCCCGCCCACAAGAGCGCCGGTAACAGGGTCGAAAATCGGCAGAATGACCCTGCTTAGATCAACCGATCCCTTCAGATCGTCGAGATCGACGGCGCTGTTGTAGACGAGGCTTGCCCGGAACGCATACTCCGGAATTTCGTAGGCCATGCCAGCCCGCCAGCCCCAACCGCTGCCGTCAAGATCAAGACGACCCACACCATCAAAGCTCAGGTCCGGGCCAGGCAGCGGGCTCACGAGACGTTCCTTAAAGCCACCGACTTCCTGATAGAAGCCACCGCCGATCATACGGAACTGGCCCTGCCCCACATCCCATTTATAGGAGCAGGTCGCGGCGTAGTTATCACTCTCGATCTTGGTCTCGATATTGTCGTTGGCACCCATCCAGTTCGCGCCGGGCTTGCTGTGAGCGCCCCATGGTTGGGAATAATCCGCCATACAGTCGATGCTGTCCCCAAAGCTGGCTTTGAAACCGATACGGGGAACCCAATAGCCTTCCGAATCTCCAACGCCATTCGTAGCACCGGCTCCTCTGCCGTCGGCCCCAATACCGTTGCGCGGATTCACGTCCACGACGTTGTTCAGTTCGCGCTGCGGATTGACATAGGTTGCCGTCGCTTCCGCCGCGTAGGTCGACGGATCGAAAAGCAGATCGACATTGTAGCCGCCACGTTCCAGGCCGCCTGCCTGAGCCGTGCCTGCGACCATGGCGAGCGTGAAGGCCGTCATCACCGCCGTCTTGGTCGTGTTTTTGTTCATATGTTCCTCCCCATGAACGTCTCCAGGCGGCAGAACCACCCCATGAAGGCAAGGTACCGGCAGGAGCGTTAAGTTAGCAAATCGCGAAATGTTGGGATCGCGCTGCAGCAATCACGAAAAATTGACGTAAGAATTTGAGCACAGATACATTTCAAGCGAAAAACTGAAATAAAATTCCTAAATTAATCCGAAAATTCACGTAAACGGGAAAAATTTTACACAGTACGGCAAATGTGTCACATCGACACAACAATGCCGCTTTTTGGCCGCGCCCCACTTCCCACAGA
>JAVBSF010000161.1:0-16131 GCA_031556925.1 Pararhizobium sp.
CCTGTGGCGGTGCTCGGAAATTTCCCATCGATGCAGGCTGCTGCGGGACGGAATCGTTTCGCAGTGCAACCAAAACTCAGCCGAAGGCCGGATTTCTTCACCGTAAAGGTCATAGGTCGGAATGGTCTGAGTGGGCGTAGACGGTTTTTGCATGTTCGAAATCTGCAATTTCATGATGCTTTTGTCCATGGTTTCCACGGTTGGTCCGGCGCACAGTTCCGTTACGCATCACGCATCGGGAGGTCAATGTGCGCACCCAAGTCTGTATTATCGGATCCGGGCCATCCGGGCTTCTGCTTGGCCAGCTTCTGGCCAAAGCCGGCATCGACAATGTGATCGTCGACCGGGTTTCTAGGGAATACATTCTGGGCCGCGTGCGCGCCGGGGTGCTGGAGGCGGGAACCGTGGCTCTGATGGACGCGGCTGGCGCGGGGCGGCGCATGCATGCCGAAGGCCTGCCGCATGACGGCTTTTCTCTTGCCTTCGACGGACGCGACCACCGTATCGACCTCAAGGGGCTGACCGGCAAGGGCGTAATGGTCTATGGCCAGACCGAGCTGACGCGCGACCTGATGGCCGAGCGCGAGGCAACGGCCTGCGCGACCATCTATGACGCGGCCAATGTGAAGCCGCATGACTTCGATGGTGGCACGCCCTACGTCACCTATGAGAAGGACGGGGCGAGCCATCGCATCGATTGCGATTTCATCGCCGGCTGCGACGGCTTTCACGGAATTTCCCGCAAATCCGTGCCGGAGGGCGCCATCCGCAGTTTCGAGCGCGTTTATCCCTTCGGCTGGCTCGGCCTTCTGGCGGACGTGCCGCCGCTCGATCATGAGCTGGTCTATGCCAACCATCCCCGTGGCTTTGCGCTGTGTTCCATGCGCTCGCCGACACGCAGCCGCTACTATCTGCAGTGCCCGCTTGATGAAAATGTCGAGGGTTGGAGCGACGATCGTTTCTGGGATGAGTTGCGCCGCCGTCTGCCGGCGCATCACGCAGAGGCGTTGACCACCGGTTCCTCCTTCGAGAAATCCATAGCGCCCCTACGGTCCTTCGTGGTCGAACCGATGCGCTTCGGCCGCCTGTTCCTCGTCGGCGACGCCGCCCATATCGTGCCGCCGACCGGCGCCAAGGGGCTCAATCTGGCGGCAAGCGACGTACATTATCTGTTTTCAGGTTTGCGCGAATACTATCAGGAAAAGTCCCAGGCAGGCATCGATCATTATTCCGTCAAGGCGCTGGCGCGCGTCTGGAAGGCCGTGCGTTTTTCCTGGTGGATGACGACCATGCTGCATCGCTTTCCCGATGCCGGCGATTTCGACCAGAAGATCCAGGAAGCCGAACTGGATTACCTCACCCATTCGACCGCGGCCGAAACAGTGCTGGCGGAAAATTACGTGGGCTTGGCGTTCTAAAGCGTGTCGCGATCTTTCAGATTCGCTCATACGCTTTAGATCTTTGTTTTGCGCATGTCTTTTCGCAAAACCGCTGCTCACTTTTGCGAGACATGCTTTAGCGCCGCTTGAGCCTTGCGGTGCGGCGGCGCAACCTCGCCGCCGGCTTGCCGCCTCCCCTCCCCTGCCCTCTCGCGTCGATGGCGTTTACCCCTCGTTAACCCATTTTTTCTTGCAATGTGCCGATATTTCATCAACATGCGATTTAGAGTGCAAATCACCTCAAAAATCGCATCTGAGAGATATTCATGACGATCGCCATGCCGGCCGGACAGGCCATTTCTGAAATGGACCAGCTGATCATCGCCCAGGCGCAGGAGCTGTCCGACAAGCTGAAGCAGCATCGGACGGAAATGTTTCCGCCCGTGGCGATGAAGGGTTTGCGTGAATTCCAGCTGGCGGAAGCCGCGCGCTTTCTGGGGGTGACCAGCGGCTATCTGCGCAATCTTTCGCTGGAAGGCAAGGGGCCGCTGCCGCAGGCGACGCCTTCCGGCCGTCGGTCCTATACTGCCCAGCAGATGGAAGAGATGCGGGCTTTCCTCGATCAGAATGCCCGTTCCGGTACTCATTACGTGCCGCGTCGACGCGGCAGCGATCATTTGCAGGTCATCGCCGTCGTCAATTTCAAGGGCGGTAGCGGCAAGACGACTTCGGCGGCCCATCTGGCCCAGCATCTGGCGCTGACCGGCCATCGCGTTCTCGCCGTCGATCTCGATCCGCAGGCCTCGCTTTCCGCGATTCACGGGTTCCAGCCGGAATTCGACGTACAGGAAAACGAAACGCTCTATGGCGCGATCCGCTATGATGAACAGCGGCGGCCGCTGAAGGAGATCATCCGCAAGACGAATTTTCCGAATCTCGATCTCGTGCCTGGCAATCTCGAACTGATGGAATTCGAGCACGATACGCCGCGCGTGTTGGCGCAGGGCCAGTCAGGCGATTACGGCCGTATCTTCTTCGCGCGTCTCGATGAGGCGCTGAGCACTGTTGCCGACGACTATGATGTCGTTGTCATCGATTGCCCACCGCAACTCGGCTTTCTGACGATGAGCGCGATCTGCGGCGCGACCGCGATCCTGATCACGGTGCACCCGCAGATGCTGGACGTCATGTCCATGTGCCAGTTCCTGCAGATGCTCGGCGAAGTCCTCAACACGCTGAAGGGCGCGGGCGGCGATATGAACCTCGACTGGCTGCGCTACCTTGTCACGCGCTACGATCCGCAGGACGGGCCACAGACCCAGATGGTCGCCTTCATGCGCTCCATGTTCAAGAACCATGTGCTGACAAACCCGATGCTGAAAAGCGTCGCGATCTCGGACGCCTCGCTCACCAACCAGACGCTCTATGAAGTCGAGCGCAGCGCTTTCACCCGCACGACCTACGACCGCGCGATGGAGGCCATGGAGGCGGTCAACAACGAGATCGTCGATCTCGTGCACAAGGCCTGGGGACGGAAATGACGGCCGGGTTTACCGCAGTAAACTGGATGAAGGGAGCACGGCATGGCGCGTAAGAATATTCTCTCCGGCCTGATGGACGACAGCAAGAAGTTTACTGCGGTAAACTCGGAGCATCCCGCGCCCGAAAATCAGCCGTTGTCCTTCAAGGGTATCGGCGCGCTGGGCGCGGTGACGCGCAGCATCGATGCGCTGTCGGCCAAGGCTGAGAGCGCCAGGGCACTGGAGGAGAAGCTCGCCAATGGCGAGACGGTGATCGATCTCGATCCGGAACTGATCGAAAACTCCTTCGTCAACGACCGCCTTGGTGGCGACGACGATCGGTTTCAGGAACTGGTTGAAGCCATCCGTCAGCGGGGGCAGGATTCGCCGATCCTCGTTCGCCCTCACCCGACGCTTTCCGGCCGCTACCAGATCGCCTTCGGCCATCGCCGCGCGCGCGCCGCCCGCGCGCTTGGGCGTCCCGTCCGCGCCGTGGTCAAGACGCTCGACGATCGCGATCATGTCATCGCCCAGGGCCAGGAAAATTCAGCGCGCGCCGATCTCTCCTTCATCGAACGCACGATGTTTGCCCACCGGCTGGAGGGTCTCGGCTTCGACCGCGAGACGATCATGGCGGCGCTCAGCGCCGACAAGACCACGGTCTCCAAGATGCTCTCGGTCACGCGCCGCATTCCGGCGGATATTCTGTCGGTGCTCGAGACCGCCCGCAGCGTCGGGCGTGACCGCTGGCATGAATTGTCTTCCCTCTTTGACGACGAGGCGTTTCTGGAGCGCGCGCGTGCGCTGATCGGGTCACCCCTATTTCTGGAGGCGGAGCCCGATCGGCGGTTTGAAATGGTCGAAGACCTGAAGAGGCCTGAAGCGGCTGCGGCAAAACCGGGTAAGACACCAAAGGCGGCCCGCGCCTGGCAGAATTCCGCGGGTACGTTGGCGGCCCGGATTGTCGATGACGGCAAGCAGGTGACGATCGCCTTGCGCGCCGATAAGGCGTCTGCCTTCGGAAGCTATCTCGCGGACAATCTTGAACGGCTCTATGCGGAGTTTGAGCGGGGTTGACGGTGGTCGGGATCGGCTATGGGGCAATTGGCCGGTCCGTTCGACGATGAGCCAACAGGTTATCATACCGGCGTCATACGCCACTCAAACGAAAGGGCCCGCCGTCGGCGAGCCCTTTCGTTTATCTGCTTTCCCCTGATCGGCCGATGACCGGATAAGGCCCCGGAGCGCTTCGGGAAAGGCGGAGGCACACTAACAATTTGTTTTGACGCATTTCCGGACGGAAAACCGCTTCGCACTTTTCCTGGAAATGCTCTAAGCGGCGGTCCACCGCCAGTCGCGCACCTCCGGCATATCCTCGCCGAATTCCCGTACATAGGCGTGATGTTGTTCCAGTTTGCCGTTCAGCAGCGCCAAGACCTCCCCTGCCCTTTCGGCAAGACCCGGAATGCGGTTGATCGCCTCGATCGCGAGATGATAGCGGTCGAGCTGGTTCAGCACGCACATATCGAACGGCGTCGTGGTCGTGCCTTCCTCGATGAAGCCGCGCACATGGAAGCTGTCATGGTTGGTGCGCTTGTAGGTCAATCGATGGATCAGATAGGGATAGCCGTGATAGGCGAAGATCACCGGCCGGTCGCTGGTGAACAGCCGGTCGAAGACGCTATCGGCCAGACCATGCGGATGCTGGTCACGGGATTGCATGGCCATCAGGTCGACGATATTGACGACCCGGATTTTCAGTTCCGGCAGATGTTCGCGCAGCAGGCTGACCGCTGCCAGCGTCTCCATGGTCGGCACATCGCCGGCGCAGCCCATGACGACGTCCGGATCGCCCCCGAGGTCGTTGCTGGCCCAGTCCCAGACGCCGATACCCGCCTCGCAGTGGCGGATCGCATCGTCCATGGAGAGATATTGCGGCTCGGGCTGTTTGCCGGCAACGATGACGTTGATGCGGTCATAGGTCTTCAGGCAATGATCCGCCACCCACAGCAGGGTGTTGGCGTCCGGCGGAAAATAGACGCGGACGATATCGGATTTCTTGTTGGCGACGAGATCGACGAAGCCGGGATCCTGATGGCTGAAGCCGTTGTGATCCTGCCGCCAGACGTGGGAGGTGAGCAGGTAGTTGAGCGAGGAGACCGGCTTGCGCCAGGGCAGTTCGCGCGAAACCTTCAGCCATTTGGCATGCTGATTGAACATCGAATCGACGATATGGATGAAGGCCTCGTAGCAGGAGAAGAAGCCGTGCCGGCCTGTGAGCAGGTAACCTTCCAGCCAGCCCTGGCAAAGATGCTCGCTCAGCACCTCCATCACCCGCCCTCCGCGGGAGAGGTGGACGTCGTAAGGTTCGATCGGCTCCATCCAGACGCGATCGGTCACCTCGAAGACGCTGCCGAGCCGGTTTGATTCCGTTTCGTCCGGGCCGAAGACCCGAAAATTGCCGTGGGCGTCGTTGAGTTTGAGGATATCGCGCAGATAGTGGCCGAGCACCATGGTCGCCTGTCCGTTCTCCGCGCCATTGTCCGTGACGGTAACGGCGTAGTCGCGGATATCGGGCAAGATGAGCTCGCGGCGCAGCAGGCCGCCATTGCCGTGGGGATTGGCGCCCATGCGACGCGCACCTTTCGGGGCGAGGGCTGCGAGTTCCGGTTTCAGGCGGCCGGACGCATCGAAAAGATCGTCGGGATCGTAGCTGCGCATCCAGTCCTCGAGAACGGCCCGATGGCTTTCATCGGCCCGGCAGTTGGAAACCGGCACCTGATGCGATCGCCAGAAGCCCTCCACCTTTTTGCCATCGACCTCCTTCGGTCCGGTCCAGCCTTTCGGCGTACGCAGCACGATCATCGGCCAGCGGGGGCAGCGATCCGTGTTTGCCCCGCTCCTCGCCTGCTCCTGAATGGTCCGTATGCGGTCGAAGATGGTGTCGAGCGCTGCTGCCATCTTCCCATGCATCACCGTCGGGTCGTCGCCTTCGACGAAGAACGGCTCATAACCATGGCCTTCGAAAAGATGCTTGAGATCCTCGTCGCTCGAGCGGCCGAGCACGGTCGGATTGGCGATCTTGTAGCCGTTGAGGTGCAGGATCGGCAGCACCGCGCCGTCCCGCGCCGGATTGAGAAACTTGATCGAGGTCCAGCTCGCGGCCAGCGGCCCGGTTTCCGCCTCGCCATCGCCGACGACGCAGGCAACGGTGAGATCGGGATTGTCGAAGGCCGCGCCAAAGGCATGGACCAGCGCGTAGCCGAGTTCGCCGCCCTCGTGGATCGAGCCGGGCGTTTCCGGCGCGACATGGCTTGGAATGCCGCCGGGAAACGAGAACTGGCGGAACAGCCGGCACAGGCCCTCCGTATCCTCGGAAATCGACGGGTAGATTTCGCTGTAGGTTCCCTCAAGAGAGGTATTGGCGACGATGCCGGGGCCGCCATGACCGGGGCCGCAGACATAGAGGATATCGGCATCACGCTTGCGGATGATCCGGTTGAGGTGGGCGTAGATGAAGTTCAGCCCCGGTGTCGTGCCCCAGTGGCCGAGCAGGCGCGGTTTGATGTGTTGCGCCTTCAGGGGCTCGCGCAGCAGCGGATTTTCAAAGAGGTAGATCTGGCCGACGGAGAGATAGTTCGCGGCGCGCCAGTAGCGGTCGATCAGGGTCGTTTCCGCCGCGGTCAGGGGAGATGAAGTGGTCATGATGGTCGGTATCCTTCTGGGCTGCGGGGCGGGACAGTCAGACGCCGGCGGTCAGGACGCCAGCGGTCACGGCGAGGGCCTCGTCCGCGATAATCTGCTCCTCCTCGGTCGGTATGACATGGGCCGAAAGCCGGCTTTCGGCCGTGGTGATCGTGAAAGCGTTCTTCCCGTTGGCATCGGCATCGATGGTGAAGCCCATCCATGACAGGCGCTCCAGGATCCGGCGACGAACATCCGGCGAATGCTCGCCGATGCCTGCGGTAAACACGATGGCGTCGAGCCCGCCGAGACTGACGGCAAGACGGCCGATCTCGCCGGCGATACGGAAGGTGAAAACCTCGATCGCGGTTTCAGCCTCCACGCCGCCGTCTTCGGCGAGATCGCGAATGTCGGCGCTGATGCCGGAAATGCCGAGAAGGCCCGAGCGATGATAGAGCAGGTCTTCCACCGAGGAGAGACTTTGCCCGCCAGGCCCGAGCAGGTGAAGCACGACGCCGGGATCGAGCCAGCCCGGCCGTGTGGCCATCGGAATGCCGTCGAGCGTCGAAAAGCCCATGCTGGTATCCGTGCTCACGCCGTTGTCGAAGGCGCAGACGCTGGCGCCGCTGCCGAGATGCGCGGCCACGACCTTGCCTCTGGCGATAGGCGCGGCTCTTGAACGCAGCGCATGAGCGATATAGGCATAGGAAAGTCCGTGGAAGCCGTACCGTTTGATGCCCTGGTCGTGCAGCGCGCGGGGGAGGGCGAAGCGGCGGACGAGATCGCTCTGGGTCGCGTGGAAGGCGGTGTCGAAGGAGGCGGTCTGGACAAGCTCGGGCTTGATCGCGCGGATTGCCTTGATGAAGCGCAAGGCCTGCGGCTGATGCAGCGGGGCCAGCGGCACGAGGGCTTCGATCGCTGCTATCGTCGCGTCGTCGAGAAGGCAGGCTTCCGCGAAGTCATCACCGCCATGAACCACGCGATGTCCGGCGGCAACGACCTTTGTCATGTCGAAGTGATCGGAAAGCATCAGGAAGGCTTCCTCGATCACGGCTTTCAGGTCATCGCCTGCCCCGGCTTTCATCGGCTGGTCGAATTCCATCGGACCTTCCGTCAGGTGGAACGACAGCGGATCGGCGCGAAAATCGATCAGTCCTTTGCCGAGGCGTGTCGCTATCGATCCGTCGATCGCAAAGATACCGAATTTGACGGAGGAGGATCCGGCGTTGAAAGTGAGGAGGAGCGGAACCGTCATTTTGCAGACTTCCTGCAAGGGCGGATGGTTCGGTCGAAAAGACGAAGTCTCTGCAAGGCCGGCTCCTGTTGTTGGTTCTCCAGAGGCAAGAGGAGCATGGAACGGACAGGTTGTATTGTCCAGCGGGTTTCCGCCGGTAGCGGCATCGGCTGGATCCGAGCAAATGCCGCTCCCCGGCTGGGAGCGCAACAGCCGGGGTGAGCCTGTTCCGTTTCGGATCAGGCGAGGCGGCGGCTTGCGCCAGCAAAAGATGGGAGGTTAGCCCATAACGCGCCTGCCGGATTCAACCTCTTCCAAGCCGCTGAGATCCGTGTTCTTTTTCTATCGCACCAGACGGTGCGGCGCCTCATTCAGCCCGTTTGCTGCAACATCCGAATCGTGGCATGTTTCCGATACGGTTTTTGAGCGCATCACGCCTCAAATCCGCATCAAGGGAAACTGGCCGCGTGAACATGGAAACCGTCGCGACGACTGACATCCGCATCGAGCGGCATGCCAGGCAGCTCTCGAAGCAGCTCAAGCTGCTGCGCGAACGGCTGTTTCCGCCCCATTCTTCGAAAACGCTTCGAACCTTTTCCTCCGGAGAAGCGGCGCAACTGGTCGGTGTTTCAGACGGCTATCTCCGGCAACTGTCTCTGGACGGCAAGGGGCCGGCGCCACGTCTTACCAGCAATGGCCGCCGCTCCTATACATTGGCGCAGATCAACGAGCTTCGCCAGCATATGGCAGCGATCAAGCCGAAGGATGCACTGAATTATCTGCCGCACCGCCGGCCGGGCGAGCGCTTGCAGACGATCGCCGTCACGAACTTCAAGGGCGGCTCGGCCAAGACCACGACGGCGCTTTATCTGGCGCAATATCTCGCTTTGCAGGGGTATCGCGTCCTGACGATCGATCTCGACCCGCAGGCTTCGCTTTCGGCTCTGCTTGGTGTGCAACCCGAGTTCGATCTCGATGAAGGCGATACGCTCTACGGCGCCATTCGCTATGACGACGCCAGGCGCCGGCCGCTGTCGGATATCATTCGCAAGACCTATTTCGAAGGCCTCGATCTCGTTCCGGGCAATCTGGAACTGATGGAATTCGAGCATGAGACGCCGGGCGCGCTGCACGACAGACGCGGCGGAACCGATACGCTGTTCTTCAAACGGGTCGGTCTTGCCATCGCCGAAGTCGAGCAGAACTATGATGTCGTCATCATCGATTGCCCGCCCCAGCTCGGCTATCTGACGCTTGGCGCCGTCTGCGCCGCGACGTCGCTGCTCATCACCATCCATCCGCAGATGGTCGACGTCGCCTCGATGTCGCAGTTTCTGCTGATGACATCCGATCTGCTGTCCGTCGTGCGCAAGGCCGGCGGCGATCTCACCCATGATTTCGTCAAATATGTCGTGACCCGCCACGAACCGTTCGACGCGCCCCAATCGCAGATCGTGGCGCTGCTGCGCAATCTTTTCGGAACGGATGTGCTGACGGCGACGATCCTGAAATCCACCTCTATCGCCGATGCCGGCCTGACCAAGCAGACGCTCTACGAAATCGAGAAGGGGCAGGTGCGCAAGTCGACCTATGACCGCGCGCTCGAATCGGTGAACGCGGCCAATGCCGAAGTGCTCACCAGTATCCGCAGGGCCTGGGGGCGGTCATGAGCAGGAAGGACCGGCTGAAGAATATTTTCGAGGAGGCGGTAGAAGAGTTGGCCGCGGCCAACTCCGAGGATGAACGCCGCGATCCCGCTGGCCCCGTGCGCACCATGGCGCTGACGTTGGGGCGAATGGAGGAGGAAACAAACGCTCTCAAACAGGCGATTCGCGCCGGCGAGCAGGTGGTCGATCTCGATCCCCGGATGATCGAACCCTCCTTTATCCGCGATCGCATGGGCGACGACACTATCGCCGCCGATGACGAACTGGTCCGCTCCATCGCCGAAGGCGGGCAGGAGGTGCCGATTCTCGTGCGCATCCATCCGACCGCGCCGGATCGTTATCAGGTGGCCTATGGTCACCGTCGTCTTCAGGCGGCGGCGCTTCTTGGCCGCCCGGTCAAGGCGATCATCCGGCCGCTGGAAGACCGCGAACTGGTGGTCGCCCAGGGCATAGAGAATTCTGCGCGACAGAACCTTTCCTACATCGAGCGGGCGCTGTTCGCCTATGCGCTCGAGGAGCGTGGTTTCGAACGCGCTGTCGTGATGCAGGCCTTGTCGACCGACAAAACCGAGCTTTCCAAAATGATCTCCGTTGTCCGGCAGGTTCCGCATCGGCTGATCCATGCCATCGGCAATGCACCTTCGATCGGCCGCCGCCGCTGGCTGGCGCTGGCGGAACTCGTGCCGTCGAGGCCGAACAGTTCTCTGGAAAGCGTGGTGACGGCCGAGCCCTTCAAGGCGGCGGCGTCGGACGGGCGTTTCAACATGGTTTTTGCCTATCTCGCGGACAAGGCCGCCCACAGCAAGACGACGGCGCATTGGGCGGCGGACGGTTCCGGGCGGATCGCGGCAGATATCAGGAGCGGTTCCCGCTCCTACACGCTTTCCTTCAAATCGCAGGAGGCGGCAAGTTTCGGCGCATTCGTGGCTGAAAAGCTCGACGCGCTCTATACCGAGTTCAAGCAGAAACAACCAGGAGACTGATCCGCAAAAGAAAAAGGCCCCCAAACGTTGCCGTCGTGGAAGCCCTTCTCTGTATGTAGCAATTAGAGAATCCCATTTCCGCGAATCATAGTCAAGAGTCTTGGCGCCGTTTTGGCGATCGAATTTCTTTTGCCTTGTGGAAGGTGAAGGATATGGAAACGGGATATGTCTCGACGCCCTTCGGGCGGCGGACGATGACGCTTGGCATGTTGGCAAATCAGATTGCCGCGGCCGAAATCGATGCGGAGGCATCGATCGATAAATGGAAACTGTTCCGGGCGCTGTGCGAGGCGAAGCCGCTGATCGGCATTTCCGATCGGGCGCTGTCGGTGCTCAATGCGCTTTTGAGCTTTCATCCGAACGCGAAACTTTCGGCAGAAGACGGCCTTGTCGTCTTCCCGTCCAACGCCCAGCTCTCGCTGCGCACCCATGGCATGGCGGAGACGACCCTTCGGCGTCATCTTGCGGCCTTGGTGGAGGCAGGGCTTCTCAGCCGTCGGGACAGCCCCAACGGCAAGCGTTATGCCCGCAAGGACAATGCCGGGGAGATCGACCAGGCGTTCGGCTTTTCGCTGGCGCCGCTTCTGGCCCGTATGGGCGAGATTCTGATGCTGGCCGATCAGGTGTCGCAGGAACGCTTGCAGCTTCGGCGTCTGAAGGAGCGGCTGTCGCTGTGCCGGCGCGATATTGCAAAGCTGATCGAAACGGCGATGGAGGAGGAGGCTCCGGGCGATTGGGGCAACGTTCACCTCTCATTTCGCGCGCTGGTCTCGGCCACCCCCCGCAACGCTTCGCAGGCGGACATCGCGCCGATCCTCGATGAGATGGAGATGTTGCGCGAGGAGATCGTCAACCGGCTGGAAATGAAGGTAAAAGCTGAAAATATAGACGGCAATGACGTTCAAAATGGTCGGCACATACAGAATTCAAATACACAAGCCCACACTGAATCTGAACCTCGCTTCGAAACGAAGCAGGGCGCGCCTTTGATGGAAGAACCGAACCAGATGAAGGAGCCGCCAAAGGCGTTTCCGCTTTCTGTGGTTCTTTCCGCCTGCCCGGAGATATCGGCTTATGGGCCGGGCGGCAAAATTTCGAGTTGGCGGGAACTGATGACGGCGGCCGTGGTGGTTCGCTCGATGCTGGGCGTCAGTCCGAGTGCCTATCAGGGGGCCTGTGAAGCCCTGGGGCCTGAAAATGCGGCAGCCGCAATCGCCTGCATCCTGGAAAGGGCAGGGCATATCAATTCACCGGGCGGCTATTTGAGGGATCTGACGCGACGCGCCGAACGCGATGAATTTTCGCTGGGGCCGATGATCATGGCGCTGCTGCGGGCGAACGGGCAGGGGGGACGAATGGCGGGCTGAAATTCCCAATGGATACGAAGCGTTAACCAAGAACTGCGTAGATCATGTGGACGTGATTCAGGAGACGGTTTGTATGGCGTTGGGGCGCAGGAAAGAGATGATGGCGGAGAAGGTCGTGGCGTTTCCGCTTTCCGGCAGGACGGCAACGATCCGGCGCTGCGCCAGCGAACTGGAAGCGATCCACGGGCAGGCCGCAACGGATTACTGGAAGACGGAATGCCGGGCACTTGCTGAACATCTCGGACGTCTTGGCTGCTCCGACGAGGACATTCGTCAGCAGGTCATGGCCTTTCAGACGGAAGTTCAGGTCGAGATGATGCGGCGCTATTCGGATCGGCTGGCCGAACAGGTCGAGACCGGAGAACGTCTGGCACCCTGATCGGGAACCTGCTTCCGGCTCATGCGTTCGGTCCAGATAGCTGATCAAGGAGGACCGGATCATGCCCCGTGGAGACAAATCCAGTTATACCGGCAAGCAAAAGCGCAAGGCGGATCACATCGCGGAAGGTTATGAAGATCGCGGCGTTTCCACACAGGAAGCCGAACGACGCGCCTGGGCGACCGTCAACAAGGAAAGCGGCGGCGGCAACAAGTCCGGTTCCGGACGCGGCAAATCCGACACGCATGTTTCTTCGGAAAAAGGCGGGCGAAAGGGCGGCGCGGCATCGGCAAACCGACCGGCGGCGGAACGTTCGGCTTCTGCCAAAAAGGCGGCCGCTACCCGGAAGCGCAATGAACATCACACCCAGCACAGATAGCCGCTGGCGGATGGTATCTTCCGCAGCGACAACGTCTTGTCATGATGGGCTGAGCTCCGGGCAATATGCCGTGGGCTCGCCGGGTCTGCCTTGGTCTATCCGGCGGCGCGATCCGGTATGAGCCCGCCCAGTCGGGCCGTCAACGCGGCAACGTGCGGCATTGCGATGTCGCGAAGCTCCTCCAGCCTTGCGGTGTCGAAGCGGCTGCTGGGGCCGGAAATGGCGACGCCCCCCGGCACCTGCCCGCCGCGCTCAAACACCGGTATCGCCAGACAGCGCATGTCGTGGGAAAATTCCAGATCGTCATAGGCATAGCCCTGCGCCCGCACGCGGGCAAGTTCGCGCCGCAGCTCTTCCGGGTCGGTGATGGTTTTCGGTGCGACCTGCGGCAGACCACGCGCGATGATCTTTTCGGAAAACCGCACGTCGCCATAGGCGAGCAGCACCTTGCCGATGGAGGTGCAGGGCAGGGGAGAACGGTCGCCGATTTGGAAATCGACGCTCACCCGCTGATTGCCTTTCACCCGGAAGACCAGAACGGCGCAATCGTTGTCGAGCGCCGAATAGTGAACGGTCTCGCCGGTCTCCTCCGATATCTGCCGCAGGCAGTTCAATATCTGCAGGCTGCGCTCGTCGTCGCTGACGAGGTAGCGCGCCAGGGACAGAACCTTGAAACTCAGCCGGTAGGTCTTTTCGTCGCGCACGACATAACCCGCATGCACGAGGGTCATGAGCATGCGGTATGCGGTGGCGCGATCCGCACCGATTCCCTCCGCCACCTCTTGTACCGTCAGCGGACGCCGCTGTTCGCCGATGAAATCCAGGACCGTCAGGGCCTTGAGGGCCGTTGCACTGATATTGCCGTCGATGTCCGCCATGTTTCCTCCGTGTTCAATATTCGTATATTCAAGGTAATAAATCTTTTCAAGTTCAATTATCGTTGACGCAATTCAATATTTGATCTAGCTCTTCTCGCCGAAAGAGGAGATCCATGATGCTTATGCTGATCGACGGCGGCTGGACGAAGGCTGCCGACGGCTCTGCCGACCCCATTCTCAATCCGGTGAACAACGAGCGGATCGACGACGTGCCCCGCGCCGGCGAAAGCGATGTTGCCCGCGCCGTCCAGGCCGCGCAGACGGGCCGCGAGCGCATGGCCGCGCTGCCGGCGCACCGGCGCTACGAAATTCTGGAAGCTGTGGCCCGCCGCATCGAGGCCAATCAGGCCGAGCTTGGCCGTCTGCTCTGCCAGGAAAACGGCAAGCGGCTTGCGGAAACGACAAGCGAAGTGGGCGTCGCCGCCCGCATCTTCCGGGGCTACGCGGAAGAGGCCAAGCGCCTGTTCGGCAAGAGCGTGCCGCTTGATTCCATTCCCGGCCGCGCGCATTCGCTGGCGATCACCCGTTACGAGCCGCTCGGCGTCATCGCCGCTATCGTGCCTTTCAACTACCCGGTTGAACTCTGGAGCCACAAGGTCGCGGGTGGTCTGGCGGCGGGCAATGCGGTCATCACCAAGACGCCGGAGGATTGCCCGCTGGCGGTGATCGAGATCAGCCGCTATCTGGAAGAAGCCGGCTTGCCGCAGGCCGCCCATCAGGTGCTGACCGGAGGGCGCGAGACCGGCGAGGCGCTGGTGCGGGCCGAGGGCGTGCAGATGATCGCCATGACCGGCAGCACCGCCGCGGGAAAACGCATCCTTGAAGTGGCAGCCCAGACGCTGAAGAAGGTGCATCTGGAACTCGGCGGCAACGACGCCACGATCATCTGCGAGGACGCCGATATCGACCAGGTGGCCGATGCGCTGGTCGCCGGCCGCTTCACCAGCGGCAACGGCCAGATCTGCTGCGCCGTCAAACGGGTGCTGGTGCAGCGCTCGGTCTTCGATGCGCTGCTTGCGGCCGTCACCGAACGCACCAGGGCCCTAAAGGTCGGTGATCCGCTCGATGCGGCGACGAATGTCGGGCCGCTGATCAATACACGCGCGGCGGAACGGGTGGAGGCGCAGGTGCGCCAGGCCGTTGCCGATGGCGCGACGATCGTCACCGGCGGCAAGCGCGCCGGCAATTTCTACGAGCCGACCATTCTGACCGGTGTCGCGCCGGGCACGCCCGCTTTCGCGGAGGAGACTTTCGGTCCCGTGCTGCCGCTGATCCCCTATGACGATTTCGAGGCGGCGCTCGATCTGGCCAATGACAGCCCTTTCGGCCTGCAGGCGGCGATTTTCACGCGCGATCTGCGCAAGATCATGCGGGCTTACGAACGACTCGATGTCGGCACGGTCGTCGTCAACCACACGACGGCGGTTCGCGTCGAAACCCTTCCCTTCGGCGGCAACAAGGCCAGCGGCAACGGCCGCGAGGGTATCCACGAGACGCTTCTGCACATGAGCAAGGAAAAGACCCTGCTCCTGACCGACGTTTTCGGGGCGGGGGTGTGAGATGCCCGCTCTGACCGTAAGCAAGATCGCCAAGAGTTATGACGGCAATCCGGCCGTGCGGGAGATTTCCTTTTCCGTCGGCGCAGGCAAGGTGCTGGCGCTCTGCGGCGAAAATGGCGCGGGAAAATCGACGCTGATGAAGATGCTTTCCGGCGCTGTGCTGCCCGACAGCGGCACGATCTCGCTCGATGGGCAAGACGTTCAGATCGCCAACCCCGCCGACGCCATGGGGCTCGGCATCCGGACCGTCTATCAGGAGCTGAGCCTGCTTCCGCACCTGAGCGTCGCGGAAAACATGCTGATGGGGCGCATGCCCTGCAAGCGGCTGTCCTGGGTGATCGACTGGGCGGCGGCAAACCGCATCGCCTCCGAAGTGCTGACCGAATTCGGCTTCGCCGATATCGACCCGACGATGCTGGTGCGCGACCTCTCGGTCGCCCGCCAGCAGATCGTCGAGATCGCCAAGGCGCTGGTCGCCGAACCCCGCATCCTGATCCTCGACGAGCCGACGGCCGTGCTTTCGGCACTGGAAACCGAAAAGCTGTTCGCCAAGGTGCGCAAGCTCGCCGCTTCCGGTACCACGGTTCTTTATATTTCCCACCGCATGGAGGAGATTTTCCGCATTGCCGGGGAATTCGTCGTGCTGAAGGACGGGCGCAGCGTGCTGTCCGGCCGCCTGGACGAATTCGGACAGGCCAAGCTGATCGAGGCCATGGTCGGGCGGCCGCTGGAGGCGATCTTCCCCGAGCGCAACCGGACGGCCGGCGCGGTCGTGCTGGAAGTCGAGCATCTCACCCGGCCCGGCGTTTTCCGCGATATCGATTTCAATGTGCGGGCGGGTGAGATCGTCGGCATGTTCGGTCTCGTCGGCTCCGGCCGGACGGAAGTTGCGAAGGCGATTTTTGGCGCGGAACCGGCCGGGCAGGGAACCGTAAAGCTCTCCGGCCGCGATGCGAACTATGTCTCGCCGCGCCAGGCCGTGCGCGATGGCATCGCCATGATCACCGAAGACCGCAAGGGCGACGGGCTGGCGCTCGATGCCAGCGTCATGGACAATGCTTCGCTGGCGAGCTTCGCACGCATGTCGCGCTTCGGCGTCATT
>JAVBSF010000405.1:0-4427 GCA_031556925.1 Pararhizobium sp.
ACTGTGCTTCCTAGCGGCGCTTTCAAGCTTGCCGACGGATCTCGAGCTAACGTGGATAAATACCTTAAAGCCAAGCAAGAACTTGATTCAGTTGAAGCAACGAGAGAGGCTATGGTCGAGGAATTGAGTGAGCTCGCTAAAACAGTTGCTCCTTCCAGTGAGGCTTACAAGCTAAAAACAACCGCTGGTACTTTCAGCTTAAGTTTTAAACCTGGTTTTGATGAAAATGAATTCGCTAAGCTCCCCGCAGCCCTTCAAGCAAAATTAAAAAGTCCTCGAGAAGGATTGTCCATTGAGGCGGCTCGTGAGAGCCTCTCTCCGGAGCTTTTAAGCGAAATATCTACTGAATCCCAGGTTCTAGATTTTGTCATGGGTAAGCCAATTACTCCAGAGCTGTCAAGTGTGAAGCCAGCACTCAAGCTAACCGGAGAAAATGCCGATGATAAGTTTAACTCGGGGCTGCGCGGCATCGCAGCATATTACGAAACCGTCCACAAAACTTCAGGCACAGTAAAAGCATTAAGGGACGAGAAGAGCACCAACAACAGTGCGGTTAAAGCCGCGACCGCAAAAATCTCTGGTCCAGTTTTTGTGCCCGCGCGCTCACAGAGCAACGGATTGTTAGTCACTCGAAGGGTGACCATAAACTCTTCTCTCGCTAAAACCAAATTAACTGCTGAGCAATTGAAAAGCATCACTGTGGAGAGATTAGAGGTGGACCCCAAGCTAGCGGAAACGGTATTACCTAAAGAAACCTTTGATAAGATATTCGGTCAACCTAAGGCCTCTCTCCGAGTTGTTGAGGCTTCGTGATTAAGGATCGATTATGAGTGACCTACCTAAAGCGTTAGTTCTAGACTATGTAGAGCAGGGACTTGCCGAAAAAGAGTCGGAAACATCACTACGCTCTTTAGACGGGAAGAACACAGTGGAGCTTCAGTCGGTGGGAGAGCCAGATGCAATCGGGATGAGCGTATTTATCAACGGCCATCTTGCTGAGACGCTGTTCTATGAAGACCGCGACTTCAATCAAAAACTAATTCAGCTACTTTCTGAACCGCTTGACTTTTAAGACGAACTTTTGTATGATTTTCATGTAAGCTGAAGAAAGGCTAATGGATCATGGATTACACTAAGGATGAGGTTCTGCAGCTTAAGCAAGTTTGGGCGCTCATCAACAAGCAAATCGGAAAATTCGAGCAGAAGGATGCCTTGAGTCTCATCAAGGAGCTAGATCTCTCGGATAACGTGAAAGCTTTCGTTAAACAAGCCATCGATCAGTGGGCTAAGGAAGACACCTTCGCAGGCTTCGGTCGTTTTGATGGGCTCGCTGCTCGAATCGAAGTTCATCTGCTTCGTAAGACAGGGGAGCGCGTCCTCTAATGGCACTTTGTTTTTCGGTCTGCCCAGACGATCCTTCGATACGCTGTGCCCACGAGCAGGGGCATGGTTGGCTCAACACTGACATCGATGATGAAGTCATTAAGAGTGCCCATGCGAATGAGAGCAAAGGCTGTTTTTGGGATAATGGATTTTTCATGGGGAACAATATTCTAGTTGAGCTAACTCCAGATCAGCTAGAGGCACTTCTGGTTTTCCTAGAGGCTAATCCTAACGCAGAAGAGATTCACCGAGTCATTCTTGACCAGCTTTAACTGGCCACTCGTAGGGCAAATCGTTCGGGACATCAGTCCACAGCTTAGAGTAAAAATCCTCCTCCTTTCTAAGAAGATTGCTACGATGTGACCTATGGAATTTTTCATTTCCCAGCCATGCTGGCTTACTGGATCCCAATTCAGCTGAATGAGGTGCTAAAAGACACTCGCTCTTTTCTAGGCAGGTTTCTTTAAACCCTCTGGCTTTCCACTCCTCACAGCAAGCTTTTTGATACGCTAATAGCTCCAACTCATAGCCTTTCCACATGAGCACCGCTGGATGATGACTCCAACCTTTACTCGTGACCGGCGTTCTAGCCCAAAGCGTCTTAGGCAAAGGGTCTTTAACTACTCTCCCAGTTGCTGTCGCCCTTTTAGTGGAAGTGATTAGCCGTTCTCCTAAGAGGACTTGCAAAATCTGCAATGTCTCCACTCGCTGTTTACCTAAACGCTTATTGTCTAAAGCTTGCGCACTGAGAGCGTAATCTGAAAAAGGTAGAAATGTTTGCATGCTAAACTCCAATGTTAATGTTTTATCGAGAAACAGAAGTGGTATCATAAGCTCATGAGTAAAGAAGAGCCTCTTGCGGTCGGAATTGCAGGTGATTGGCATTACAACATTCCTCATGCCCTAGCCGTGGTAGATCAATTTCACGGGCTTGGCCTCAAGCATATTTTTCAGCTCGGTGACTTCGGGCTTTGGGGAGGCTTACTTAAGCACAGTCACGATAAGCTGCGTTGGCGCCTAGAAAAGAAGCTTGAAAAATTCGACATGCTGCTTTTCATTACCTTAGGTAACCATGAGAATTATAAGCTGCTCGAGAGCTTCAGTGTTGTGAATGCTGGCCCCTGGGCTGGGTTTCTTTTTGAGCCTGAGGCTCCACATATTCTCTATTTCCAGCGAGGGCAAAGCATCCAGCTTAGAGGCAGAAATTTTCTGAGCCTAGGTGGCGCCGCATCTATAGACTACAAATTCCGAGAAATCGGGAAAAGCATGTGGACTGAAGAGCGTATCACTGTTAAGAACATCTGGGATACTCTCGAAGAGTTCGAGAGAATTGGCTCTGTAGATGTCTTTTTAGCTCATGACGTTTTTGCTAGTGCTCCTATTTTTGGAACACATAGACAATCGGATAAATGGGATTCGGAAGAGAAGGCCTACGCTCAAACATCTAGAGACGCACTAGAAAAGGTAGTCACTAAGGTTTATCCTACGCTTTGGCTCCATGGACACTACCATCAGCCAATAGAAACAAGTGTTGACTTCTCTACTGCTGAAGGCATTAAAACAGTTAAGACATATTGTCTAGCAATGGATCAAGAGAAGAAGTCCACAGGAATTTTGTGGTTAGATGAACTTGAATTCGAGTATTTGCCCAACTACAGGTAAAGCGGATATGATTAACCTATGGACTACACAGCAAATTTAGAGCAACTCGCTGCTCGCGGTGCTGTTATTTTCACCACTAATTTTGGGCTTAACTTCATTGCGCATAGAGTTTACGAACCCGAAATCGGCTCTCGAACTATCCGGGGAGCTCGACGTAGCCGTGATAGAAAAGAACGAGTTCTAGAGATTCTCTCTCCCTGCCATGGTGCTAGATACAAGAAGGAAAACGGGGCTTCAGGAAAACTAGAGGTCGGATGTTTTTCCTGCGGTGCCGCACCTTTTTATGAAACTGATTCCTTCTTTTTGAGCTTGCCAAAAAATGACGGCATCACTGGAGTCCATAATTTGCAGGCTCTCATGACTAGGCTAGATGTTAATGACTTCATCGCTCCACTTCTTGCTGAAGAGCTAGTACGTATCATCGAAGACATTTGGAGCGAGTTCGAAACTTACACTCCTCTACGAGAGATCCTTAAGCGAGAAGGCGCTACCGAACGTCACCTCCTATAGGGGCTCAGCGGCGCTGGCTCGCAGTCTAAGCGCATAGCTGATGATCCGCGTATATTCCGATTAATAGCTTGCTGAAGAGCTTAGAGCAAAAGCTCTGTAGGATAATCTCTACAGAGCTTTTCATCTATTAGCTTTTAGGATTTCTTAGAGAACAGTCCTCGCAGCTTGTTTTTAAATTTCTCCTGTCTACGCTGACGATCCGCGTACTGTGCTTGCTCTAGCGAAATTATCGCAATAGCTGCTGTAGAGTCAGGTCGCATAGAAGCCTGAGCTCTTAGGTGTTCATAGTCTGAATTAAACATTGGAGTCTCCCTTTTGAGGTGCATTAAAAAGCGCTCGTGACGCCTCTAGAGCTTGTAATATGCTCGTAACATTTATATCAAATTCAATCCTTTTCGATATTTTTGAGAATACTAGGGGGACTCATGAAACTTTCACGAAAAATTTCAGCGACCGCACTGCTTGCGTCGCTAGCTGTGGCGTTAACCGGCTGTATGAACATCTCGTTTGATGTCAAAGTAAACGAAGATAGCACAGCTGAATTGTCCTACAGGGTGGGCTACGAGAAGGATGCTTTTCGGGAGCTTTTGCCTCCAGGGAGCCGCGCAGAGGACGTTTGCGAAGCTCTTAAAGATGAAATGGGCTCTAGTGAAATACCAGCTGAAGCAGTTTGGAGTGAAACAGAAACAGAATGCGTTCTGTCGGTGGTTACACCAAACCCTCTAAGTTTCGATGAAAACGGCCTAGAGGCTCAAGAGACCGGTTCCCCCAGTGAAGCCTTCGAAATCACAAGAGACGAAAATCTCGCCACCGTTTCATTCAAAACCACTGGTTTTGCTGAGAGTTTTGGCTCCGGTTCACCAGGTGCGGCC
>JAVBSF010000441.1:0-8273 GCA_031556925.1 Pararhizobium sp.
TGGCCGGGGATTTCGGTTTTCAGGTCGCCGGAAGCAAGCTTTGCCATCGCGCCGGTCATCGCCGTGACCGGGCGGATGACGAGGCGGCTGAGGAGCGTTGCCAGGAAGGCGATCATCACACCGACCGAAAGGATGGTGGCGATCGTCGCGGCAATGCGGAACTGGCCGATGGCGGAATAGGCGACGTCAGCGTCAACAGCGAAGCCGATATACCATTCGACAGTCGGCAGACCCGCAACCGGGACGAAGCTGACGAGCATCGGCTTGCCGTCAAGCTCGGTTTCCATGATCGAGGAGCCGATCGAGGGTGTATCGACCGGGAAGGCATCCGCAAGCGTCTTGGTGACGAGCTTGGCATCCGGGTGGACGAGGATCTGGCCGGACTTGTTGGCAAGGAAGGCAAAGCCTTCGCCGCCGACATCGACGCCCTTGATCATCTCGACGAGAGCCTTCAGCGAGAAATCGCTGCCGGCAACGCCGATGAGCTTGCCATCATGCTGGACCGGAACGGCGGCGCTGATGATCAGGCCGTTCGTCGAGGCATCGATATAGGGCTCGGTCAGCACGCTGCCATTGGCCTTGACGGCATCCTGATACCAGGGGCGCTGGCGCGGGTCGTAACCTTCCGGCATCTGCGAGGCCGGCCACATGGTAAAGTTGCCGGTTTCTTCGCCGACATAGGTCGTCATGAATTCCTTGACGAGAACATCGTTCTTCAGGGCATTCAGCAAGCCATCGGGACCGACCGCATTGCCCGCGGCATTGGCGGCCATCGCCGTCAGGGTCAGGCGGCCGTTCAGCCAGTTGGCGACGCTCTGGGCGGCCTGCTTGCCGGAAGAGGAAATATTCTGCTCGACGGCGCTGGTCGTGGCGGCGCGCTGCAAGCTGTCGATATACATGGAGAAGCCGGCGAGAGCGGCGACGACGACGAAGGACGCAGCGAGGAGAATGCGCGTCATGAGATTGGATGTGCGGGCCAAGGCGGGCCTTCCTTATGCGACAGGGATAAGCGGGCTCGGAGCTTGAAACGGGCGGAAGCGCGTTCCGCAGGGCACGACGCTTTGCGCTTCATCTCAGAGAATGCGGGGACATGCCCGGACGGGCGGAAACGTCGGCATCATGCAGACGGGCTTGGTGCGGCGCAGAATATGACGACGTGCTTAAAAGCCCGTTAAATTTAAAACGCCAGATTCGCCGGTGGGATTCTATCGCGCCGACACGGGTTTCTTGAGGCCCCAGGCATCGGCAAGACGTGTCGTGGAGGAGATGCCGGCATCCAGCATGAAGGGTCCGGGCGTATCGGCGCGGCTGCGCGAGGCGGGCCTTGGCTTCAGCGGCGTGCCGTGGCCCATGCCTTCTATCAGATAGAACTCGACAGCCACCCTTCCCGTTCCGTCTTTCCATATCCTGCGCAGATGACCATCCACGGTGCTTTCCGTAGCGTCCGCCGGATCGAGGCCATGAACATCAAGCCATTGGCGCAGCAGGGCGTCGGCGTTGGAGAGGGAGACGGTATCATCGCGCGTGCCGTGCCAGATCGAAACACTGGGGATGCGGGCTTTCCCGCCCGCGAAAGCATGGTGCGATGCGGCACGCACCAGATCGCCCCACTCCCCGGCCGAACGATCCGGTGTCCTTTTCATGGCCGCCAGCGCGCGATGCACATCGCGGGCGGCACCATAGGGCAGTCCGGCGATCATGCCGCCGCCGGCAAAAAGCTCCGGATAGGCCGCAAGCATCGCCGCGGTCATCGCGCCACCGGCGGAAAGGCCGGTGATATAGATGCGGCGACGATCGATGCCATGGGCGACGACCATGCGCTCGATCATCTGGCGGATCGACATGACCTCGCCGCGATCGCGCGTGACGTTGCTGGGGCGAAACCAGTTGAAACAGCAGTTGGCGTTGTTGCTGCGGGTCTGCTCGGCATAAAGAACCGCGAAACCGCGCTCGCGGGCGAGCGTCGACCAGCCGCTGCCATGGTCGTATTCGCGGGCATTCTGCCGGCAGCCATGCAGCACCACGACGAGAGGCGATTTTCGCGGCAGCTGTGGCGGAACGTAGCGGAGCATGTGGAGACGGCCGGGATTGCTGCCGAAACCGGTCACCTCTTCCAGTCTACCGGCCGCAATCTTTTGAGGTTTAACCGTTGGCTTCACCGGAGCGGGGACCGAAAACGGGGAAAGCGCAATGGCTTTTCTGGAGGCCTTGACTGCTTTCAGGACGGTCTTTTCGAGGCGGCGCTGCTGGCGCAGCATGGATGACAGGGAAAACTTGAAGGGCGAACGCAAGGCATATCCTTCCAGGGAGACCTGCCCCGCGGCACGGCCGATATGCTCCACCCGGAAAGGAATATGGTGCGCGGCCAAGCCGGCGGCAAGATGTGTTTTCACCGATCACGGAAGAGGCGGGACCGGATGAGGATCAATCCCCGCCAGGATCTCCCCTCATCCACCCTTCGGGTAACTTCACCCCGCAAGCGGGGGAAGACTCGAAATCTGCCTTAACGGCGTGTCATGAAAGCCTCGAACGCCGCCCTCGCCTCGGCGCTCTTGAGCTGGTTTGCGAAATGCACGGCTTCCTCATCGATCCGGGCGATGACATCGGCGCGATCGCCCCGCAGCAGGCGACGCGCGATGGCGAGCGCTTCCGGCGGCTTGGCGGCGAGTTTCGAGGCAAGCGCTAAGGTTTCGGCCTCGACGGTTTCCGGCTCGACGATCTTGCGGATGAGACCGGCGGACAGCGCCTCCTCGGCCGTAAAGGCATCGCCCAGAGCCAGCAGGGCGAAGGCGCGCTGGTGGCCCATGATGCGCGGGGCAAGAAGGCTGGACGCGGCTTCCGGCACCAGCGCCAGATCGACGAACGGTGTGCGGAAGACGGAGCGCGCGGATGCGACCGTCAGGTCGCAATGCATGTGGATCGTCGTGCCGACGCCGATCGCAAGACCGTCGACGCCCGAAACCACCGGCTTGTCGAGGGTGGCGAGCGCCGTCAGGAAATCGATGACGTCTCGGCCCATGGCGCCGCCCATCGCAACCGCGATGAAATCGGCCATGTCATTGCCGGCGGAAAAGCATCCTTCCGTGCCAAGAAAGGCGACGACCTTCACGTCGGGATCGGCGGAGGCAGAAACGAGCGCTGCCGCCATCTTGCGATACATAGCGCTGGTGATGGCGTTTTTCTTGGCCGGGCGGTTGAAGCGGATGACCTCGACGCCCGGATGGGCGTCTGGGCGTTCGATCAATACGTCGTCTGTCATGGGTTTTCCTCAGCCAAGGGCAATGCGGGCAGCGGCGAGGCTTTCGGCGCCGTAGACGATACTTTGCTTCAACGCGGCGGTCTCGCCGATCAGGTTTTCGGCGGCAAAGCGGCAAAGCGCGATGCGGGCCGGCTGCTGGCCGTCGCCGGCATCAGCGAGCGCGCCCTTGGCGAGATAGATGCCGGTGAGCGTCAGGCCGAACAGGCGTTGATAGGCGGTGGCGCCGGCAAGGGCGGTGGCCGTTTCACCGGCTGCGAGACGCTCCAGCAGCCAGACGGTGGCCGTTTCAAGATCACGCAGCGAGGCTTTCAAGCGGTCCCCGGTGTCACCGAAGCCTTCGAGATTGGACGCTTCGACGCCGCCGGCGATCCTGGCAAGCTCGACGATGAAGCCGCGCACATGGTCGCCATTGCCGATCGGCAGCTTGCGGGTCACGAGATCGATGGCCTGGATACCGTTGGTGCCTTCGTAGATCGGGGCGATGCGGGCATCGCGCAGCAGGCGGGCCGCACCCGTTTCCTCGATGAAGCCCATGCCGCCATGCACCTGCACGCCCATGGAGGCGACATCGACGCCGGCATCGGTGCCGAAGGACTTGGCGATGGGGGTGAGCAGGCTGGAACGGTCGGCCCAGAACCGCGCCTCGTCGCCTTCAAGGTGATGCGATTTGTCGACGGCGTGGGCACAGCTATAGGCGATGGCGCGCGACCCTTGAGTCAGCGCCTTCATGGTCAGCAGCGTGCGGGCGATGTCGGGATGATCGATGATCGGGCTCATGCCCTTGCCGGAAAAGCCCGGAGCTTTTCCTTGCGTGCGCTCGCGCGCATAGCCGATTGCCTTCTGGGTGGCGGCATCGGCCATGGCGACGCCCTGCACGCCGACGGCGAGACGGGCATTGTTCATCATCGTGAACATGCAGTTGAGGCCGCGATTTTCCTCACCGATGAGATAGCCGACCGCGCCCTTCTCTTCGCCGAAGCGGCCGTCGCCATAGATCATCGTGCAGGTCGGGGAGGCATGAATGCCGAGCTTGTGCTCCAGCGCGTGGCAGAAGAGATCGTTGCGGGCGCCGAGCGAGCCGTCCTTGTTGACGAGGAATTTCGGCACGAGGAAGAGCGAGATGCCGCGCGTGCCTTCCGGCGCATCGGCAAGACGGGCCAGAACCAGATGCACGATGTTATCGGTGAAATCGTGCTCGCCCCAGGTGATGAAGATCTTCTGGCCGAAGATGCGGTAGCTGCCGTCATCGCGGCGCTCGGCGCGGGCCTTCAGCACGCCGAGATCGGAGCCGGCATGGGGCTCCGTCAGGTTCATCGTGCCGGTCCATTCGCCGGAGATCATCTTTTCGAGATAGGTCGCCTTGAGATCGGCCGAACCGTGCTTTTCCAGCGCCTCGATCGCGCCCATGGTCAGCATCGGGCCGAGCGCGAACGCCATGGCGCCGGCATTCCACATCTCCATGGCGGCGATGTGCAGCATATGCGGCAGCCCCTGCCCGCCGAATTCGACATCCGCCGTCAGGCTGTTCCAGCCACCGGCCGCCCAGTTGCGATAGAGATCGCGCCAGCCGTCCGGGGTCTTCACCTCACCATCGACCAGCTTCGAGCCCTGCGTGTCGCCGATGGCGGCCAGCGGCGCGACTTCATCGCTCGCGAAACGCCCGGCTTCGGTGATCACGGCATCGACCGTATCCTGATCGAGATCGCCAAGGGCGCCCTCCGCGAGCGCCGCATCGAGGCCGGCGACATGCTTCAGCGTGAAAAGAATATCTTCGACGGGCGCCTTGTACATGGTCGTCTCCTCCTGCCATCCCATGATAACCTCGCCCGTGGCTTTGGGCGACGTCTCCTTGCGGCGAAATTATTGATTTTTACGTAAACGTCAATATCTGGCGGCGAATTGATCGGCCCTTTACGGACAGGCATTCTGCAACATGAATGTCATGAAAGGCGCATAAGCGTCTTCTGCTCTGCTTCAGGATATCGGCCTCATGAACCTGCTATCGCGCGAAATCCCCGGACTGGTGTGGGCTTACCGCTTCACGCCGGGCGAAACGCGCTGCGACCGCATCGCCATCGATTCCTCCGTGGAAAACCTGAAGCAGACGGGTGACGGCTGGATCTGGGTGCATCTGGCGCTGTCAGACGCGCGCACGCCGGCGCTGATCGAAAAGATTTTCGACCTGCCCGGCGATGTCGTTTCAACCCTCACGAGCCATGATACCCAGGCGACCATCGCCGTGACCGACGATATCGTGCACGGAACGCTGGTCGATTTCGAGCGCACCTTCGATACCGAGACCAAGACGATCGGCTGGCTGCATTTTGCCGTCAGCGACAGCTTCGTGATCACCACCCGCCTGCACCCGCTGCGCAGCATCGACCGGGTCAAGGCGGCCGTCGAGAAGACGAGCCGCTGCACGCGGCCGATCGATCTGTTTGAAATGATGGTGGTCGAGTTCCAGCGCACGCTGATCAGCCTCGTGCTCGAACTGACGGAAGAACTGAATGTCATCGAGGATGACGTCTATGGCGAGGCCGGACATAACAGCCAGCCGCGCCTCGCGCCCTTGCGACGAACGGCAGTGCGGCTGCACCGGCACCTGCGCACACTGCTCGCCTTGCTCCGTCGCGTTGGTACGTCCGAAGAAGACGAGGTGCCACCCGGTTTCCTCGATGTCGCCGAGCGACTATCGGACCGACTGGAGGCGGTCGACCGCGACGTCTTCGCGCTTCAGGAACGGGCGCGGCTGCTACATGAGGAAATCGACAGCAAGCTTTCCTCGGAAACCAACCGGCATCTCTACATCCTGTCGCTGATGACCGCCTTCCTGCTGCCGCCGACGCTGGTCACCGGATTTTTCGGCATGAACACCGGCGGGCTCCCCTTCGAGCAGGGCATTCACGGTACGCTGGTTGCCGGCTCGTTCATCCTGATGTCGATGGGGCTTGCCTGGATGATCCTGAAACGGATAGGAATCTTGTAGGCCACGAAAAAGGGCCGGCAAAGCCGACCCTTCAAATCCTCGATCATCTCCAGCCTTACGAATAAGGCGAAATGCACTGCTGGCGCGGGCCGTTATAGGGCTGGAACGTGTTGTCATAGGCGCGGTACGAGCGATAGCGGTTTGCGCACCACTGAACATGCGATCCGCCAGCGCTGCTATAGCCCGGAGCCGGATAGACCGGGCGCGGCTGAGCCACGGCGCCGCCGATGATCGCGCCGGTCGTAAAGGCAGCCAGCGGGAACCACCAGCCATTATATTCACGATAGCCCGGACGGTAGTAATTGTAGCCGCGATGGCCATTGTAATAATAGCGACCGCCACTGTGATAATAGCCGCGACGATGATCGCGGTCACGGCGATACTGAACGTTGTCAACGTCGGAAACGCGCTCAGCCTTGGTCGGCACCGGTATGGTTGTGAATGCCTGAGACGGTGCGATCGACGAGATCAGAAAGACGGCTGACAGGGCTGCGGGGATGAGTTTGTTCAAGCGACCCATTTGGGTTCCTCCATCAGGTTCAAGATTGTTGTTCTGCCCTTAAAACTATGGGGATGCCGCTTTTGTTCCGGCGTGCCCGTCAGTGCGCTGTCTCGCCAGAAATCGTGATGCGCTAATTTACCCTTTGTTAACCAAGATCCCGGCACCCTGTTTTCCATGACAAAGCGCCGGAAAACACTGGTTTCAGGGCTTGTAAGCCTCTTTCTCGCTGCAGCAGCCGTCCTGCACACCGCGCCGGTCGAGGCGCGCGACATCACACCCTGGCGATCGCCCAAAAACGCAATCGTGATCGACGCCTATGAGATGAACACCATCGACTGGGACGCGATGCTGAAGGACAAGCGCATCGCCGGCTTCATCTCCAAGGCATCGGACGGCCTGCCGGAGAGTTTTTCATGTACCGGCGATCACAGGGGCGACACCTTCAATCACTGCAAGACCATGTGGCGCAAATACGCCGTCAGCCGCGAGCTCTACCAGACGCGCCGCATGATCGCCCGCGCCAACGGGCTGCTCTGGGGGGCCTATCACCTGGCGCGGCCGGGCAATCCCATCGACCAGGCAAATCACTTCCTCGACTATGCCAGCCCGCGCGAGGACGAGCTGATGGTGCTCGACATCGAGGGCATCGACGCGGAAAATTTCATGTCCCTGGAAGACGCCGGCATTTTCGCAGGTCATATCAAGGCCCGCACCGGACGCTATCCCATGCTCTATACCAACCATGCGACGGCAAAATACATCGCCGCCCACAGGGACCGTTACCCCATCCTGTCGCGGCTTCCGCTCTGGTATGCCCGTTACAAGCCGGGCATCCGCAACGTGTTTCCGATGGGCAACTGGGATAGCTACGCCCTCTGGCAATTTTCGGCCGCTTCCAACTGCGGCAAGCGGCGCTGTCCTTACCGGGTTGCCGGCACGCTCGATGATATCGACGTCAATGTCGCAGCAACGAGCGCGGCCGAACTCAAAAAAATCTGGGCGAAAGGTGAACTGGTCGCGGAGAAACCATTCCCGAAGCCACTCCTCGTCGCATCCGGAGCGGGAGCAGCGTCCTCCGGCGGCGGCATCGGAGTGGACATGATGCTCACGGCCTCGATCCAACCCGTGAAGCCGATTATCCTGGCTTTCAGGAACCGGGAAAAGAACCCTTTTGAATTGCTGAACTAGCAGCAAGCCCCCAGATCTGGGGAGGCTGCCCTGCCCGATGCGCACTTGCCTTTCCGCCCTGCCGCAAGCATATGTTTACCACGACAGGCGAATGGCGCCGCCGCCGGGCAGGTTTTGTCCCTCTCCCTCGCAGAATGGTTTAGAACGCCGGGCTCGATACCACTGCACATGATGAGCAGATGACGACCAAGATTGTGATCTCCAGCAACCGAACGTCGCCCGTGTCGGTGCTCAAGCCCGACAGCGAGCTGGTCGTGAACCAGAATATCAGCCTGTCCACCGCCGGCACCGCCATCATCGCGACCGGCACAGCGATCGACCGCGATTTCTATATCAAC
>JAVBSF010000027.1:0-4164 GCA_031556925.1 Pararhizobium sp.
ACAACTTCCTCGACACCCTGCTCGGCTGCGATGCCGTGGGCGGTAACAACCGTGCGCAGTGGTGCAATCCGGAGTTCGACGAACTCGTGACCAAGGCGAAGGAAACCTCTGACATCGCCGAGCGCACCAAGCTCTATGAGCAGGCGCAGGTCGTCTTCAAGCGCGAAGCTCCGTGGAACACGCTGGACCACTCGCTTGCCGTCGTGCCGATGAGCAAGAAGGTTTCCGGCTTCATTCAATCGCCGCTGGGTGACTTCATATTCGACGGCGTTGATATCGCCGAGTAATACCGACGACGATAAAAGGCACGCCGCAAAGAGCGTGTCATGGCCGGCGGCTCGAAGACATTCGGGCCGCCGGTTTTTCAAAGAAAGAAGGGATTGGCTCCCATGTTGCGCTTTATCTTCGGACGGCTCGCCGTCCTGATCCCCACGTTCCTCGGGGTCTCGCTGATCGCGTTCTCCTTCATCCGACTGCTGCCCGGCGATCCGGTCATGCTGATGTCGGGCGAGCGCGTGATGTCTCCGGAACGTCACACCGAACTGATGCACCAGCTCGGTCTCGACCGGCCGATGTACGTTCAGTATTTCGATTATCTCGGCGGCCTCGTGACCGGTGATTTCGGCTCCTCGATCGTCACCAAGCGTCCGGTGCTCGACGATTTCGTCAACCTTTTCCCGGCGACGCTGGAACTGTCGCTCTGCGCCATCATCCTCGCCGTCGCCCTCGGCATTCCCGCCGGTGTGCTCGCCGCTGTTAAGCGCGGCACCTGGCTCGATCAGACGATCATGGGCTCGGCACTGGTCGGCTATTCGATGCCGATCTTCTGGTGGGGCCTGCTGCTCATCATCTTCTTCTCCGGCTATCTCGGCTGGACCCCGGTTTCGGGGCGCATCTCGCTCATGTATTTCTTCCCGCAGGTGACCGGCTTCATGCTGATCGACAGCCTGATTTCGGGGCAGGCGGGTGCGTTCAAATCGGCGCTCACCTATCTCATCCTGCCGACGATCGTGCTGGCGACCATTCCGCTGGCGGTCATCGCCCGCCAGACCCGTTCGGCCATGCTTGAGGTTCTGGGCGAAGATTACGTCCGCACGGCGCGCGCCAAGGGCATGTCGCCTTACCGCGTCATCGGCATCCATGCGCTGCGCAATGCGCTGATCCCGGTCATCACCACCAGCGGCCTGCAGGTCGGCGTGCTGCTCGCCGGCGCGATCCTGACGGAAACCATCTTCTCCTGGCCGGGTATCGGCAAGTGGATGGTCGATAGCGTGTTCAAGCGCGACTATGCGGTCGTACAGGGCGGCCTGATGCTCATCGCCGGCATGATCATGCTGGTCAATCTTCTCGTTGATGTGCTCTACGGGCTCGTCAATCCGCGTATCCGGCATTAGGAGGCGCACATGGCTGTTGTTGAAACAACGAAGAACCCGCCGACCGGCCTTGCCGAGTTCTGGTTCTATTTCTCCCGCAACAAGGGTGCCGTGATCGGCCTCGTGGTCTTTCTCATCATCCTGTTCATGGCGGTCTTCGCGCCCTTCGTGGCGCCGCACGATCCCAGCATCCAGAATCGCGAAATGCTGCTGCTGCCGCCGGCCCTGTCGGAAGGCGGGCAGGCGACTTACCTGCTCGGCACGGATGCCGTCGGCCGCGACATCTTCTCGCGCCTGATCTACGGCGCGCGCTTCTCGCTGTTCATCGGTGTGATCGTGGTCACGCTCTCGGTCATCTCGGGCGTTCTCGTCGGCCTCGTCGCCGGTTACTTCCGCGGCAAGGTCGATACCGTGATCATGCGCGTCATGGATATCATCCTGGCGTTTCCGTCGCTGCTTCTGGCGCTGGTGCTGGTCGCGGTTCTCGGACCCGGCCTCGTCAATGCGATGATCGCGATCTCGCTCGTCAACCTGCCGCATTTCGTGCGCCTGACGCGCGCCGCGGTGATGACGGAACGTGCCAAGGATTACGTCGTCGCGTCGAAGGTTGCCGGTGCCGGTACGCTCCGCCTGATGTTCCTCACCATCCTGCCGAACTGCCTTGCACCGCTGATCGTCCAGGCGACGCTCGCCTTCTCGGCGGCGATCCTCGATGCGGCGGCCCTCGGCTTCCTCGGTATGGGCGCCCAGCCGCCGACGCCGGAATGGGGAACCATGCTCGCCGAAGCCCGTGAATTCATCCAGCGCGCCTGGTGGGTGGTGACCTTCCCCGGTCTTGCCATCCTCATCACCGTTCTCGCCATCAACCTGATGGGCGACGGCCTGCGCGACGCGCTCGATCCCAAGCTGAAGAGGTCGTGATGTCCCTTCTCGAAATTGAAAACCTGGTCGTCGAATTCCAGACGGCCTCCGGTCCCTTCCGCGCCGTCGATGGCGTCTCGCTCAAGGTGAGCGCCGGTGAAGTTCTGGCGATCGTCGGTGAGAGCGGTTCCGGCAAGTCTGTTTCCATGCTCGCCGCCATGGGGCTGCTGCCCTGGACGGCGAAGGTGACGGCCGACAAGCTGGCCTTCAACGGCCGCGACATGCTCGCCATGTCCGACAGCGAGCGGCGCAAGATCATCGGCAAGGATATCGCCATGATCTTCCAGGAGCCGGTGGCCAGCCTCAACCCGTGCTTCACGGTCGGCTTCCAGATCGAGGAAGTTTTGCGCTTCCACACCGATCTCGGCAAAAAGGCCCGTCGTGACCGCGCGATTGAACTGTTCAATGCCGTTGGCATTCCGAACCCGGAAGAACGCCTTGGCCACTTCCCGCACCAGATGTCGGGCGGCCAGTGCCAGCGCGTCATGATCGCGACGGCGCTTGCCTGCAATCCCAAGCTCCTGATCGCCGACGAGCCGACCACCGCGCTCGACGTGACGATCCAGAAGCAGATTCTTGATTTGCTGATGAAGCTGCAGGCCGAGCATCAGATGGGTCTGATCATGATCACCCACAATATGGGTGTCGTGGCCGAGACGGCCGATCGCGTCATCGTGCAGTACAAGGGTCGCAAGATCGAGGAGGCCGATGTGCTCTCGCTCTTCGAAAGCCCGAAGAGCGCCTATACCAAGGCGCTGCTTTCGGCTCTGCCGGACAATGCGACCGGCGACCGCCTGCCGACGATTGCAGAGTTCCTCACCGACCAGCAGATCTTTGAAGGAGCCGTGCGATGACCCCCGTGCTCGAAGCGCGTAACCTCAAGCGCGATTATCACATCCCCGGCAGCCTGTTCAAAAAGGCCCGCACCGTGCATGCCGTCAAGGGCGTCAGCTTCTCCGTCGATGAGGGCAAGACCCTTGCCATCGTCGGTGAAAGCGGCTGCGGCAAGTCGACCCTTGCCCGTATCGTCACCATGATCGACCCGGCAACCTCGGGCGACATGTTGATCGACGGCCAGAAGGTGGATATCGCCCGCGAGGCGCTGACGACGGATATGCGCCGCAAGGTGCAGATCGTCTTCCAGAACCCCTATGGTACGCTCAATCCGCGCAAGAAGATCGGCGATATTCTCACCGAGCCGTTGATCATCAACACCGACATGAAGGCGGCCGACCGTCAGGACAAGGCCATGGCCATGTTGAAGAAGGTGGGCCTTGAGGAGAAGCATTACGGGCGCTACCCACATATGTTCTCCGGCGGCCAGCGCCAGCGCGTGGCGATCGCCCGCGCGCTGATGCTCAATCCGCGTCTTCTGGTGCTGGACGAGCCGGTTTCGGCGCTCGATCTGTCGGTCCAGGCACAGGTGCTGAAACTGATTGCCGACCTGCAGGACGAGCTTAACCTGACCTACGTCTTCATCAGCCACGACCTCTCGGTCGTCCGCTACATGGCCGATGACGTCATGGTCATGTATTACGGCGAGGCTGTCGAATACGGATCGCGGGATCAGGTTTTCAACGACCCGCAGCACAGCTATACCAAGACATTGTTCGCGGCGACGCCGCGCGCCGATGTCGACACCATCAGGGCACGTCTCGCCCGCAAGAATGCGGCCATCGCGTCGTAAGCTTGGGTCTCCTGACACGGCGGATCATGCCGAGGTGAGGAGAATTTCTGGAATGTCAGCACAAAATACGCGCCCCCATGCCATCATCGTCATGGGGGTCAGCGGCTGCGGCAAGTCGTCCATGGGCGAGGCGATAGCGCAAGCGCTCGCCGTCGAATTCGCCGAAGGCGATGCGCTGCATCC
>JAVBSF010000521.1:0-8506 GCA_031556925.1 Pararhizobium sp.
GGCATGGATGATCTGGCCGACCGAACCGATGGTCGTCGGGCGCTCGAAGCCCTTGTGGTGGCGCACCACGGCATCGACCGGGACATAGATATCGTTCAGGACGGTAGTGCCGCTGCCGGTCGTGCGCTGGCCGAAACCATCCCAGTCGTCGACGATCTCGATGCCGACAGTGCCGCGCGGTACGAAAGACATGGTGAGGCGCTCCTCCGCATCGACGGCGAAGATCGCCACCCAATGGGCAAAGAGAACGCCGGTCGAATAAAACTTGCGGCCGTTGATGCGGTAACCGACGCCATCCGGGGTGATCCTGGTATTGTACTGGCCGACGGTTTTCGTCCCGACTTCCGAAAGCGCATTGCCGAACCGGTCCCCCGCCAGCGCCCGGCCGAAGTAGAAACGCTTCTGCTCCTCGCTGCCATCATGGCGCAGCGCTTCCAGGATGTAGAAGTGGTTTTGCGGGATCTGGCCGATGGAACTGTCGGCTTCCGAGAGGATCGCGGTCACTTCGGCCAGCGCCGTGTTCGAGACATCGATGCCGCCATATTCGGACGGAACGGTGATCGCCAGCAGGCCGGAGGCGGAAAGCTTGTCCAGTTCCTCATGCGGCAGGCTGCGCTCGAGATCGCGGCGGCTGGCGCCTGCGGCGAAATCCTCGGCGAGATCGCGCGCGACGGCGATGGCTTCTTCCTCGCTGGTTATGCGGCGGGCGGTTCCCTGGGGATCGGCCAACTGGATAACAGGGCTCATCGCGTGTCCTTTCGAAGCGTTTCGCAACACCGGCTTCACACTCCAAATTCACCGGAAGCATGAATATCTATAATTTCTATATATTATTAGATAAATTTCCGAAGACAGGCAGATTTTTCCAATTCCGCATGATCACATGAAAAATCCCGCCATGGCGGGATGCTCGAAGGTCGCTGTCGCTGAATGGAGCGATCAGGGCGCGGGGCGCTCGTCGTCTTCGATAAAAATCCGCTCGGCGGCGCCATCGAGATCTTCATACTGGCCACTGCGGAGCGCCCAGAGAAAGGCGATGAGGCCGAGCCCGCCGAGAAAAAGGGCGACAGGGATGAGGAAGAGTAGCATGGTCATGGCGTGGCGATCTCAAGGGAATGTGCCCTGCCCCGCTCTTTCGCCACCTCCAGCGTCGGCGCCCTGAGCCTGAGCGCATTGGCGATGACGAGGATCGAAGACAGCGACATCGCGATGGCGGCGACCAGCGGCGTGACATAACCCAGGATGGCGATCGGCACGGCGAGCACGTTGTAGCCGATGGCGAGAGCGAAATTCTGGCGGATCAGCTTGCCCGCCTTCCGCGAGACCGAGAGCGCCAGCGGCACGGCAGCCAAGCTTTCGCGCAGGAAAACGAAATCGGCGGCGTTGCGACCGATATCGGCTGCCGTCGCAGGCGCCATCGAGACGTGCGCAGCAGCAAGGGCGGGCGCATCGTTGAGGCCATCGCCGACCATGACAACGCGATGCTCCTCCAGCGTAAGTTCGTTCAGCCGGTTAACCTTGTCGCCGGGCAGGACTTCCGCTTGCCAATGGTCGATACTCAAGGCTTTGGCCGTTTCGGCTGCCGCCGCAGCACGGTCGCCGGAGAGCATTTCGATGGCAATGCCAGCCGCGCGCAGGGTGGCGATCGCGCGCGGCGCGTCAGCGCGCGGGCGGTCGGTGAAGGCAAAGCCGGCGCCACAGGCTCCATCAATCCCGAGAACCGTTGCCGCACCACTTGCCGTATCCGGGTCTCGCAAGGCCCAGCAGGCCCGGCCGAGACGATAGCGTTTGCCGGCGAGCCGTGCCGAGATGCCGAGGCCCGGATGTTCGCGGACCTCTTCGAATGGCAGGCTGGAGGATGGATAGGCCTCGACGATCGCCCTCGCGCTCGGATGGCGCGACAGGGCCGCAAGCGCGGCGGCGATCTCCAGCGCACGCGGATTTTGGGCGAAGGTCGATGTCGCGACGGGATGGCCTGATGTCAATGTGCCGGTCTTGTCGAAGACGACGCTGTCTATCTCGGCCAGCCGTTCCATGGCCGAGCCGTCCTTGACCATGATGCCGTTTTCAAACAGGCGGCGGGCGGCGACGACCTGAACGATCGGCACAGCAAGGCCGAGGGCGCAGGGGCAGGTGATGATCAGGACAGCAATGGCGATGGTGATCGCCTTGTGCCAGTCGCCGGAGACAAGCAGCCAACCGATGCAGGTCAGCAGCGCCGTCAGGTGCACGACCGGCGAATAGAGCGCCGAGGCGCGGTCGGCGATGCGGCGATAGGTGCCGCGGCCGCTTTCGGCGGCTTCCATCAGGCGGACGATCTCGGCAAGAAAGGATTCGCGCGCAATGGCCGTGACGCGGATGGTGAGCGGCCCCGAGAGGTTCAGTGTACCGGCACGCACGGCATCGCCTTTTGCCGTCGTCTGCGGTGCGGACTCGCCGTTGACCAGAGAGCAATCCATATCCGACATGCCCTCGATAACCACGCCATCCACCGGCACCCGTTCGCCCGCCGTCACCAGCAGCTGCATGCCGACGGCGATATCGCCGAGCGGCATATAGCTGCGACTGCCGTCGTCACGCAGCACGACGGCGCCCTTCGGCTGGAGGCGAACAAGCCCCTTCACCGCGGCACGCGCCTTGTCGCGCATGACGTGATCCAGCGTGCGGCCGATCAGCAGGAAGAACAGCAGCGACACCGAGGCATCGAAATAGGCGTGTTCGCCGTGATTGATGGTTTCGTACAGGCTCATGCCAAAGGCAAGCGAGACGCCAAGCGCGATCGGCACATCCATATTCATGCGGCCATGCTTCAGCGCATTCCAGGCCGAGCGGAAGTAAATGCGGCCGGCAAAGAGCAGCGCCGGAAGCGCGATCAGCGCCGAAAGCCAGTGGAACAGATCGCGCGTCGCGCCATCCGCGCCCGACCAGACGGAGACCGAGAGCAACATGATATTGCCGGCAGCAAAGCCGGAAATGGCAATGGCCCGCATCAGCTCGCTGCGGGTCTTGTCGCTTTCGGCGGCTTCCGTATCGAAGAGGTGGGCGGGGTAGCCGAGGCCCGCCAGCTTCTCGATGAACCCTGGGGCGCCGTCATCCCTCCAGGACACGGTGACGCGGCGAGTCGAGAGATTGACGCGGGCGCTGGCAACATTGTCCATGGCGCCGAGTTCCCGTTCGATCAGGGTGATGCAGGCGCCGCAATGGATGTCCGGCACCGAAAGTTCCGTCTGAACAAGGCCATTGCCGAGCGGGCGGCTTTCGAGGCGTAGCTCGTCTATACCCGGCAAGCGCAGGGCATCAAGCCCGCTTTCTGTTCCGGGAGCGCAGCAGCTCATTGGATGGCTCCATCATGAATGGTCATGCGCTGGGTTGTGCGATAGGGCGTTTCGAGCCCCGCCTCGGCATTGATCTCGACCACCCAGATGCCGTCGCGGGGCCCCTGATCGGAAACAAGATCGCCATTGGCGGCCGGTGTCAATGTCGCCGTCCAATCAGCCCCCTGATAGGCCGGATGGCGGAAGATGGCGGTTGCCGAACGCGCAGCCACCGGCTTTCCGGCCTTGTCGACCAGCCGATAGTGGAAATGGCCGTCAGCAACCTTGAAATCCATCGTCCAGCCAAGGGCGGCCTGCTTGCGGGCGGCTTCCAGACCCTCGTTGAAATGCTGGCTCGCTACATAGGAATTTTCGACGACAAGGCCGGTCCAGCTGGATTTGGCAAAGCTGAACATCACCATGTTGACCGTGATGACCGTGCCGAAGAAGGCGACGAGAATGGCAAACATGTGCCAGCCGGTGAATTCGCGAGGACGGTGAGCGGCGGCGGATTTCATCTCGGGGTCTCCGGCGTTTCGAAGCTGGTGCTGTAGGTGGCCTGTTCGTCGCTGCCGCGATCGCGGGCAATGAACTCGAAGCTGACGGCGCCGGGCGTGGCGTCCTTGGTCGACTGGCGCACGAAAACCTTTATCGTGCGCAGGCGGTCTGGTTCGACAGGCACGATCAGGGCGCCATTCTCATCATTCTCCAGCCCGGCCGAGGTCATCGTGGCGCCGTTCAAACCCTCCATCTGAAGGGTGAAGGCGCGCGGTTCCGGGCGCATGTTGAGCACCTTGATCGTATAGCCGTTGCGGATCGACCCGTCCGACAGCAGCACATATTGCGGATTGCGGTCGCGCAGCACGTTGATTTCCATGCGGTCGCGGGTGGCGAGCGCCACGAGCAGGCCAATGCCGAGCAAGGCCCAGAGCCCTGCATAAAGCAACGTACGCGGCCGCAGGAATGTCCTTGGGGTCACATGGGAGAGCTTTGGCGAAAGCGCGCCCTCCGGCGTGTGCACCAGCGACGGGGTGATCGGCTGGGTGCCGCCGGCGGTCGCGATTGCCATGTTGGCGTTGTAGTCGTTGAGAGTGGCGTAGGAGATCAGGCCGCGCTCCTTGCCGATCTTGTCCATCACGCCATCGCAGGCGTCGATGCAGAGCGCGCAGGTGATGCATTCCAGCTGCTGGCCGTCGCGGATGTCGATGCCCATGGGACAGACGGCGACGCATGCGTTGCAATCGACGCAATCGCCCGCCGGAAGACCGGCGGCGGCCGCCTTCTTCTGATGGCGGCTGCGGGGCTCGCCGCGCCAGTCGTTATAGGTGACGGTGAGCGAGGTTTCATCGAGCATGACCGCCTGGATGCGCGGCCAGGGGCACATATAGGTGCAGACCTGCTCGCGCATGAGGCCGCCGAAGGTGTAGGTCGTGGCGGTCAGCACGGCGACGGTGATATAGGCGACGGGAGCCGCCTCGCCGGTCACCACCTCGCGCAGCAAAGTCGGGGCATCGGCGAAATAGAAGATCCAGGCGCCACCGGTCGCCACCGCGATGACGACCCAGATGGAATGCTTCAGCGTGCGCAGGCCGAGCTTGCGCGGGCTCATCGGCGCGGCGTCCAGCTTCATGCGAGCGTTGCGGTCGCCCTCCACCCAGCGCTCGACCACGAGGAACAGATCGACCCACACGGTCTGCGGACAGGTATAGCCGCACCAGGCGCGGCCGACGACGGACGTCACGAGAAAGAGGCCGATACCGGCCATGACCAGCAGGCCCGCGACGAAGAAGAACTCCTGCGGCCAGATTTCGATGAAGAAGAAATAGAAGCGACGATTGGCGAGATCGATCAGGACCGCCTGATCCGGCGCATAGGGTCCGCGATCGAAGCGCAGCCAGGGGGTGAGGTAATAGATCGCCAGCGTAATCGCCATGACGATCCATTTGAAGCGGCGGAAACTGCCGGAGGCGCGCTTCGGGAAAATCTTCTTGCGGGCAGCGTAAAGCGGCTGACGGGTCTTGGCCGAGTTAACGGCGACCGCATCCAGCGTTTCCACGTTCGGTCTGGTTTCTTCGTCGAGCATCCGCATTCTCCGGCTTCTCAAGCCTTGGCGGAGAGGCGACGCAGCCACCGCTGCCCGCCTCCCCGGCTTCGTCCATCCTCACCTTCGCATCGCAGGCGATGGCGTGCCTTGATCCGGATCAAGCCGGGTGGGTTCTCTCTTCTCCCCCGCGGGGAGAAGATGTCCGAAGGACAGATGAGGGGGCCTTTGCGGCACATTCCGAACCAGCCGTCCCCCTCATCCGGCCCTGCGGGCCACCTTCTCCCCGCTGGGGAGAAGAGAAACCGCGTCCTACTGCCCGCCTCCGAGCGAATGGACGAAGACCGTCAGTTCCTTGACGGCGGTATCGCCGAGACGCGCGCCCCAGGCGGGCATCATGCCATGCTTCGGCGCCTTGATCTGGGCGACGATACCCTCCTCGCCGTGGCTCTTCAGCCAGATGGCATCGGCGAGATTGGGTGCACCCATCTCCTGGTTCCCCCTGGCATCCTCCCCGTGGCAGGCGGCACAGTTTTCCACAAAGACGGTCTTGCCGGGCTCCACCAGCGCCGGGTTCGACGGCGTGCCGGAGAGGCTGACGACATAAGCGGCGGCCGAGGCGATCTGCTCGCGATCCAGCACTTCCGCAAAGGCCGGCATTTCCGACTGGTGCGTATCGGCGTCACCCGCCGAGCGGATACCATGGGCGATGGTGTATTCGATCTGCTCCGGCTTGCCGCCCCAAAGCCAGTCGTCGTCGTTGAGGTTGGGATAGCCTGCGCCACCGGCGGCGCCCGAGCCATGGCACTGCACGCAATTGACCTTGAAGGCCGCGGCCCCCGCCTGGATCGCCGTGTGGCGCAGGTTTTCGTCGGCGAGGATTTCGCTGACGCTCTTGCTTGCAAGGGCGGCCGTATGCTCGCCGCGCACCGCCTCGACGGCAGCCAGCTCGGCCTTGACCTCGCCACGGCTCGAATAGCCGAGAACACCTTGCGTCGCGGATGTCACCAGCGGCCAGGCCGGGTAAAAGATCGTATAGCCAATCGCCCAGACAATGGTCGCGTAGTAGGTATAGACCCACCAGCGCGGCATGGGATTGTTGAGCTCGCGGATACCGTCCCATTCATGGCCGGTCGTCGATACGCCCGAAATTTCGTCCAGATGGTCGTCTTTCATCTCAATCGTCCTTGAAAGGGATATCGGCAGCCTCGTCGGCAAGCGATTTGCTGCCCGGCCGGAAGGCGTAGATCAGCGCGCCGAGGAAGAAGGCGGCCATGGCGACCAGCCCCCAGCTATCGGCAAAGGCCCTGAACCAGTGGTAATCCATGGTTGCCTCCTATCGCTCGCCTGCGGTTTCGTCATAGGTCTTGAAGTCGACCAGCGTGCCGAGCATCTGGAGATAGGCGACGAGCGCATCCATCTCCGTCAGCGCCTGCGGATTGCCGTCGAAATCGCCGAGCTTGGCCTTGGGGTAACGGGCCTCGATGCCGGTCGTGTCGGCATTCGGATCGGCCTGCGCCCGGATATCGGCGGCGGCGTTTTCGATCATCTCGTCGGTATAGGGCACGCCCACGGCGCGGTTTGCCTTCAGGTCCATCGTCACCAGATCGACGGCGAGCGGCGTATCCTTCAGGAACGAATAGCTCGGCATCACCGATTCCGGCACGACATCGCGCGGCTCGATCAGGTGCTGCACATGCCATTCGTTCGAATAGCGGTCACCGACGCGGGCAAGGTCCGGCCCGGTGCGCTTCGATCCCCACTGGAACGAGTGGTCGTACATGGATTCCGCCGCGAGCGAATAATGCCCGTAGCGCTCCACCTCGTCGCGGAAGGGGCGGATCATCTGGCTGTGGCAGACGTAGCAGCCTTCACGCACGTAGATGTTGCGGCCCGCCAGCTCGAGCGGCGAATAGGGACGCATGCCCTCAACCTTCTCGATGGTGTTTTCGAGGTAAAAGAGCGGTGCGATCTGCACGATGCCGCCGATGGAGACGACGATCAGCGATCCCACGAGCAGGAGTGTCGCGTTGCGCTCGATCAGCGTATGCTTGTCAAGAAGTGCCATGGTCGCGGCTCCTATTCGGCCGGCTGGGCTTGAGCGGCGAGACCGGGAATGGCGGTCTCGTCACGCTGGTAGCCGAGGATTGTCATGGTGAGGTTGTAGGCCATGATGAGCGCCCCCGAGAGGTAGAGCCCGCCGCCGATGGCGCGCACCACATAGTAGGGGAACATGGCAGCCACGGTTTCCGCGAAGGAATAGACGAGGAAGCCTTGGGCATCGTACTCGCGCCACATCAGGCCCTGCTGGATACCGGCAACCCACATGACGGCGGCGTAGACGACGATGCCGAGGGTGGCGAGCCAGAAGTGCCAGTTGACCATACGCATGCTGTAGAGGCGTTCACGCCCCCAAAGCTTCGGCGTCAGGTACTAGAGCGCGCCAAAGGTGATCAGGCCGTTCCAGCCGAGAGCGCCGGAGTGGACATGACCGATGGTCCAGTCGGTATAGTGGCTGAGCGAATTCACCGACTTGATCGACATCATGGGGCCTTCGAAGGTCGCCATGCCGTAGAAGGCAAGCGCCATGACCATCATGCGGATGATCGGATCGGTGCGGATCTTGTCCCAGGCGCCCGAAAGCGTCATCAGGCCGTTGATCATGCCGCCCCACGAAGGCATCCACAGCATGATCGAGAACACCATGCCGAGCGTCTGCGCCCAGTCGGGCAGCGCGGTGTAATGCAGGTGGTGCGGACCGGCCCAGATGTAGAGGAAGATCAGCGACCAGAAGTGGATGATCGACAGGCGGTAGGAATAGACCGGACGGTTCGCCTGCTTCGGAATGAAGTAGTACATCATGCCGAGGAAGCCGGCGGTGAGGAAGAAGCCGACGGCGTTGTGGCCGTACCACCATTGCGTCAGCGCATCCTGCACGCCGGCGAAGGCCGAATAGCTCTTGGAGCCCAGGAACGAGACCGGGATCGCCAGGTTGTTGACGATGTGCAGGATCGCCACGACCAGAATGAAGGCCATGTAGTACCAGTTGGCCACGTAGATGTGCGGCTCTTTGCGCTTGAACAGCGTGCCGAGGAAGACGCCGAGATAGACGACCCAGACGATGGTCAGCCAGAGGTCGACATACCATTCC
>JAVBSF010000262.1:0-8134 GCA_031556925.1 Pararhizobium sp.
CAAACAATGTGGAGAAAGTCCAGGCCTGTGACGTGGGACCCTGTGGATCAGCCGAAGCCGGCATCGAATCCGGTGACGTGATTCTTGAAATCGATGGAATCGCAACAGAGGATCTAGCCGCTATCGCTGAAGCCAAAAAGGGTAAGGAAAGCATCACCGCTCTCGTGGAGCGTGACGGAAAAGAAATCACCATCGAAGGTATCAAACTTGACGATGAAACCTCGCTCATGGGGATTGTGGTAACCACCGCTGACGCTTGGAGAACATTCCCCGAGGCTTGGAGCTTCGTGGGTATGACCGTAGTGGACAACCTCCACGCTCTCGCTAATCTTCCAAGCAAGGTTCAGCCTGTTTTCAACAGCATCTTCACCGGTGACCGACCAGACGACAGCCCGGGAAGTGTTGTATCAGTTGGTAAAACCTATGGCGATGTGGCTGTTGCGGATGAAGAGCCTGTGAACAAGCTTTACATGTATATTCTGTATACGGCGTTATTCAACTTTGGACTGGGTTTTATCAATTTGTTGCCGATACTTCCACTCGACGGCGGCCGTATGTTCATAGCTTTTATGGACAGCTGCCGACTCTGGTGGAGCAAATTCCGAAAGATCGAGTACAAGCCCACACGCCAAACAGTCTATATGGCCATGGGCTCCGTATCGGCAATCCTAGTATTCGGCTTCCTCGGAATGCTTATATTCAGCGATATCTCACTCATTTTCCACGGTAATCTTTGAGCCTGTAGTCCAGGGGTAATTTTGATAAAATAATTGAAATTACCCTTGGACGGCGGATTGCTCTTGAATAAAATATCTTTAAGAAAATGTGAAATACGAAAGATTGATGCGGAGTTAGCTAACTCTTTTCTTGAGCTCAATCATCGCCAGGGGGCAGCTCGAATTGCCGGCTCCCTGAGCTCCATAGGAATGGAATATGAAGGTGAACTCATTGCGGTAATTCAATTCTGTTATCCGCGAACAGCTGCGATGAAGCGAGAATATTCCGCAGAGCTACTTAGGCTAGCGTTCAAGCGGGGCGTGAGAGTCTATCGTGGCGCGAGCGCACTTATTCATTACTACATTGAGAATTACAAGCCTGCTGATTTTTTCACCTACCAGGATATGAGCGGTGAGGTCACCAGTGTCTACGAGCACGCCGGTATGACATTAGTGAGTCAGGCTAAGAAGAAGGATTACCTAGTCGCTCCCGGTAAAACAATCGAGACCGGTTCTCGCAAAGAGGTGCTAGGCATGGCTTATGCGACTCGCTACGGACCAGATCGCACCATCGGAACTAAGCTAGGTGAAGTATATCGTGAGGATGGCACTCGCAAAAGCAACAAGGATATCTTCATTGAAGATTTAGGCTGGCACATCGAAACTACCGCGGGGGATCGAGTCTATGAGTGGATTAATCCTGAGAGAACCCATTACACGTACAAGATTACAGCCTTGGATAGTGATAAGTACTATTTTGGCGTTCATACTCTCAAAAAATCAGAAGCAAGCCTAGAGGAATGCCTAAACGATGGCTACATGGGTTCCGGCGGTCAAACTGAGAACAATAAGCTCAAAAATTGGAAAAACGCTCATGCGACTACTCTTCAGAAAACCGTTCTTAAGAGATATGCCCGTAAGGCGCACGCTTACATCGAAGAGGAAGAGCTTGTGGGGGATTTATGGACCCAGGACTCTCTATGCCTCAACAGCGCACCCGGCGGCCGCCGCAACGCTCCTGTTCACAGCTATGGAACATCTATCATCATCGCTAATTGTGAAAAACATGGATCGGTAGCTCACCGGCCCGGCGGTAAATGCATTAGCTGCGTAAATGAGACTGAAGTCGGCTATTGCCCTCTTCATAAGAGCACAGTCTTCCAGGCTGACGCATGTGCTAAATGCAAATCAGTGAGAATTAAGCAAAGGAAATGCTCTATTCATGGACTTGCTGATCATAGAAGCTCGGTTTGTTTGAAATGCGCTGAGCTCGTCCCCGGCGAGTTGCTTTGTATACCGCATGAGCTACCGATCAATAAAAAGGACAAACTTAAAAGATGTCTGGCTTGCATTGCAGAGCGCCGGGGTGAAATGAAATGTGAAATTCATCAGGAGTATTACCGTTATGGTAGCTGTCAATCATGCAGGGCAATCGAAAAAGAAAAAGTTAAAAATGAGCTAGCAGAAAGAAAAGCAGCTGCTAAACTTAAAAGAGAAGCTGTCTCAGTTCGTAAAGTCACATTCTCCCAGCAAAACTGCGAAATCCACGGTTTAGTGACATTCCGTGGAGAAGAGTGCATCAAATGCCAAACCAATTCTCGCATCACTGAAAAGCATTGTGAGAAGCACGGCATGACTAAGCATCAAGGCGACACCTGCGGTCGCTGCTCCGTCGGAGAGGCCATTTCCACAAAGCATTGCGAGAAGCACGGTGAAACGTCTTTCACTGGCGACTCCTGTAATCGTTGCCGTTCGGAGTCCTCTGTAGCTAAAAAGCACTGCGAGAAGCATGGCTTCGTCACTCATGTGGGTGATAAATGTAGGCTTTGCGTGAATCAAAAAGCCGTGAACCTGAAGCATTGTGAAATTCACGGAATGGTTAAACACCAAGGCGAAAAATGCTCAAGCTGCTCTAGCATGGCCACCGCTCACAGGCTACATCATGGGAAAAAGCCAAATAAAAAGTGTCATCTTTGTGTAGCGGAAGGTGCCGCTTAAGCAAATAAAAGAGGGCCGTGTTAGTTGCTAAAGCTAACACGGCCCTCTTTTATTGAAACTCACTTTATTAGCTCTATCCCCTCACTCCAGCCATCTGCAGCGACACCGTAGTAAAGTGGTAGGTTTGGGAAATTTTTCTCTTTGTATTCGTGGATGAGCTTAATTGTTTCGATGGAGTCAACTCCAGCCCAGCGAGCGTCCCCGAGCCCATATTCGAAGCCTTTTTCTGTCCTGCTCGGACCTATGGAGAGGTGGTTCACTGGGAACAGTGAGTCGTATTTCTCACTCACTTCCTTTGTGAAACGAAATAGCTCTTTGAAGTAGTCAACGTTGCTTTCTGTGCCATAGTTAGTGGAGCCTTTAATGTCCACAATGAACATGCAGATACCGTTCTCTTCGATGAGCCGTGCGGCCTTTTCTAGGCACTCGTCTAGCGTAAGTGCGCCTTTCTTTTTCTCTCCAGGTTTTCGCATGTGATTGTTTTATCGCAATCTTCGATTCAGAACTTTTGTCGGTAAGATACTCACATGCTTGACCCCCGGATAGTCTTTTTCTCGTCAGTGACCGAGAACACTAGGATTTTCGTAGAGCAGCTAGCTATAGCTGCCGAAAGGCTCCCGCTTCGGCCTGGGGACGATGAGCTTCAGGTGGCTTATCCCTATGTGCTTTTCGTGCCCACCTATGGTGCTGGTCGTGGTGAAGCTTCTGTGCCTCCACAAGTGAAGAAGTTTCTCAAAAATCCCGAGCACAGGAAGTTTTGCATCGGGGTTATCGGCGCAGGCAATTTGAATTTTGGAGAGAAGTATGCCGCCGCAGGAGATGTGGTGGCCGCTAAACTCGGCGTTCCAGTGTTAGCTCGTTTCGAGCTTCGGGGGACTAAAAGCGATGTGGAAAAAATCAGCAACGGCATTCGTGAGAACTGGGAAAAGTTGCTCACGCTAAGGAGTTCTTCATGGAGCTAATCACTGACTTCTTCAACGAAGTTTCTATTTTCAGTTTCTTTCTCACCGTCTCTTTGATCGGTGTGGGAATCTTCGCAGTGGCTTTCATTCTCGACGGAATTTTTGACGCTATTTTCCACGTGGGGGATGCGGATGTACCCATTGTGCAACTTCTCGGTGTATTCCTCGGAGGTCTCGGTGGAGTGGGGCTTATCTGCCAGGGATTCGGTATAACTAGCGAGGTGCTTGTCCTGAGCATTTCCGCAGTTGGCGGCTTATTCCTCTCATTTGTGTTCTACGGTTTCGTGAAGCACATTGAGACAGCTTCCAATAAGGAATACAAGCTGGATACTAGTAAGGTTGTAGGCTCCGTAGTGCCGGTGAACTGGTGGAGTGGCACTGAGGGTGAAGTTCTTCTAGAGCTCGGGGGAAGCTCCTTCAAGGTTCCCGCGCACTCTAAAGAGCCGCTTGAGAAAGCGGCTAGGCTCCGCATTGTAGACGCTGAGTTTTCAGGTGATCGTCCAGTGGGCATTACAGTAGAAGCCCTCTGATTAAGCGAGTAAATAGAAAGGAAAGGTAAATGGATCTACCTATCATTATTGGAATTGCGGTGCTTCTGGCGCTCGGACTCGGGGTTGTGGGATTCATTTTCTCACGGGTTCGCGTTGTGCCACAGACTCACGCACTCATCGTTTCCGGTACTCGTACCGCCGACGGCGCTAAGGTTGTTAAGCCTGGTGGTCGCGCATTCGTGCTCCCCGTGGTGCAAAGCTACGTAGAGGTTCCCCTCGGACAGATCAGCGTCCCCATCACCGTTTCCGGTGTGGATGTGAACAAGATCCCTCTCTCTGTTGAGGCAGTAGCCATGGTTAAGGTGAACCAGGACGAGAAATCCATTCGTGACGCTCAAGAGCGTTTCGGTTCTGCTAAGGACTTCTTCGCTGTTATTCGCGAGAACCTTGACAAGACTCTCACCGGTTCACTTCGTTCCGCTATCGCTGCCATGTCCGTAGAGGATCTACTCATCAAGCGTGAGGATCTCGCTAAGAATGTGCGTGAGACCACGGACAACGAGGTTAAGCTCATGGGGCTTGCAGTTGACTCTTTCCAGGTGCTAGACATCAGCGACAAGAACGGCTACATCCAGGCCCTCGGTGCCGCCGAGTCGGAGAAAGTTAAGGCTGACGCTCGAGAGGCAATCGCTTCTAACAACCAGCGCGCCACCGACAAAGAGGTTACCTCACAGCAGCACATCGAGGAGCGTAACCGTGACCTCGCGCTACGCAAGTCACAGCTTAAGGCTGAAACCGACCGCGCTCTAGCCGAGGCTGAGGCTGCTGGGCCGCTCGCTAAGGCTGCCCAGGACAAGGCTATTGCTGCAATCCGTCAGGAGACTGCTGAGCAGGAAGCCGCTCTTCGTGAGCGTCAGCTTGACATCGAAATCCGTAAGCCTGCTGACGCTGAGAAGTACCGTGTCGAGGTTGAGGCTGCTGCCGCCGCTGAGGAGACTAAGATCTCTGCTGCCGCCGCCGCCGAAAAGACCAAAATCTCTGCTGCCGCTGAGGCTGAGCGTGTTCGCCTCCAGGCTAGCGCCGCAGCTGACCAGGTGAAGTACGAGGCACAAGCCGCCGCTGAGCGTGTTCGCCTCGCCGGTGAAGCTGAGGCGGCCGCAACCGCCGCAATCGCTCGTGCGGAAGCTGAGCGAGTCGCTTCAATCGGTAAGGCTGAAGCTGAAGCCGTAGAGGCTAAGGGTCTCGCTGAGGCTGAGTCCATGAACCAGAAGGCTGACGCTTACGCTAAGTATGGTGAGGCAGCTATCGTGGAGCTCATCATCCAGAAGGCTCCTGAAATTGCTCGCGAGCTTGCAGCTCCGCTCTCCAGCATCGATAACGTCACCATCCTCGGTGGCTCAGATGGCGCTGGGCTCAACACCCTTTCTGGAGCTGTAGGAAAGAACTTCGCTGAGCTCGATGCGGTTGTACAGAACCTCACCGGTGTCTCTCTCAAGGGCATGGTGAAAGGTGCCGCCGCTGGCACCGCAGCTGGGAAACTAGCTGAGCTCTCCGGTGGAGATGGTGCAGTAGCCGCCGCGGCGGCTACCACTGCAGCCAATGCAGCTGTTGACGCAGTTGAGAAGGTTGTAACAGAGCGTGCTCCTAAGGCTCGCCGCACCGTAAAGAACCCTTTCACCGAGGGTGATGCTACCGCGTAAGAGGTAAACTAAAAGGAGGGCACACCAAATTGGTGTGCCCTCCTTTTGTTAGATAAGATCATTATGGTGTACCACGTGAATCCTGCGAGCGGCAATCCTGGCCTGTGCAAAGCAGATTTGAGAGATTGCCCTTTCGGTGGCGAATCATCTCATTACGAAACTGAAGTGCAAGCTCGAGTTGCTTTCGAAAAAACTCAGGAGACATTCCCTAAGGCGACTAAGAAGGCTAAAGTCTATCGAATTGGACCACTTAAGCCTCAGGAGAAACACTTCGATGATCTCTCTACTTTGCTAAAAACATTTGAGGAGACTACTCCCGAAGGTCGTCCCGGGCGTCACAACGGCTTATTCGCTTCCCCCGATTTGGAGTCTCATGGGCGTTGGGTTCTAGGTATTGGAGGCATGGGTGGAAACCATGACTTAACTTCTCACGAGCTTACTGTGAATCCCGATGAAGTTTATGTCTACCCCATAGAGCTTTACGAAATTGCGTCTAGCCATCAATCCTGGGGTCGCATGGATAAGTTTAAAGAAGCGGCCAAGGAGTATTGGGACTCTGGGTTAACGCTCACCGAATGGAAACGTTGGGCGGCGGAAGCTAAACCGAACCCGGGAACCTGGGAGATAATCATTCCTGCGGAAGCGGAGTTGAACCCGAAACCGGTCTCCAACAGGAGAATCATAGAGAATGCTGCAGAGAGATTCCACTACAGATTAGGCTGGGAACTGGAGCCTACTCGTGCGGCTAAAAGTCTCACTTGGCCGCGCAAAAATGCCAATGGTGATGAACCGAGTGAAGAGGATTAAGCCGCCTGTATTCCATGTGCAACTCGCGTTAGAAAGTAATGCACTATGCTTTATCACATTAATCCTCGCTCTAAAGATGTTTCTCCTTGCCGCGCCGAGAAAGGTAATTGCCCTTTCGGCTCCGTAGATACTCACTTCGAGAATCCTCAAGACGCCTATCGGGCTGCTGAAAAGCAGCTTGACGCCGAATACGGCCAAGGTAAACCACAAACGAAAATGGTGGAGTCCTATGCCGAATGGGAGGCCCGCCGCTGGGGCCCCAAAGAGCCAGCAACTGGCCCTGGACTTCCGCAGCCAAACTCTCCAGTAGACGCCTATCGAGCCATGTTGCCAGTGCAGCATGGAGAAATCGCAAAATACTGCTACGAGAAGGGGTTGAATTTAGAGGAAACTCAAGCCGTGGGAGAGGTTCTCAAGCGCTACAAAGATCCCTTGAAGGGTGGCCCCTCAGCTCTCGTGACTCGCGCACTTCAAGAGCGCATTCGTGAAGCAGACAACAACTGCAAGAAGGTGGACGCCGCTCTTGCACAGAGTCCTTTCTTCACTAGCGCTCGACTTCGCTCTGGAAAAAATGGGCTCACTTACAGCAGCTACTCCACCATGGGTAAAGAGGACTACATCACTCACGTGGGTGAAGACGGCAGCCTGAAATTTGAAGTTTACGATCACGAAACGCTTGAAAGCAGCTGGGGTTCATCTCCAAATCAGTTCGTGGATGACAATGTTCCCGGAATGATGAACAGCTGGGTTAGCCACTACAATGCCTATCGAGAGAGCATCTGGCTTCGAATTCAATGGGAGCGAGAGAAGCGAGCCCGTGTAGAGCGTGCCGGCACAGCAAGACTCTGATAGTTTTAAAGCAAAACAGCTACACCAGAAAGGCACCCCATGACTGCGGTTTTACCCATGGAAATGAAACTCATAGAGCGTGCTCAGGCTTACTCTAAAGGAAAATTTTCTCCCGAAAATTCCAAGTCTGAAAAGCTCCTGAAGAGAGTAGCTGCGGAGCCAGATGCTTGGCTCAATTGCTACAAACTTTTCAATAGCCTCTCCTGGGCAACCGAGATGACCTTGCTGGGCTTAAATAAGGAAGAGCTAGAAACCGTTGCTAAGCAGCTCAAGGAAATGGGAATTTTCGGTATTCAGCTCTCCTCCGCAGAGGGCTATAAAGCTCTCGGGCTCGCTGGTGTCTCAAAGCTTCAAGAGGAAATTCACGAGCATCTTTGGGAGATCCGCCACGAAATAGAGGTGGAAACAAGAACGCTATTGAGGTTTGACGCTCACGGGATTGTGGTGAGCGGCTACAAAAGAGGCTACCCAGTTACCACTTATGTCTCTAGCAACAGCCACTACCATAAAGTCTACCTAGATAACAAAGGAAGATTCCAGATAGCCAACCGAGCTCACGAGGTAGAGCTCCCCAGAGGCGATGAATTGTTCCATGTGATAGCCGCAGTTGA
>JAVBSF010000346.1:0-3554 GCA_031556925.1 Pararhizobium sp.
GACTTTGCTGATGGCACTATAGCGCGCATGGAAAGATTCTTCAGCACACGCGATATTGAGGATGCGGATGTCTTTGGGAAGCATCCCATTGAGGCTATGGATTAAACGAAATGGGTCTATCGGCTGCAGATAGTCAAAGTGGGCAACTTGCCCTAAGGCATGGACGCCGGCATCCGTGCGCCCCGAGCCATGTATAGTGATGGGTGTGCGCAGGGCTGTGGTTAACGCACTTTGGATGAGTTGCTGGATAGCAATGCCATTCGGCTGCACTTGCCAGCCGCTATAGGCGGTGCCATCGTATGTAATCAGCAGTTGATATCTAGCCATGAGCTGCCGGCATGTTGAGAAGATCGCTTAAAAGCTGCTCTGCCAAGAGCAAGTCTTCGCGGGTGGTGATTTTTATGTTGCTATAGCAGGCGGTGACAAGCTTCGCAGGTAGGCCTAGCAATTCAACCAGGGAAACATCGTCGGTAACAGTCAGCTCATGGGCGCGTGCAAAGGAAAACCCTGCATGCAGATTATCGCGCCGCACAGCCTGTGGAGTTTGCACTTCCCACAGTACCTCACGTGGAGGTGTGCGCACAACCAGTCCCGAGCTATCGATTTCTTTGATGGTCGATTTCGTTGGAACTGCCGCAGCGGCAGCGCCGATTTCGATGGCGGCATCGATGACAGCTTGAGCGACTTTTTGTGAAAGCAGCGGCCTGGCACCGTCGTGTATGCAGATGAGGTCTGCTGAGGGATCACATGCCAAAAGACCATTGTACACCGAGTCTTGGCGCCGCGGCCCTGGTAGGGCAAACTTTTGCGATGGGTGGGTGGCAAATGTTTGGCAAAGATCGCGGTAGGGTTGGTCGCAGACAATGACAACCTCATAAACATTTGGCAGGCCAGCAAGCACTTCGTAGCTATGTTGCAGCAGCGGCTTGCCGGTTAGGAGCATAAACTGCTTGGGGGTGGGCATCTGCATGCGGCTGCCAATGCCGCCAGCTAGAAGAACAATGCTAATTCGCTGAGAGGGTGTCATGCGCTTTCCATGGTTAATAGGGTCAGCTCCGGCATAGAAAACCAACGAAACGGTATTAAACTGCCAATGCCGCGATTCACATATACCCAGCGTTTTTGATGCCGCACCAGGCCGCGTTTGAGCTGCTCATTTTCCATGGCAGTAAACTTCCTCCACAGCCACGGAAGGTTTATCTGGCCACCGTGGGTATGGCCGCATAGCACGAGCTCTCCGGGAAAGCCGTCCATCAGCGAAAGGCCATCGGGATTATGCAGCAGAATGACCCCCGGGAGGTTGTGGTCATACTGTTCAAATGCCTGCTGTGGGAGCGTTCTGCCAAGGGTATATTCCCCAAGGCCACAGAGATTGAACGCTTTGCCTGCAGCTGAGATCTGCTGCGTTTCATTGTGCATAAGCTTAAATGGCGTGCCGTTAAGCAGTTCGCAAAGGTCGCTGTGAGGAGGCACTGCCAGCGCGCGCGCGGTAACCGTTTTTGCTAGCTTTAAGGGTGTAAAGAGGCGCTCAAAACCTTGAACAATATAGGGGCGGCCATCTTGCGACAATAGGTCATATTCCCCTTGGCTGTTGATGGTTGTCGGCTCCGCATAATCATGGTTGCCCAGCACGGCATAGCACCCTAAAGGCGCTGAAAGGGTATTTAAAAAGTTTTGCAGGCGCGATTTGTCGCCAATATTGGCGCGACAGAGGAAGTCTCCAGTAAAAGCTATCAGGTCTGGATTAAGGGCTTGAATTTTGTCAGTCAGCCTTCGAAGGAATTGTTGAGAGGTATCTTTGTGAAGGTGTAGATCGCTAAAATGTAAAAGCTTCAGCCCTTGCAATTCCTGAGGCCAGCGGTCGATTTTTATGGTTTTTCGTGTGACTGCAATGCATTGAGGTTCGATAAAGCGCGGCCAAATGCCCACCACTGATGCAATGCACCATAGGTCCCAGAGCCGCTCAGCGGCAGAGCGACGCGATAGAAAAGATTTGTTGGGAGTTTGCGGCAGCATTGCGGCGTATCTTATGGTGAACTGATTTTGATGCAACCAGTTTAAGCTAAGAGGTCTGCGAAGTCAAGGGCGACGCCATCAGAATTTAGATAAAATGATCATTGGTTCCCTAAGAGAGCGTCTTCAAATCATCCGGTTTGGACCTGAAGATTCTCTCTTAGGGAGCACCCTCAATTGAGGGTATACCCTAATTTATTTGCTTAGCGCTGCGCAGGTGCCGGTGTTGATAGAGGGGCTGGCGCAAGGGTGGGAGCTCCTTCGGCAGCTTTCTGTTGGGCAGGAACCTTTTCAGTCACCTTCTTCTGCGAGGATGCCTCTTCACTAGCTTTCTTAGCTTGTTCGTAGCTTTCCTCCTCAGATGAATAGTAACCGAATTTCTTTTGCGGAATTTCGGTGTGGTATTCAACTTTGCCATTTTCCATCGCAAAGACGCCGATCTGAGGGTGGTAGACATCTTGCCCCTTTTCGTCATAAACAAAAATCACCACTTGCACATTCTTTTCTGTGAAGGGTGAAGGGGTTAAAAATGGCAATAGCTCTGGAGTGTTGAGTTGTTTTAATAGCTCTTCTGTGCTGGCGACTAAGATCTGCCGGCCCTCCTCTTTAGTGAGAGGTCGGTAGATCTGAAACTTTACTCCGATAGTTTTAAAGTGATCCTTCTCAGAAACTCCCGTCACCGCGATGTTGTATAGCTGATAGCGCTCACTTAAAATATTGGAGGTTTCTTGGATTGCTTGATCGGCCAGATCAGATTTTTTGTCTTCAGCGCTAGCGGAGCCAACCAGGAGGCACCCTACCGCAAATGTCAACGCAAAAAAGCGTAAAATTTTCTTCATATCGATATCCTTTTAGCCTAAAGGTGTGGATTTATCTTCTGAATCCCACAGAAGATAAATCCACACCTTTAGGTTTTTTTAGTTTTCGTTCGCCTTTGCACAACGACTTCTGCCAGGTCAATAAGCGAAGCAGTCGCACCCAAAGCTCCACGGATTTAGTGGACGCTCATGGCTATGATGGCCAAGATGTTGATCGAGGCAGCGTTTTTGCAGATGGTGGCAGTGGACGTTGCAGCTGTCGCCATGCAGATGCTTCTGAAAGTAACCTCCGTAGTGGCGCACGGGCGACCAATCAGGGCTGACAGGTAGATCGCGATTTTCATCCAGCGCAATAAACTCCTCAGCGCCATAGACTACCTTGCCGCCAAGAATTGTCATCACAGAGACAATCTCTTTGATCGATGCTATGGGCACTGAAAAATAGTCGTCAGACAGCACGGCAATGTCAGCATACATGCCCACGGCTAAAGTGCCCTTAACATCCTCTTCGCGCGATAGTTTGGCGCTGCCAAGCGTATAAAGTCGCAGCGCTTCAGCGCGCTCTAACAGGTTATCTTGGCCATAGAGCACAGTGCCTCCGACGGTTTTGCCTGACACCAGCCAATAGAGCGACACCCACGGATTGTAGCTAGCCACGCGCGTGTCGTAGGTGACTGCACCGGCGGGCATAAAGAAGCGAAGCAGCGACTGAATGGGGGGGCT
>JAVBSF010000215.1:0-7242 GCA_031556925.1 Pararhizobium sp.
ATTGAGAGCTTCTTCGCCAAGCTCAAACAATGGCGACGCATCGCAACCCGCTACGACAAGCTCGCCGACAACTTCCTCGGCTTCATAAAGCTCGCAAGCATCATGCTATGGATCAAATAGTTAATTTGTCACCGCAGCCTAAAGCGTATGAGCGAATCTCAAAGATCGCGACACGCTTTAGACAAAATCCGGAAACGAAAATGCCCGCTTCGCGCGGGCATTTTCATGAGATCGCTTCCGGCAGATCGGCCGTCGCTCAGGCGCCGCCGTTGATGCGGTTGAGACCGGCTCGGGCCGGCTCGTATTTCGGGTCGAGCTTCAGGGCGTGCGAATAGGAACGCTTGGCTTTTTCGAAATTGCCCTGACGCTCATAAACCAGCGCCTGGTTGGCCCAGGATTCGGCGATATTGCCGTTGAGCGTGATGGCGGTGTTGAAGTCGGCGAAGGCGTTGTCGTTGTCGTTCTGGGCGACATAGGAAATGCCGCGGCCGTTATAGGGTTCCGGCGAATTCGGCGCGAGCGAGATCGCGGTCGAGAAGTCCTCTATTGCCTGTGCGTGCTGGTTGCGTGCCTGATAGATCAGGCCGCGATTGTGATAGGCGCGGGGATCGGTGGTGTCGAGTTCGATCGCCTTATTGAAATCGGCAAAGGCGGCGTCGAGCTGGCCGGCCTGACGGTAGAGATTGCCGCGGCCGATAGAGGCGATGTCGTAGCGCGGGTTGAGCTGCAGGGCGCGGTTGTAGTCGGCCTGCGCCTGCGCCTGATCGCCCATGTTGCGTTCGACCAGCGCCCGGTTGGCATAGGCCTGATAGAACTGCGGGTTCAGTTCGAGCGCCTTGTTGAAGTCGGCAAGCGCGCGGCGGAATTCGCCGGCGCGGCCATAGGCGGATCCGCGAACATTGTAGCCTTCGGGATCGCTCGGATTGGCGGCGATCACGTTCGACAGGGAGGCGATGTTCTGTTCCGAACCCTGCTCGCGCTCGACACGCATCATGTTCGAAGACGGATCGGCCGTCTGGCAGCCGGAAAGGCCTATGGCGGCGGCGGTCAGAAGGCCGGCGATGCCGATGAAACGGGCGCCAATGAAACGGGCGAAGGAAATGTTACCGGAAAAATCCGCAGTCCTGGCAGTCGATGTCAAGATCGATTCCTCAATTAAGCGATGCTCGTCGCACATGCGCCCGGCATACTCGCTCAAGCCATGTGCATTTCCAGTGAAGAGCGAATCAGGAGCATCTCCGTCGATGCTGCGCTCCATGTCCGAAGACATTATGGCGCGTCTTGCACGCCGCCGCCATGGGCCGGATGATCGGTTAATGGGGCTTTTGACGGGAGAGCCCGCCACATACAGAAAAGGCGGTGGCGACACGTCGCCCCCGCCGGTATGCCGTCTAATGGTCGAGACCGCGGATCAGCGTGCAGCTGCTGCGGTGCGGCCACCGCTGATCAGGCCTTCGCGCTGCATGCGCTTGCGAGCCAGCTTGCGAACGCGGCGAACGGCTTCAGCCTTTTCGCGGGCGCGCTTCTGGGAAGGCTTTTCGTAGTAGTCACGCATCTTCATTTCACGGAAGATACCTTCGCGCTGCATCTTCTTCTTGAGTGCGCGAAGCGCTTGATCGACGTTGTTGTCGCGGACTAGTACCTGCACGTTAATCCCGTTCCTTTGTTCGAGTTATCCGCCTCACGAAGTCAGGTCGACGAGGCAATAAAATGATGTTCGCGGAGCCCGAGGGCTTTACGATTGGAAAGAGCGGATATCAGATCGCCCGGCCGAAGTCCAGCCGCCAGATGGGGGCGGGGACTGAAAATTGCCCGGTGGCTCGAATTTTTACGCGGTAAGGGCCATGATGCCGCCTTGCCCGGCAAGATCGGGTGCCGAGGTGGCGATGTCGCAACACAGGCAGGACGCGGCGGATTGCGTCGCAAAACAGCCGTTGCGGATCGCCGGGATTTGCGATTTCTAACGGCAATAGGGAATTCCCCGGATGGACGGAGTTTAACAGGCGGATGCGCAAATATTCGGTTTTTGCCGTGGCTCGCGAAGCGATGCGTGGCCACAAGGGTTGGGAGGCGCAGTGGACCTCGCCCGAGCCGCGCAAGGAATATGATGTCATCATCGTCGGCGGCGGCGGTCATGGTCTGGGCGCTGCCTATTATCTGGCCAAGGAGCACGGCATCACCAATGTCGCCGTCTTGGAAAAGGGCTGGCTTGGCGGCGGCAACACCGGCCGCAACACCACCATCATCCGGTCCAACTATCTCTATGAAGAGAGCATGGACATCTACGAGCACTCGCTGAAGCTCTGGGAAAATCTCAGCCAGGAGCTGAACTACAATGTCATGTATTCGCCGCGCGGCGTCATGATGCTGTCGCACAACATCCATGACCAGCAGGTGTTCAAGCGCCATATCCATGCCAACCGTCTCTATGGCATCGACAATGAATGGCTGACGCCGGAAGAGGCGCGGGATTACTGCCCGCCGCTCGATATCTCCGCCGGCGCGCGTTATCCGATCAATGGCGCCGCCCTCCAGCGTCGCGGCGGCACGGCCCGCCACGATGCCGTCGCCTGGGGCTATGCCCGCGCAGCTGCCGATCGCGGCGTGCACATCATTCAGAATTGCGAAGTGAAGGGCATCCGCCGTGGCCCGAACGGCGAGGTCACCGGTGTCGATACCAACAGAGGCTTCATCGGCGCGAAGAAGATCGGCGTCTCGGCGTCCGGTCACAACTCCGTCGTCATGGCGATGGCCGATGTGCGGGTGCCGCTGCATTCGGTGCCGCTGCAGGCGCTGGTGTCGGAGCCGATGAAGCCGATCTTCCCCTGCGTCGTCATGTCGAACACGGTGCATGCCTATATCTCGCAGTCCGACAAGGGCGAGCTGGTCATCGGCGCCGGCACCGACCAGTACAAATCCTACTCCCAGACGGGCGGCCTGCAGATCATCACCCATACGCTGGATGCGATCTGCGAGCTCTTCCCGATCTTCCGCCGCGTCAAGATGATGCGCCAGTGGGGCGGCATCACCGACAACACCCCGGACCGTTCGGCGATCCAGGGCGTGACACCGGTCCAGAACCTGTTCGTCAATTGCGGCTGGGGCACCGGCGGCTTCAAGGCGACGCCGGGCTCGGCCAATCTCTTCGCCCACCTTATCGCCAAGGGCGAGCCGCACCGGCTGGCTGCGGGCCTCACCCTCGATCGCTTCCGCTCGGGGCGCCTGATCGACGAGGCGGCTGCGGCTGCCGTGGCGCACTGACATGTTCGCTATGCGCGTTCCTATCACGACGGTTTATCCGTCCTCAAAAATTCAAAGTGCCGGGAGCTTCCCATGCTGCTGATCTATTGCCCCTATTGCGAGGAAGAGCGTTCCGAGCTCGAATTCCGCGGCGCGGGTGACGCCCATATCGCCCGGTCGACCAACATCGCCGATATCTCGGATGAAGAGTTCGAAGAGTTCTTCTTCCTGCGCGACAACCCGAAAGGGCTGATCTTCGAGCGCTGGCGCCACATCAGCGGCTGCGGCCGTTTCTTCAATGCGGTGCGCGACACCGTCAGCGACAAGTTCAGGCTGACCTACAAGGCCGGCCTTCCGAAGCCGGATCTGGAAGCGGCGGCGCCTGCTGCTGCCCCTGTCGAAACCTATGAAGCCACGGAGTCCAACGCGAAATGACCGGCGCAAACCGCATTCCCGGCGCTGGCCGCCTGACCCCGGCGAAAACCGCCCGCTTCACCTTCGATGGCAAGAGCTACAGCGCGCTCGAGGGCGACACCGTCGCGTCGGCGCTGCTTGCCAACGGCGTTCACCTCGTCGGCCGTTCGTTCAAGTATCACCGCCCGCGCGGCGTTGTTTCCGCCGGCCCTGAAGAGCCGAACGGCCTGATCGGCGTGGAGCGCGATGCGGCCCGCCAGCAGCCGAACGTGCGCGCCACGGTGCAGGAAGTCTTCGACGGTATGAAGACGATCTCGCAGAACCGGTATCCGTCGCTGTCCTTCGACCTCGGCTCGATCAACAACCTACTGTCGCCGTTCTTCGCCGCCGGTTTCTACTACAAGACCTTCATGTGGCCAAAGCAGGCGTGGAAGCACATTTACGAGCCGCAGATCCGCGCGGCCGCCGGCCTCGGCGTTTCGCCGACGGAAGACGACCCGGATCACTATGCCAGCCGTTATGCCCCTTGCGACGTGCTGGTGATCGGCGGCGGTATCGCCGGCCTTTCGGCAGCGCTTGCGGCGGCAAAGACCGGCGCCCGCGTCATCCTCTGCGACGAGCAGCCGGAAGTCGGTGGCGCGATGCACTATGACAAGAGCGTCACCGTCGATGGTCTCGATGGTTTCACCTGGGCGCAGAAGACGGCGGCTGATCTCGCCAGGATGTCGAACGTCACCGTGCTAACCCGCACGACGGCCTTCGGCTACTACGCCCAGAATTTCGTCGCGCTTGTCGAGCGTGTGACGGATCATGTCTCCAAGCCCGATCGCCGCCTGCCGCGTGAGCGCATGTGGCAGGTCCGCGCCAAGCGCGTGATCATCGCTACCGGTGCGATCGAGCGCCATATGGTGTTCGCCAATAACGACCGTCCCGGCATCATGCAGGCAGCGGCGGCGCGCACCTATCTCAACCATTTCGGCGTCGCCGTCGGCCGCAAGGTCGGCGTCTACACCGCCAATGATTCTGCCTATGAAGCCGCCTTCGACCTGAAGCGTGCCGGCGTGACCGTCGCGGCTATCGTCGATTGCCGCGAAAAGCCGGGCGAAGCCGTTCTCGCCGAAGCCCGCTCGCTCGGCATCGAGGTGCTGACCGGCCACAGTGTTCTCTCGACCTCCGGCAAGCTGCGTGTCGCCGGCATGTCGGTTGCCCGCAACGGTTCGAGCGCCAAGCGCAACATCGCGATCGACGCACTCCTGACCTCGGCTGGCTGGACGCCCTCCGTCCATATGTTCTCCCAGTCGCGCGGCAAGGTCGCTTACGATGCGGAGAGCGGGTCGTTCCTGCCCGGCGTCTATGCGCAGGATTGCCTTTCCATCGGCGCCTGCAACGGCACGACCGATCTGCAAGCCACCATCGAGGAAGCGCTGGCCGCTGGCGAGCTGATGGCCAAGGCCTCCGGCTTTGAAGCAACGAGCAAGGTCGAACTGCAGGCAACGAACGCCTTCCAGTGGACCGGCGGCATGTCCGGTGCGGCGGAAGGTGCCGGCGACGACACGACCGTCAAGGCCTTCATCGACTTCCAGAACGACGTCTGCGCCAAGGATATTCGTCTGGCCGTGCGCGAAGGCATGCACTCGATCGAGCATATCAAGCGTTTCACCACCAACGGCATGGCGACCGACCAGGGCAAGCTTTCCAATCTGCACGGTCTGGCGATTGCTGCCGAGGCGCTCGGACGCGGTATCCCGGAAGTGGGTCTCACCACCTTCCGCGCCCCCTATACCCCCGTCACCTTCGGCACGCTGATCAGCCATTCGCGCGGCGAGCTGTTCGACCCCACCCGCAAGACGCCGATGCATGCGCTGGAAGAAGCCGAAGGCGCCGTGTTCGAGGATGTCGGGCAGTGGAAGCGCGCCTGGTACTACCCGCGCGCCGGCGAAGACATGCACCAGGCGGTCAACCGCGAGTGCAAGACCGTTCGCGAAACCGTCGGCATGTTCGATGCCTCGACGCTCGGCAAGATCGAGGTCGTCGGCCCGGATGCGGCCGCCTTCCTCAACCTGATCTACACCAACAGCTGGGATACGCTGAAGCCCGGTCGCTGCCGCTACGGCATCATGCTGCGCGAGGACGGTTTCGTCTATGACGACGGCGTCGTCGGCCGCATGGCCGAGGATCGTTTCCACGTGACGACGACGACGGGCGGTGCCGCCCGCGTCATGAACCACATGGAAGACTATCTGCAGACCGAATTCCCCCACTTGAATGTCTGGCTGACCTCGGCCACCGAACAGTGGGCGGTTATCGCGGTGCAAGGTCCGAAGGCCCGCGACGTCATCGCGCCGCTGGTCGAGGGCATCGATCTGTCCAACGAGGCCTTCCCGCATATGAGCGTGCGCGAAGGCAAGATCTGCGGCGTGCCGACCCGGCTGTTCCGCATGTCGTTCACCGGTGAAATGGGCTTCGAAGTCAACGTTCCCGCCGATTTTGGCCCGGCGATCTGGGAAGTCATCCGTGCGGAAGTCGAAAAGGCCGGCGGCTGCGCCTATGGCACCGAGACCATGCACATCCTGCGTGCTGAAAAGGGCTATATCATCGTCGGTCAGGATACGGACGGTACCGTCACGCCTGACGATGCAAGCCTCAGCTGGGCTGTCGGCAAGAAGAAGCCGGATTTCGTCGGCATTCGTGGCCTGAAGCGTCCGGATCTCGTGCGTTCCGGCCGCAAGCAGCTCGTCGGCCTCAAGACCAAGGACCCGAATGTGGTGCTGGAGGAGGGGGCGCAGATCGTAGCCGATCCGAACCAGCCGAAGCCGATGACCATGCTCGGCCACGTCACCTCTTCCTACTGGTCGGAAAATTGTGGCCGCTCCATCGCCATGGCGCTCGTCATCGATGGCAAGGCTAAGCTTGGCCAGACGCTTTATGTCCCGATGCCCGACCGCACGATTGCGGTCGAGGTCAGCGAGATGGTGTTTATCGACAAGGAAGGAGTGCGGCTCAATGGCTGATCTCGCAACGCGCACATTGCCGCTTTCCGGCTTTCACGGCGGTTCCGCCTCCGCCTCGGTTTCTCCGGCTGCACCCGCAAGCCGCCTGTCGCTCCGGGCAAAACCGGATGCGGTAGCAAGCCTCTCGGCCGCCCTCGGCGTCGATCTGCCGACCCGGCCGAAGACCTCGGCCTCATCCGGCAGCCGCCATGCGCTGTGGCTCGGGCCGGATGAATGGTTGATCATCGATGAGACGGAAGCCGATCTCCTGACGGCTGCCGCATCAAGCGGTGTTCTTCATTCGGCAACGGATATCTCCCATCGAAACACCGCGCTCTTCGTTAGGGGACGGGGTGCGGAAGCGACCCTCAACAGCGGCTGCCCGCAAGATCTATCCTTGGCGGTCTTCCCGGTCGGCGCCTGCTCGCGCACGGTGTTCGGCAAGGCGGAAATCGTGCTGATGCGCACGGCGGAAGATGCTTTTCGCGTGGAATGCTGGCGCTCGTTTTCGCCTTACGTCTCAGGGCTGCTGGCTGAAGGTGCGGAAGATTCCGGCCACTGAGAAATCGGATTTGCTGCGGTAGATGCCGCATCTTCC
>JAVBSF010000039.1:0-2614 GCA_031556925.1 Pararhizobium sp.
CGATGACTGGCTGCTTCATATCCTCCGAGAGGCGCTGTGCGAGAATGCGTGCGATCACGTCATTGGAGCCGCCGGCCGGATAGGGCACGACGATCTTGACGGGGTGGTTGGGATAATCCTGTGCGAGTGCGGCTGTCGTGAACGGGGCCAGCAATGTAAGCCCGAGCAATATCCGGCGGATCGTATCAGGCATCATGTCCTCATGAAGGTTCGGAACGCGCCGCGACGGGCGTTCATCGGTTTTGCATCGGAGTTTGAATCAGAGCTTGCGGTCGCCGAGGCCCACTTTCGAAGAGATATCGTTGATGTGCTTCTTGACGCCGTCGGCCACGGAGTCATCCGCGGCGGCCTTCTGCCAGCCGACCTTGTTGCGGGCATATTCGGCGATCTCCTCGTCCTGTCCGGAGGTCGCGCCGCTGATGGCATAGGCGCCGATCATCTCGTTGCCATCAAACACCGGATGCGAGCCGCCGGATGCGGCGATCTTGCCGTTGGAGAAGACGGACGCATTCGCCATCAATTGCGGATTGCGCTCCTTGAACCATTGCTGGATCACAAGGCCATCCGGGAAGCGGGGACTCATCGAGCGGAAGGCCGCAACCGTGTAGGCCTTGGCAATGGCCGTGTCGGGCGTGATGAACCCGGCGCCGTCCATACGTTCAAGCGCGATGAGATGACCCTCAGGTCCGACAACCGCCGTTGTGACGGCAACGCCCATGTCCTTCGCTTTTTCGTCCACCGCATCGAAAAAAGGGCGGCAGTCTTTCGCACGTAACTTCATGTCGTCGGTCCGATCCTATTTGCTTTTCTGAAGGCCGGAGGCCTTCACGACCTTCGCCCATTTCTCGGTTTCGCTGGCGATGGTTTTGCCAAGCTCCTCCGGCGTGCCGCCAAGGATGTCCATGCCCTGTTTGGAGAGCGTCTCGACGACCTCCGGCGATTTCAACGCCTCGTTGGTTGCTTTCGACAGCTTGTCGACGATGTCGCGCGGCGTGCCGGCCGGCGCGAGCAGACCGAACCACAGGCCGGTATCGAAGCCGCGGAGGCCAGCTTCATCCATCGTCGGCAATTGCGGTGCGACGCCGGTGCGTTTCAACTGCGTCGAAGCAATCGCGCGCAGGGCGCCTTTTTCGACATGCTGAAGGACGGTCGGCGCGGGCGAGAACATCACCTGCACGCGATTGGCAAGAAGATCGGTGACGGCCTGACCGCTGCCGGGATAGGGCACGTGAACGAGCTTCACGCCTGCCATCTGGTTGAATAATTCGCCCGACAGGTGCGGCGAGGTGCCGACGCCGGATGAGGCGAAGGACAACGCGTCGGGTTTCGATTTTGCAAGAGCGATCAGTTCGCTCAGTGTCTTTGCGTTGGTGTCGGGATGTACGACCAGCACGTTGGGCAGGACGACCAAAGCCGTGACAGGTGCGAAGTCGCGCGCGAAGTCAAAACGGGTCTGTGGCGCGAGTGTCGTGTTGATGGTGTTGGCGACAGTGCCGAGCAGCAGCGTGTAACCATCCTTCGGCGCCTGCGAAACGAATTCGGTAGCGATATTGCTGCCGGCGCCGGGCTTGTTCTCGACGATGAATTGCTGGCCGAGGATTTGCCCCAGCTTTTGCGCGACGACACGCGCCGCCGTATCGGCAGACGCGCCGGCGCCGAAGCCGACAATGATGCGAACGGGGCGGGATGGATAATTGTCTTGCGCCGCGGCCGGAGCCGCAACGGCAAAGAGTGTGGCAATGGTCGCAATAAGCCTGACGATGGCAGATGACATAGGCCTTCCTCCATTCGACCGTCTGATGCGGCCGTGTGGCGCCTGTCTTACTGCCTGTCGGGCGAAGCCGAAAGCGGATTGCTGGAGCACAAAAGAAAAAAGGCTGCGAATGCCGCAGCCTTTAGAAATACGCGATGATGTGTCGCGCGGTCAGCGATGCTGGACCACGATCTTGGTGCCGACCGCGACCCGCGCATACAGGTCTTCGATCTCGGAATTCACCAGACGAAAACAACCGGACGATACCGAATGCCCGATCGTTTCCGGCGCGTTGGTGCCATGCACGCGATAGACGGTCGTGCCGATATACATCGCGCGTGCGCCCATCGGATTGCCGGGGCCGCCGGCCATGAAGCGCGGCAGGTATGGCTGGCGGGCGATCATCTCGGACGGCGGAGTCCAGTCCGGCCATTCGGCCTTGCGGGTGATGCGATGGACGCCGCCCCACTGGAAGCCGTCGCGGCCGACGCCGACGCCGTAGCGGATCGCACGGTTATTGCCCTGCACGAGATACAGGAAGCGATCATGCGTGTTGACGATGATTGTGCCCGGCTCCTCGGTGGTCCGATAGAACACGGCTTGCCGCTTGTATTCATACGGCAGCTCGAAGCCAGCGTTGCTGTCGACGCCCGGAGGCGGTTCGTTCATCGACGGTGCGTATGCAGAGACTTGACCCATTACGGCGACCGGGACGGCACACAAAGCCACCGCTCCGGCAATCGCCAGACCTCGTATCCAGCTCATTGGAAAAACCCGACTCCCCATAAGAAGCAATTCACAGCAAACCTGACCGGAATATGTGGCAGGATTCAATACACGATTGCCTGAGGATCGGGCGGA
>JAVBSF010000011.1:0-6522 GCA_031556925.1 Pararhizobium sp.
TTGCGCAACGCCACTTCGCCCGTCGTTGAGTATCGTGTGTGGCCGATCGAGATGAAGCCCGGAAGCTTCGCCAGCGTCGCCGGGTCGGTGTAGTGGTCGCCGACGAGGCCCATGCGCTTTTCCGTATGGAACTGCTTGCCATCGAAGGTGACGATACCAGCAGCTTCCTGTCCGCGATGCTGCAGGGCGTGCAGGCCGAGCGCCGTCAGCGTTGCCGCGTCGGGATGACCGAGGATACCGAACACGCCGCATTCTTCATGCAGGGTATCGCCATCGAGTTCGTTTTCAATCTCTGCGGAATGGATCATCGCTTTGGCCTTTTGTCAGCACGGACGCGGAGGAGCGCATATCGTATTGGAGTGCCGATCCGTCAAGTCGTCAGCTTTGAGGGACAGGCATGGCATCATTGCAAAATGGACAAGGCCCGCCGGAGCGGGCCTTTATCTTATCATCGGACGTCAGTCGTTGGTAGCTGCGCCATTGGTCGCGGGCGCATCGTCTGCCGGGGCCTGCTCGGCCGGCGCCTGATCTGCGGGAGCGGCCGGCATGTCGTTCTCGTCCTGCGCCGTCGGCTCCTTGCCGCGCAGGCGGTCGAGGATCGTGGCGTCGGCATTTTCCGGCAGGAGGGCGATCAGCTTGCCGCCGAGATTGTCGAGCAGCGGCTTGGACTTCGCCTGGGTCACCCAGCCCGGCTGTTGCTGCGGAGCGACCAGCCAGTTGAAGAACAGCATGGCGACGACCACGAGCAGGATGCCGCGCGCCGCGCCGAAAAGGAAGCCGAGCGTGCGGTCGAGCGCGCCGATGCGGCTGTCGATGATGAAATCGGCGATCCGCATGGTGATGAAGGAAATGACGATCAGCGCCACCAGGAAGACGACGCCGGCCGAGCCGATCATCGCCACCGTGTCACTGGTGGTATACTGCGTCGCGTAGGGTAGCAGGTAAGGATAGAGGAAGTAGGCGGCGGCGGCCGCACCCACCCAGCTTGCGACCGACAGGACTTCCCGTGAAAAGCCGCGAACCATTGCCAGAATGGCGGAAAACAGTGCGACGCCGAGAACGATGCCGTCGAGAATTGTTATGGGCATATTGACCTACTCCGAACCCGCACCTGAAGCGGCCTCATGTCGATGTGTGCGAACCATATATACCGCCGCGAAGCAAGCGTTTCGGGCGGTGTGAACATTGTTTTCACCGAATTTCGCCGGCTTGCGGGCGTTCTTCCGTCAGTATTCGTCGTCTGCCTGCTTCAGCGCGCCCTTGGATCCGGCAATGCGCGCCACCAGATCCGGAAGAGCCTCCATCTCGCTCCAGCGCAGGCCCGTTCCTTTGGGAAGGTCCGGCGAAGCCGATGGCAGGACCGCCTGTGAAAAGCCGAGCTTTTCGGCTTCTTTAAGGCGCTGGGCGGTGTGCGAGACCGGGCGGATGGCCCCGGACAGGCTGACCTCGCCGAAATAGACGCAATCGGGAGGAAGGGCAAGACCGGCAAGCGACGAAACCAGCGCCGACGCCACGGCAAGGTCGGCCGCCGGCTCGGTGATGCGGTATCCGCCGGCGACGTTGAGATAGACGTCGTGCTGGCCGAGCCGGACGCCGCAATGGGCTTCGAGCACGGCAAGGATCATCGACAGCCGCGCTGAATCCCAGCCGACGACGGCGCGTCGCGGCGTGCCGAGCGATGTCGGCGCGACCAGCGCCTGAACCTCGACCAGCACCGGCCGCGTGCCCTCCATGCCCGCAAAGACGGCCGCACCCGGCGATTTGGCATTGCGCTCGCCGAGGAACAGTTCGGACGGATTGGTGACCTCGCGCAAACCTTTGTCCGACATCTCGAACACGCCGATTTCGTCGGTCGGGCCGAAGCGGTTCTTGACGGTGCGCAGGATGCGGTAGTGGTGGCCGCGATCGCCTTCGAAATAGAGCACGGCGTCGACCATGTGCTCGACCACACGCGGGCCGGCGATCTGGCCTTCCTTGGTGACGTGACCGACGAGCACGACGGTCGCGCCGGTCTGCTTGGCAAAACGGATCATCGCCTGCACGCCGGTTCTGACCTGCGTCACAGTACCGGGCGCGGAATCGACGATATCGCTCCACAGGGTCTGGATCGAATCGATGATGACGAGATCGGGACGCTTGCCTTCGCTTAGCGTCGCGAGAATATCCTCGACATTGGTTTCGGCGGCGAGCAGCACGTCGGTTTCGGCCGCGCCGAGACGCTGGGCGCGCAAACGAACCTGCGCCACCGCTTCTTCGCCGGAAACATAGATGACGCGGTGCTTCAGGCGGGAGAGGGCCGCCGCTGCCTGCATCAGCACCGTCGATTTGCCGATGCCGGGATCGCCGCCGATCAGTACGGCCGAGCCGCGCACGAACCCGCCGCCGGTCGCCCGGTCAAGCTCGGAAATGCCGGTCGGAATGCGCGGCGCTTCCTCGATTTCGCCGGAGAGCGTTGTCAGCGCCACGGGGCGCCCTTTCTTCGGCGTCTTGCCGGGCCCGCCGCCGATGCCGCCCATCGGGTCTTCCTCGACGATGGTGTTCCACTGGCCGCAGCCTTCGCATTTGCCAACCCAGCGGGGATGCACGGTGCCGCAGTTCTGGCAGATGAAGTTCGTACGGGCTTTCGCCATCAGGTCTCGCTTTCGGGGAAGTCTTTTGAGGAAATGTCCTGGCGTCCGTGCAGGATGCGGATGACATGGATACGGGTTTCCTCAACACGGAAATAGATGCAGCGGTCGCGATAGGGCAAGGCGCGCAAATCGACATTGAGTTCACTTCTCGCCACGCCTGGGAATCCGGTTTCCGCGATGGAGCGAATTTTCAGATTAATATCAAGAATAAACCTTGCAGCCGCATCGGGATTTTGGTGGGCGATATAGGTGTAGATGGATCTGAGATCGGCGCGCGCAGCGCGGGAGAAGATGGGTGTGCGGCTTTTAATCGTCATGCTTGCCGTGAACAATATCGTGCAGCAGCGCTTCTCCTGTCTCGTATTCGTAAACGCGCCCTGCTGCAAAATCCTCAAGCCCCTCGTCGATCAACCGCTTGAGTTCAGTGAGCTTCGTCTCGTCTCGCTCCAAAAGGCGCAAACCGGCGCGGACAACTTCGCTCGCATTGTTGAAACGGCCCGTTGCCACCTGCTCGTTGATGAAAGCGTCAAAATGATCGCCGATAACGAAGGATTTTTTTGTGTTGGACATGGGCGTTTCTCGCGATGGGCTGCACTGTGAAGATTGTAGCATGAGGTGCGAACTATTCCTACCGATCCATTTTGCAGATTCGTTTCCTTGAAATGGTAATTCCCAACTCAGATGGATATCACTAGTTTGATCCCTTTTTGTTCTATTTTATGAGATGTTCGCGGGAATTCCAAGTCTAGGTCGAAGAAAACTTCATTCGGCCGGGACGTAGGCCCTGTCGTAGCGCTGCCCGAGGCTGGTCAGCATCTCGTAGCCGATCGTGCCGCCGGCGCGGGCAACATCATCGATCGCGATATTCTCTCCAAAAAGCTCGATGTAGTCGCCGGCATGCACGCTGTTTTCCGGCAGGTCGGTCACGTCGAACAGGCTGAGGTCCATGGTGACGCGGCCGAGATGCGGCACTTTTTCGCCGTGCAGGAAGCCGAATGCGCCGGAAGGGCGGGCTTGCCGCAGCGTCACGCCGCCGCCGGAGACGGAGCGGTGGTAGCCGTCGGCATAACCGACAGCGACGACGGCCACGCGGCTGTCGCGGGAAAACTGGGCGGAGCCGCCATAGCTTGCCGTATCGCCGCTCCTGACGGTGCGAATCTGCAGGATGCGGGCTTCGGCCGTCACCACCGGTTTCATCGGGTTGGGGACATCGTTGACGGCCTCGCCGCCGTAAACGGCGATGCCGGGACGGGTAAGGTCGAAATGATAATCAGACCCCAGATGGATGCCGGCCGAGTTGGCAAGGCTCGTTTCCACCCCATCGAAGGCGTCGGCGATAGTGCGGAACGTGTCGAGCTGGCGGCGGTTGAGCGGGTGCGTCGGGTCGTCGGCGCAGGCGAGGTGGCTCATCACCAGAACAGGGGAGAAGCTTGCAGGACGCGCCGGGTCGTTGGCAAGCGCCAAGGCTTCCTGCGGCGTCAGGCCGAGCCGATTCATGCCGGTGTCGACATGCAGCGCGCACGGATAGTCTCCGCGCTCGGAAAGCGTCGACATGAAGAAGGCGAGCTGTTCCTCTGAATTGACCACAGGCACGAGATCATTGTCGAAGAACAGCGCCTCGTTGCCCGGCCACATGCCCGCAAGAATGAAAATCCGGCCGTCCGGAGCGAAGGGACGCAGCAGCACGCCTTCCTCGGCATTGGCGACGAAGAAGTCGCGGGCGCCGGCCGCATAGAGCGTTTCCGCCGCCGGTTCGATGCCGATGCCATAGGCATCGGCCTTCAGTACGGCGGCGGCGCGTGCCTTACCGGAGAGCCTGGACATTTTCCGCCAGTTGTCCGCAAGGGCTGAAAGGTCGATGATCAGGCGGTTGGAGGCGGCGGAAAAGATATCGTCCATGCGGCTCAGTGTTCCTCGTATTGCGAGAACGACGGGTCGGCGAGATCGGTAAACCGGGTGAATTCCGACTGGAAGGCGAGCTTGACGGTACCGGTCGGCCCGTGACGCTGCTTGGCGATGATCACGTCGGCCGTGCCCTTCACCTTTTCGAACAGCATTTTCCACTCTTCATATTTCGGGTCGAACTCGTCACGCGGTTCGAGGTTCTTCACGTAATATTCCTCGCGGAACACGAAGAGCACGACGTCGGCGTCCTGCTCGATCGAGCCGGATTCGCGAAGGTCGGAAAGCTGCGGCCGCTTGTCCTCGCGGCTTTCCACCTGACGGGAAAGCTGCGATAGCGCGATGATCGGCACGTTCAGTTCCTTGCCGAGTGCTTTCAGGCCCGTCGTGATCTGGGTGATTTCCTGTACGCGGTTGTCGCTGGATTTGCCGGAACCGGTCATCAGCTGGATGTAGTCCACCACAAGGCAGTCTAGGCCGCGCTGGCGCTTGAGACGTCGTGCGCGGGCAGAAAGCTGGGCGATCGAGATACCACCGGTCTGGTCGATATAGAGCGGCACCTTCTGCATCATCTGGCTGCAGGCGACGAGCTTTTCGAAGTCAGCTTCGGAAATGTCACCGCGGCGGATCTTCGAGGAGGAGACTTCCGTCTGCTCGGAGATGATACGGGTGGCAAGCTGTTCGGACGACATTTCGAGCGAGTAGAAGCCGACGACGCCGCCGTTCTTTGCCTTGAACGAACCGTCCGCCTGGACCTCGGGTTCATAGGCGGCGGCGATATTGTAGGCGATATTGGTGGCAAGCGAGGTCTTGCCCATGCCGGGGCGCCCGGCGAGCACGATCAAGTCGGAGCGCTGAAGGCCGCCCATGCGCGCATCCAGTGACAGAATGCCGGTGGAAATGCCGGAGAGAGAGCCGTCGCGCTCGAAGGCCTGTCCGGCCATGTCGATCGCCAGCGCCACGGCGTCGTTGAACGACTGGAAACCGCCGTCGTAGCGGCCGGTTTCGGCAAGTTCGAACAAGCGGCGCTCGGCATCTTCGATCTGGCTCTGCGGCGGCATGTCGAGCGGCGCGTCGAAAGCGATGTTGACCATGTCTTCGCCGATGGTGATCAGCGAGCGGCGCAGCGCCAGATCGTAGATCGCGCGGCCATAGTCTTCCGCGTTGATGATGGTGACGGCATTGGCGGCGAGCTGCGCCAGATATTGCGAGATCGTCATGTCACCGACCTTCTGGTCGCCGGGAAGGAAGGTCTTGACGGTCACCGGATGGGCGGTCTTGCCCATGCGGATGATATCGCCGGCCACCTCGAAGATCTTGCGATGCAGCGGCTCATAGAGGTGCACGGGCTTGAGGAAGTCCGAGACCCGATAGAAGGCGTCGTTGTTGACGAGGATAGCGCCCAGCAGCGCCTGTTCCGCCTCCAGATTGTTCGGGGCCTCGCGATATTGCGCCTCGGACTGGTCCTTGGCCACGGGGGCAAGTTTTCGCGCGGTCTCGTTCATCGTCTCGTTCCTATCCGTTCACGGCTTCGGTTTAGGCTTCCTGCGCCGGGGGTCAAGACCATTCCTTGCTGCCGGCGCCGCAGGGCGTCTGCGAGGAGGGGGTGTGCACGATGTCCACAGGCCGGCGGCCGGCATTCCTCCGCCTTCGATTTTTCGATTGACTGTGCCGGTTGCCGCTCTCTGCGCCCGGCCGAAAGGCGAGCCTACCACGGCAGGGAGGTAGACCGGAAGATTCGTCATGGCTGCTGCCCGAATTTGCCGGCTTGAAAATAGGGCCGGTCTCGACTAAGTAGGATAAGAATAATTAGCAAGCTAGTAATATGTAAAAGGTATGAAATGCTTGATGCCGTCACCAACCGCGATCTCTTCGACGCCCTTGCGAACGTCAATCGCAAGCTGCGTGTGCTGTTCGATGCGCGGGTGAAGAAAACCGGCCTGACCCTGTCACGCGCCCGCGTGCTGTTCACGCTCCTGCGCCGCGACGG
>JAVBSF010000135.1:0-6596 GCA_031556925.1 Pararhizobium sp.
GGCATCCCGATCATGCTGATGTCCGAAGCCCGCAAGATCGAGGACTGAGGTCTTCAGATCGGCTGGCCGCAGAGAAGCTTGGGATCGCGCTCGCTCGCCAGCCCCTCGGCCTGACGGATGAAGAAGGATTTCAGCGACGGCAGGCGCTCCACGAGCCCGAGCCCGAAATCGCGCAGCGCCCGGACCGGCGTGATGTCGTTCGAAAATAGCCGGTTGAGCACATCGGTCGTCACCCCCATGCGGAAGGTATCGAAGCGACGCCAGCCTTGATATCGCTCCAGCACCGCAAGCGAGCCGATATCGAGGCCGAGCCGGTCGGCATCGACGATGGTCTCGGCGAGCGCCGCGACGTCCTTGAAGCCGAGATTGAGGCCCTGGCCGGAAATCGGATGGATGCCGTGGGCGGCGTCCCCCGCAAGCGCAAAGCGCGGCGCGACGAATTCGCGCGCCAAAGTCAGCCCCAGCGGAAAGGCCCGCCGCCCGCCGACGACCTTGATGGCGCCGAGCTTGTGGCCGAAGCGGCGCTCCAGCTCTTCCTCGAACACCAGATCGTCGCCGTTGACAAGCTTTTCGGCGTCCGCCGTGCGCTCGGTCCAGACCAGCGACGAACGGTTGTTGCGCAGCGGCAGGGTCGCGAAGGGGCCGGCCGGCAGAAAATGCTCTTCCGCCGTGCCGTCATGTGGGCGTTCGTGCTCAACCGTGGTGACGATGCCGGACTGGCCATAGTCGAAATCCACGGTCTTGATGCCGGCCGCTGCCCGCAGCTTCGAACGAACGCCATCGCAGGCGACCAGAAGCCGGGCCTCGATGGGGGCGCCATTTGCAACATCGACAACGACGGAATGATCGCCGGTCTTGAAGCCATCGACGGACGTCGACTGGCGTATATCCACACCAAGCCGCCCGGCCGCGCCGCGCAACACGCCGACCAGGGCGACATTGGGACCCATATGGGCAAAGGGACGGTCGCTTTCAGCCGCATCGCCCGCCCCCTCGAAAGTCAGAAAGACCGGGCGCACGGGATCGGCGGTTTTCGAATCGGTGATCACCATGCGGCGGATCGGCTCCGACTCCGGTTCGATCTCGCCCCAGACGCCGAGCGCCTCCAGCATGCGCGAGGCGGCGGACGCGATCGCCGATGCCCGCTCGTCCTTCCTCCACACGCCTTCGGGCGCCCCGTCGACCAGGGTTACGGAGAGGTGCGGCGCCGCCGACTTGATGGCCACGGTCAGCGACAGGCCGACATATCCGCCGCCTGCAATCAGCACATCGATCATCCGCTTACTCCCGTCGCTCTTGAGCATTTGTTTTTGCCTATATAGAGCATTGATCTGCCCGTTCCTACCGCCTGCCGCCGATAACCCGGATCGGCACGACAGAAGCGCGCAAAGGTCGCAGTTCGCCCGCGCCATCCGTTCTGGATGCGCCCGATGCCCGTGAAGTGGAAACCAGAAATGTCCGACCCCGCGGAAAATATCGCCCCGATGGATGTGCTGCTCAAGACGCTCGATCTTGAGAAGCTCGAGGAAAATCTGTTCCGGGGGCGCTCGCCACAGGTCGGCTGGCAGCGGGTTTTCGGCGGCCAGGTGATTGGCCAGTCGCTGGTCGCCGCCCAGCGCACCGTCGACGAAGGCCGTTACGTGCATTCGCTGCATGCCTATTTCATGCGGCCGGGCGACCCATCCGTACCGATCATCTACGAGGTCGACCGCATCCGCGACGGCTCCAGCTTCGCCACCCGCAACGTCTTGGCCATCCAGCACGGCAAGGCGATCTTCTCCATGTCCGCCTCCTTCCAGTATGACGAGGAAGGCTACGACCACCAGTTTCCCATGCCCGATGTGGCCCCGCCCGAACAGCTGCTGGACGAACAGGGCATCAAGACGAAGTTTCTCGTCAACGCGCCGGAGGCCATCCGCCGCTCTTGGGAGCGGCCGCGCCCGATCGAGATCCGCCCGGTTTCGCTGACCCACTATTTCTCCCGCGACAAGCTCGACCCTTCCCAGAACGTCTGGGTGAAGGCCGTCGGCGCCGTGCCGAACGAACGCCATCTGCAAGCGGCGGTGCTTGCCTATATCTCCGACATGACACTGCTCGACACCGCGCTTTATGCCCATGGCACCTCGGTCTTCGACCGCAATCTGCAGGTCGCGAGCCTCGATCATTCCATGTGGTTTCACCGCCCCTGCCGCATGGACGACTGGCTGCTCTACACCCAGGACAGCCCAAGCGCATCGGGCGCCCGCGGCATGACGCGTGGCAGCCTTTTCGATCGTTCCGGTACACTCATTGCCTCGGTCGCCCAGGAAGGGCTGATCCGCAAAAAGGCATCTGAGTGATATTTGTGCAGAATTTTATTTCTGCATATTTTTTCATCATATAAATTGACGATTTTTTGACAACCCGCCGACGACCATCGGCGGATTGTGACTTTTTCATGACTTTTCAGATAGTTACCCGGACCATCCGAATCTGGCACGCGCCTTGAATATAAAAAGCGCTGCCGTTGGGGGAACATAGTTCAACGGCGAGGAGAGACGGCACCGCGCCGCTGATGAACAAGGATGGGAAACCAGATGAAAATCGTAATGGCCATTATCAAGCCGTTCAAGCTCGATGAGGTTCGCGAAGCCCTCACCGCTGTTGGCATCCAGGGCCTGACCGTAACCGAAGTGAAGGGTTACGGGCGCCAGAAGGGGCACACCGAAATCTACCGCGGCACCGAATATGCCGTCAGCTTCTTGCCGAAGCTGAAGATCGAAATCGCAGTCGCTTCCGAAATCGTCGATACGGCCGTCGAGGCGATCGCTTCGGCCGCCAAGACCGGCCAGATCGGCGACGGCAAGATCTTCGTCTATTCCATTGACCATGCTGTGCGCATCCGCACCGGCGAAACCGATACTGAAGCGCTGTAATTCACGGCCGTTAGGGAGCTCTATTCCATGTCAGACTTCAAACTTTCCACCTCGCTTGGACGCATCGGCGCCACGGCAGCCGCGCTGCTCGCCCCGGTCGTCGCTTTCGCGCAGGAAACGGCACCCGCAGCAGCCGACGCCGCAGCAGCAGCCGCTGCCGCTCCGGTTCCGAACAAGGGCGATTCCGCCTTCATGTTCATCTGCACGCTTCTCGTCTTCTTCATGCTGATGCCGGGTCTCGGCCTGTTCTACGGCGGCCTCGTGCGCGCCAAGAACATGCTTTCCGTACTCATGCAGTGCACCGTCGTCGGCGCCGCCGTCATGATCATCTGGGTCGTCTACGGCTACTCCTTCGCCTTCGGCGGCTCGACTTCGCCCTTCTGGGGCGGCACAGCCAAGCTGTTCCTGGCTGGCGTAACAGCCGATTCGACCGCCGCGACCTTCTCCGACGCGGTCATCCCGGAATACATCTTCATGCTGTTCCAGATGACCTTCGCGGCCCTCACGCCCGCCCTGATCGTCGGTGCCTTCGCCGAGCGCATCAAGTTTTCGGCTGCGGTTCTCTTCTGCATCCTCTGGGTGACTTTCGTCTACTTCCCGATCGCCCACATGGTCTGGGATGCCAACGGCCTGCTCTTCGGCTGGGGCGCTCTCGACTTCGCCGGCGGCACGGTCGTTCACATCAACGCCGGTGTTGCCGGTCTGATCGGCGCGATCATGGTCGGCAAGCGTACCGGCTACGGCAAGGACATGATGGCTCCGCATTCCATGACGCTCACCCTCGTCGGTGCCGCCATGCTGTGGCTCGGCTGGTTCGGCTTCAATGCGGGCTCCAACCTCGAAGCTTCGGGCGGCGCCTTCCTCGCAACCGTCAACACCTTCCTGGCGACCGCCGCTGCGATCCTGTCCTGGTCGGTCGTCGAAACCTTCACCCGCGGCAAGGCTTCGATGCTCGGCGCGGCATCCGGCATGATCGCCGGCCTCGTCGCCATTACGCCCGCCGCCGGCATTGCCGGCCCGATGGGTGCGATCGTCATGGGTATCATCGTTTCGCCGCTGTGCTACTTCTTCGTCTCGGTCGTGAAGAACAAGCTCGGCTACGATGACACGGCTGACGTCTTCGGCGTCCACGGCATCGGCGGCCTGTTCGGCGCGCTTGCCACCGGCATCTTCGCCTCCTCGTCGCTCGGCGGCATCGGCTATGCCGAAGGCGTCACCATGGGCGGCCAGTTCATGACTCAGGTTTATGCTGTCATCGTCACGCTGGCATGGTGCGGCATCGGCTCGGCGATCCTCTACAAGATCGTCGACGTCATCGTCGGCCTGCGCGTACCGGTCGAAGCCGAGCGCGAAGGTCTCGACCTCTCGTCGCACGGCGAAGCTGCTTATCACTCTTGAGAAATTCAGGAAGCCGGGCAAACCGGCTTCCTGTCCAGTCCCGTCGTGGTTTCGTGTGGCACGGAACCACCTTTTGGCCCGGATGCTCGCATCCGGGCTTTTTTCTGTCTTTCAGGCCTTCAGCCCCTGTAAACCCGGCGTCAAGGTTAATACGCCATTAACTTGACCCGGTTTACCATGGCCGCATGTGCACTATGCGCTTTGCAGACAAAAACGGGCAGCAGGCAAGATGAGCAGAAGCAATCAGGCGGTGTTCGACAACCGCTCCAACAGGTTTGTGCTTTCCACCTTCGTGTGGCGCCAGATCGCGAGCCTTCTCGGCTTTGCGATCTTCGGCGGCCTCGGGCTCATCGTCGCCGCGCTCTCCACCTGGAACGTCAACGACCCGAGCTTCTCCTATGCCACGGTCGAGGAGCCGACCAACATCCTCGGCGCGCCCGGTGCCGCCATTGCCGATCTCTTCATGCAGTTCTTCGGCATTGCCAGCGTCGTGGCGCTCCTGCCCGTCGTCGCCTGGGCGCTGGTGCTGATCTTCGCAAAGCCCTTCGACAAGATCCACAAGCGGCTTGCCGCCTGGTTCGGTGGTTCGGTGCTCGCGTCCGCCGCGCTCAGCTGCATTCCCGCACCCGTCACCTGGCCCCTGCCCAACGGCCTCGGCGGGGTCTTCGGTGATATGATCCTGCGCTTTCCCGCCCTCTTCACCGGCGCCTATCCGACTGGCACCTTCGCCATGGTCGTCGCCGGCATCATCGCGCTTCCTTCCTTATGGATGCTGATCTACGCCGCCGGCCTGATCGCCGTCGCCGACCCGGAAGACGAGATCGAGGAACCGGCACCGACGCCGAGCAAGGCGCGCACCATCCGCGACGAATACGACGATGACGATCAGGAAGGTATCGTCATGGTGCTGGCCGGGGCCTTCACCCATATGCGCTACACCGTACAGGCCCGCATGCGCCGGCTGTTCGGCATGTCCGCCCGCAAGGCGCGCCGCGACTATGACGAACCCTATGATTTCAACGGCGACGAATTCGGTACGCTGAACGAACCCTCCCGCCCGAAAGCCATCATCCGTGGCGAACGGATCGAGCCCTCCCTCGACCGCGCCGACCGCGGCACCGTCAATGCACCCTCGATTTCCATCGATGACGACGAAGACGACGAGACCTCCAACCGCCTGCCGGCCGGAATCATCGGCGATGACGACGACATGGACGACGATCCGGCCGCCGATTGGGCGCCGATGGCCGCTCCCCGCAAGCAAATACCGCAAACGACCTCCGGCCGCGTTGCTGCCGCCGCACCACGGCCAAAGCCAAGCCCGCGTCAGGACCGCGAGGCGCAAACATCCTTCGTCGCCAATGACGGCGATTTCGTCCTGCCGCCGCTGCATTTCCTTGCCGAACCGAAAAGCGTAGCCCGCGACGCCACCCTTTCCGCCGATGCGCTGGAACAGAATGCCCGCATGCTGGAAGGCGTGCTGGAGGATTTCGGCGTCAAGGGCGAGATCATCCATGTGCGCCCCGGCCCGGTCGTCACGCTTTACGAACTGGAGCCCGCGCCCGGCATCAAGTCCTCCCGCGTCATCGGCCTTGCCGACGATATCGCCCGCTCAATGAGCGCGATCGCCGCGCGCGTCGCTGTCGTGCCCGGCCGCAACGCCATCGGCATCGAACTGCCGAACCAGCGTCGCGAGACCGTCTATCTGCGCGAACTCATCGGCAGCCGCGACTTCGAGCAGAGCAAGGCCAAGCTCGCCATGGCGCTCGGCAAGAACATCGGCGGTGAACCGGTCATCGCCGATATCGCCAAGATGCCGCATCTGCTCGTTGCCGGCACCACCGGTTCGGGTAAATCGGTCGCCATCAACACCTTCATCCTGTCGCTGCTCTATCGCCTGACGCCGGACCAGTGCCGCCTGATCATGATCGACCCGAAGATGCTGGAACTCTCCGTCTATGACGGCATTCCGCACCTCTTGTCGCCAGTCGTCACCGATCCCAAGAAGGCCGTCGTCGCGCTGAAATGGACCGTGCGCGAGATGGAGGAACGCTACAAGAAGATGTCCAAGATCGGCGTGCGCAACATCGACGGCTTCAACAGCCGCGTCGAGCAGGCGCTGGCCAAGGGCGAAACGATGAGCCGCACGGTGCAGACCGGCTTCGACCGCCAGACCGGCGAGGCGATCTACGAGACCGAGGAATTCGATCTCGCGCCGATGCCCTATATCGTCGTGATCATCGACGAAATGGCCGACCTGATGATGGTGGCCGGCAAGGATAT
>JAVBSF010000379.1:0-2557 GCA_031556925.1 Pararhizobium sp.
GCCGCATTGGCACGGCTGGATCGAGGCGCTCGACGATACGCGGGTTCCGGCCAGACACACGGGTGGGCCGCTGAACTCCATCGAGGATGCCCCCGGCTCCTATGTCCGCGTTCGGGCCTGACGGTTCGCAAACGCAATGCATTTCGAAAGCCCCCTCGTCCCGGCGATCCTCGTCCAGCGCTACAAGCGCTTCCTGTTCGATGCCGTTCTGGAGGATGGGCGTGAGATCACCGGCTTCTGCCCGAACACCGGCTCCATGCGCGGCCTGACGACACCGGGCTCGCGCATCTGGCTCTCCGAGCACGACAGCCCGACCCGCAAATACCGCTACATGCTCGAACTGGTGGAGGTCGACGGTGCAGCGATTGGCATCAATACCGGCTTGCCCAACAGGCTGGCCGAGGAAGCCATTCGCGCCGGGCTCGTGGGCGATCTCGGAGACTATCCGCTGTTGCAGCGCGAGCAGCGCTACGGAAAGAATTCCCGCATCGACGTCCTGCTTTCCGACCCATCCGACGGGCGGCGGTGTTACGTCGAGGTCAAGAACGTGCATTTCAGCCGTACGCCGGGCCTTGCCGAATTTCCCGACAGCCCCACCGCCCGCGGCGCAAAACATCTCGAAGAGCTTGGCGACATGGTGGCGCAAGGCCATCGCGGCGTGATGATCTATCTCGTCCAGCGGGACGATTGCGACCGCTTGCGGATCTGCGACGACCTCGATCCCAACTATGCCCGCGCCTTCAGGAAGGCGCGTGGACGCGGCGTCGAGGCTTTCGCGTTGCGCAGCCGGGTTTCGGCCACGCAAATCGTGGCGGATGGCCTGATCGCCATGGACGAAACGGGGCTTGCCGGTCTATGACATCAGGCAAAGACAACTGAAAGCCCTACGAGAATGGTCACCTATATCGAGGCCTCATCCGCGCCTTACAAGAACACCGGCGTCATCCGCCTCTATACCCCCGAGGCCTTCGCCGGCATCCAGCGCGCCTGCCAGCTGACGCCCCGCTGCCACGATGAGCTGGCAAGCCGGGTGCGCCCCGGCGTGACAACCGACGAGATTGACCGTTTCGTCTTCGATTTCGGCATGGATCATGGCGCCCTGCCCGCCACGCTGAATTATCGCGGCTATACCAAATCCTCCTGCACCTCGATCAACCACGTTGTCTGTCACGGCATTCCCAACGACAAGCCGCTGCGCGACGGCGACATCGTCAATATCGACGTCACCTATATCCTCGACGGATGGCATGGCGATTCGAGCCGCATGTATCCGGTCGGCGAGATCAAACGTGCCGCAGAGCGGCTGCTGGAAGTCACCTATGAGTGCCTGATGCTCGGCATCGCCGCCGTCAAGCCCGGCGCCCGCACCGGCGCCATCGGCGAGGCGATCCAGACCTATGCGGAAGCCGAGCGCTGCTCCGTCGTGCGCGATTTCTGCGGCCACGGCGTCGGCCGCCTGTTTCACGACGCGCCGAACATCCTGCATTACGGCCGCGCCAGCGAAGGCCCGGAAATGCGCGAGGGCATGATCTTTACCATCGAGCCGATGATCAATCTGGGCCGCCCGCATGTGAAGGTGCTGGCCGATGGCTGGACCGCCGTGACGCGCGACCGCTCGCTTTCGGCCCAATATGAGCATTGCGTCGGTGTCACCGCCACGGGCTGCGAGATCTTCACGCTTTCTCCCGGCGGCCTCGACCGTCCCGGCCTTCCGCCCCTGGGCGCTGCATGAGCAAAACGCCCGGCCGAGAACCGCCGCAACCGGCGCAAGAAGGGGGTTTCTTCCGCGAGCGCCAGCCTGCGAATGCCGGCCTTGCCGATGCCGCTCCTGCCTCGTCGGAAACCGCCCATTACCACGGCCATCGCGAGCGTCTGCGCAACCGCTTCCGCGACGGCGGTGATGGCTCGCTGGCCGATTATGAAATCCTCGAACTGCTGCTGTTCCGGCTGATCCCCCGGCGCGACACGAAGCCGATCGCCAAGGCGCTGCTCGACCGCTTCGGATCGCTGTCGGGTGTATTCGGCGCGCAGCCGGCGCTTCTGCAGGAAGTCAAGGGCATCGGCGAGGCGGTGGCGCTCGATTTGAAGCTGATCGCCGCCGTCGCCCACCGCACATTGAAAAGCGAGCTGCGCGGCAAGCAGGTGCTGGCCTCTTGGTCGTCGGTGATCGAATATTGCCATGCGGCCATGGCGCACGAGACGCGCGAGCAGTTCCGTATCCTGTTTCTCGACAAGCGCAACGCTCTCATCGTCGACGAGGTGCAGCAGACCGGCACGGTCGATCACACGCCGGTATACCCGCGCGAAGTGGTGAAACGGGCGTTGGAGCTTTCCGCGACCGCCTTGATTTTAGTGCACAATCATCCTTCCGGCGATCCGACACCGTCGCGCGCCGATATCGAGATGACCAAGACCATCGTCGATACGGCAAAGCCGCTCGGCATCACCGTTCACGACCACATCATCATCGGCAAGGACGGTCATGTCAGCCTCAAGGGTCTAAGGCTGATGTGATCCTCACAGCCACCGCGCCTTCTTGAAGAAGCGGTAGAGTCCG
>JAVBSF010000499.1:0-9224 GCA_031556925.1 Pararhizobium sp.
TGAGCGCCAGCGCGCGGGCGATCTCGAGCCGCTTCAGCGCGCCGTAGGAGAGGGAGGAGGCCTCCTTCTCCGCGGCGTTGCCGAGGCGGACGCGGTCGAGGAGCGCGCGGGCCTCCGTCTCGGCGGCGCGGGCGCTGCTCGACCGGGTGCGGCTCGGCAACGCGGCGGAGCGGGAGGCGGGGGCGCTGTCCTACGGCGCGCTGAAGCGGCTCGAAATCGCCCGCGCATTGGCGCTCAAGCCCCGCGTGCTGCTACTCGACGAACCGGCGGCCGGCTGCAACGCCGTCGAGACCGAAGAGATCGACCACCTGATCGCCGAGGTCGCCGCCTCCGGCGTCGCGATCCTGCTCGTGGAGCACGACATGAAGATGGTCATGCGCATTTCCAACCATATCGTCGTGCTCGATCACGGCGAGAAGATCGCCGAAGGTGCTCCGGCGGTGGTCTCGCGCGATCCGCGCGTGATCGAGGCCTATCTCGGAGCCCAGGCGAAGGAGGCAGCCGATGCTGACCGTTGAGGGACTGCGCTCGCGCTATGGGCGCATCGAGGTGCTGCACGGCATCGATCTGGAGATCTCCTCCGGCGAGATCGTCACGGTGGTCGGCGCGAACGGTGCCGGCAAGACGACGCTTTTGCGTTGCCTCTCCGGCATCCAGCCGGTCTCGGCCGGCTCTATCATCTTCCGCGGCGAAGCGCTGACGACGGTTCCGGCCTTCGCCCGCGTACGCCGTGGGCTGGCGCAATCGCCGGAGGGCCGGCAGATCTTTACCAATCTGACGGTCGAGGAAAACCTGCGCCTCGGCGCTTTCCTCTTTACCGATGAAAAGGTCGACCGGGATATGGAAGAGGCGTTCACACTCTTCCCAATCCTGCGCGAAAAGCGCAATCTGGCTGCCGGCGGTCTTTCCGGCGGCCAGCAGCAGATGCTGGCGATTGCCCGCGCCCTGATGTCGCGGCCCTCCTGCCTGTTGCTCGACGAGCCGAGCATGGGCCTTGCCCCGATCCTCGTCGCGCAGATTTTCGACGTCGTGAAGAGCCTGCGCAACCTCGATGTCACCGTGCTGCTGGTCGAGCAGAACGCCTTCGGCGCGCTCTCCATCGCTGACCGGGGCTATGTGATGGAAACCGGGCGCATCAGCATGTCGGGACCGGCCGCCGAGCTGATCGCCGACGAACGTATTCGCGAAGCCTATCTGGGAATTTGAGACCATGACCGTCACCATAACTCGTGAGCAGGGCACCCGCGAAGGCGCCATCGCTGTCGTCACCGTCGACAATGCGCCCGTCAATGCGCTCTCGCAGGCCGTGCGCCAGGGGCTTTTCGACGCCGTTGCCGAACTCGACAGCGATGCCTCCGTTTCCGCGGTGGTGCTGATCTGCGCCGGGCGGACTTTCATCGCCGGGGCCGATGTCAACGAGTTCAACAAGCCGCCGCAGCCGCCGCATCTGCCCGATGTCGTCTTAGCCATCGAGCTTGCGGCCAAGCCCTGGATTGCCGCGATCCACGGTTCGGCGCTCGGCGGGGGTTTCGAGGTGGCGATGGCCTGCCGCTTCCGGCTTGCGGTGGCGGATGCGTCGGTCGGCCTGCCGGAAGTGACGCTTGGGCTGGTGCCCGGTGCCGGCGGAACGGTGCGGTCGGTGCGGCTTGCCGGTGTCGAGGCGGCGGTCGATCTGGTCACCACGGGCAAGTCGGTGAAAGCCTCCCGCGCGTTGGAACTCGGCCTGATCGACAGGGTCGTCGAAGGCGATCTGCGCGCGTCCGCCATCGCTTTCGCGCAGGGCGGATTGCCGGAGAAACTGCCGGAGCCGCTTTCGCAGCGGCCCGCCCCGACCGCCCACGACGCCTTTTGGACGGAGGCCGAAGCCGCCATCGCCAGGCGCGCCAGGGGCGAGATCGCGCCGCTCAAGGCTCTTGCCTGCCTGCGCCGGGCGACGCAAACGGATTTCGCCGCCGCCATGCAGTTCGAGCGCGAAACCTTTCTCGACCTGCGCGTATCCAGCCAGGCGGCAGCACTCCGCCATGTCTTCTTTGCCGAACGCGCCGCGCCCCGACCGGCGGCGCTCTCGGGTGTCCAGCCTTTGCCGTTGAAGACCGCCGCCGTGATCGGCGGCGGCACGATGGGGGCGGGCATTGCCGCCGCCCTGCGTGACGCCGGTCTGCCGGTGATCCTCATCGAGCGTGACGAGGCGGCCGTCGAGCGCGGTATCGCCAACCTCAAGGGCATCTTCGCTGCCGCAGTCAAGCGGGGGCGACTGACGGAAGTGGCCGCCGAGGCACGGCTGGCTGGCGTCAAGGGCTCGACCGATTACGCGGCGCTTGCCGATACCGATCTCGTCATCGAGGCCGTATTCGAGGAACTTTCGGTCAAGCGGCAGGTGTTTGCCGAGCTTGGCCGGGTCTGCCGCGCCGATGCTGTGCTGGCGACAAACACTTCCTATCTAGACCCGCAGGCGATTGCCGAAGGCCTACTGAACCCCTCCCGCTTCATCGGCCTGCATTTCTTCAGCCCGGCCAATGTCATGAAGCTCCTCGAAATCGTGCCGACACCGGAGACGGCGGATGCGACGCTGGCGACCGGCTTTGCGCTCGGCCGCATGCTCGGCAAGATACCGGTGCGGGCAGGCATCTGCGAAGGCTTCATCGGCAACCGCATCCTCAAGCGCTACCGCGCCGAAGCCGAGGCGCTGGTGCGCAAGGGCGTTGCGATTGCATCCATCGATGCGGCGATGCGCGGCTACGGTTTCGCCATGGGGCCTTTCGAGGCGCAGGATATGGGGGGGCTCGACATCGCCTTCCTGCAACGCGAGGGCGCGCGCGCGACCGGTGCCGATGTGCCCGAAACCCTCGGCGATATCCTCGTGCGCGCCGGCCGCAAGGGCCAGAAGACCGGCGGCGGCTGGTATGATTACCAGCCCGGCGAGCGCCGCCCCATTCCCTCCGAAACGGTGGCCGATCTTCTCCGCGACCGGATTCAGTCTGGTTCCGCATTGGACAAGGAGGCGATTGCTGCCCATCTGGTCGGGGCCATGGCCAGCGAAGGCGAGGCGATCCTGGCCGAAGGCATCGCCGAGAAGGCCTCCGATATCGATCTCGTGGAAATCCACGGCTACGGTTTTCCGCGCTGGCGCGGTGGACCGATGTTCTCGCGTACGTGACGCTTATGGATGGACGATCCGCAGATGGTCTTCGATCAGCGCGGCCATCTGCAACAGGCGAAAGTCCTCGCCCCGCCGCCCGCTGAGCATCAGGCCGACCGGCGCGCCGCTTGCCGAACCCACGGGGATCGACAGGGACGGCTGGCGCGACAGGTTGAACACCGTCGCGTTTCGTGACGCCAGAAGATCGTAGTCGTCTGACCATTGCCCGCGTTGGGCGGGCATGGTCGCGGCGGTCGGGGCGGCGAGCACGTCGCAATGGGTAAAGAGCCCATCCATCTCCTGGGCGAAAGCGGACGCCCAGCGCAACGCCCTGTCATGATCGGCCGGGTCTATCCGCGATTTGCTGGCGAGTTTCGCGCGCGCGCCGGGGCCGAGCAGCGCGCCGCGTGCCGCAAAATCCTCCGCGAAGACGTCATAGGCCTCGCGAAAAAGATCGCCTGTCCTGTCGGGACTGTCAGCGATATCCGGTTTGTCCAGTGCAACCAGCACCGCACCCTCGGCCTGCAACTGCCGCAAGGCCGCATCTATCGCGTCGCAAATCTGCGCGGGCGCGTCGAAGAAAAAGCGCCTGATGACGCCGATCCTGAGACCATGAAGGCCATGGTCGGCAGGTTTGGGCGGATCGCGGCCGATGCTTGCGGCAAAGGCGAGGGCGGCATCGTCGGCGCTGCGCGTCAGCGGTCCCACATGATCGAGCGACGGAACGAGCGGCACGACGCCCGCGGTCGAGATCGCGTTGAAACTCGGCTTGAAGCCGACGATCCCAGCGCAATGGGCGGGAAAGCGGATAGAGCAGGCGGTGTCTGTTCCGAGCGCCGCAAAGGCAAGCCCGGCCGCGACGGCAGCGGCCGATCCGCCGCTTGAGCCGCCGATATCGAGGTCGGTGTCGCGCGGGTTGAGGATATCGCCCCAGAACGGATTTTCCCCGGTCGTGCCATAGGCAATTTCATGCATGCCGACCTTGCCGAGAATGACCGCGCCGCCTTCTTTCAGGGTGCGCACCACTTCGGCATCTTCACCGGGGACTGTGTCGGCAAACAGCTCGGAGCCGCAGGTCATGCGCACGCCTGCAACTGGGATATTGTCCTTGATAGCGATGGGGATGCCGTGAAGCGGGCCGCGCCAGCGCCCCTGCGCCGCATCCTCATCCGCCTTTTGCGCGGCTGCCAGAGCAAGATCGGCGGTAACGGTGATGAAGGCGTTCAGCGTCGGATTGAGCGCGTCGATGCGTGCCAGCATATGTTCGGTGAGTACGACCGAGGTGAGAATGCCCGAGCGCAGCATCGCGCCGATGGTGGCGATGGAAAGATCGTGCCAATCCGGCAGGGTCGGTTCCGGCATCGTCAGTTGCCGGTCTTGCGCAGCCAGTCGGCCAGGGACTGGCGCGTCTGGCCCTCTCGGCCGGTCATCGCTTCTGCGGCGCAAAGCGAATTGAGAACCGCTTCCTGCGTCGCTTCGGTCGCGGCCCGGAACAGTTCGTCGATGCGGTTTTCGTTGAGGGTAGTGACGGCCAGGAAATCGCGCGGCTCGTCGTGATCGAAGGTCACGCCGGTCGAGAAGCCGATGGTGATGTCGCCGCTACCATGGCCCCAGAACGCGCCGAGACGGGCAAGCCCCGCCGCGCACCGGCGGCTGACGCGGCCGAGCTGCCGCTGCTCCATCGGCACGTCCGTCGCCAGAACGATGATGACCGAACCCTTTTCCGCCTCCTGCTTGCGCAAGGGCTTGGGACGGCGCCCGTCCGGCAGGACGAGATCGCCGGCGCGGCCGAAATTGGTCAGCGTCAGGATACCCAGATGGAAATCCTTACCATCGAGCCTGATCCGGCGCGACGCGGTGCCGATGCCGCCCTTGAAGCCGAAGCAGCTCATGCCGGTGCCGGCCCCCACATTGCCCTGACCGACGTCTTCCTGCGCAGCCGCGAGCGCGAGGCGCGCATGCTCCTCGGTCACTGCCATCGCCTGGATATCGTTGAGCGGGCCGTCATTGCACTCGCCGACGACGGGATTGACCGTCGAGGTCTGGCGGCCGATATCCGGATTTTCGGCGATCGCTGCGCGGATCAGCGCGTTGGCGCAGGTGCCGACGCCGAAGGTGTTGGTGAGCAGGATCGGCGTCTCAAGCGTGCCAAGTTCGTCGATCTGCACGAGACCGACGCTCTTGCCGAAGCCGTTGATGACATCAGCGGCGGCGAGCACCTTCCTCCGGTAAAGATTTCCGCCATGGGGCAGGATCGCGGTTACGCCGGTGTTGATGTCGCCGTCGCGCAGGGTGTGGTGCCCGACCCGCACGCCGGTCACATCGGCGATGGTGTTGCGTTCGCCGGTCGGCATCTTGCCGCAGACGATGCCGAAATCGCGGGCGGTCGTGGTCATGCTCAATTCCTCTCCTGCGAAGCTTTCAAAGACGTCCGGCTTCGATAATGCTCTTCAGGAACGCCTGGGTGCGTTCGCCCTGCGGCTGCCCGAAGATCTGCGACGGCGGCCCCTGTTCGTAGACGATGCCGCCCTGCAGGAAACAGACCTTGTCGGCAACCTCGCGGGCAAAACCCATCTCATGCGTGGCCAGCACCATCGTCATGCCCTTTTTTGCCAGATCGCGCACGATGTCGAGCACTTCCGACACGAGTTCGGGATCGAGCGCCGAGGTGATCTCGTCGAGCAGCAAGAGCGTCGGGTCCATCATCAGAGCGCGTACGATCGCCACGCGCTGCTGCTGGCCGCCGGAAAGCCGGTCGGGATATTCGTCTGCCTTATGTTCCAAGCCGATGCGGGCGAGAAGCGCGCGCCCCTTTTCCAACGCCTCCTTCTTCGGCATGCCCAGAACCTTCAGCGGCGCCAGTGTCACATTCTCCATCACGCTCATATGCGGAAAGAGATTGTAGCCCTGGAAGACGATGCCGATCTCGCGGCGCAGCGCGTCGAGATCGACGCCGGGGCCGGTCACCCGGTCTCCATGCAGGCGGATTTCGCCTTCCTGGATCGTCTCCAGCCGGTTGATGCAGCGCAGAAGCGTGGACTTGCCGCAGCCGGAAGGGCCGATCAGGCACACGACCTCGTGTTCCTCGATATCGAGAGAGATGCCGGACAACACCTCGAAAACGCCGTAGCGCTTATATGCCTTGTCTATTTCGACCAGTGCCATTGTGTTTTCTTCCTTCCGTTACATGCCCGATCGCATCTTCTTGCGATCCCGCTCGATCAGCCTGTCGACGAAACGGGCCTGGGGAATCGTGATCAGGATGAAGATGATCGCGACCGTGGTGACGGCGGAGAGGTTGAAATGATTGCTGGCGATGATCTTGGACTGGTTGAAGGCGTCGATCGTGCCGATGATGGCGACCAGTGCTGTGTCTTTCTGCAGGCTGATGCAATTGTTCATCAGCGGCGGAATGATGCCGCGCACCGCCTGCGGCACCACGACATAGCGCATCGTCCGGAAATAGGAGAGGCCGAGCGAGCGGGCGGCGGCGACCTGGCTCGGGTGCACGCTCTCGATGCCGGCGCGGTAGACCTCGGATGTATAGGCGCCGTAGGTGAGCGTCAGCGCGATGATCGCATAGGCGTTGGAGGAGAGGTCGCTCAGGAACGGCAGGCCGGTCAAGGGCAGGCCGAAACCGATGAGATAGATGGTGATGATCGCCGGCAGCCCGCGAAACAGGTCGCCATAGATGATGGCGATGGTGCGGATCGGCTTGCCGGCGTCGCCGGGCAGGGTGCGGGCGATGGCGACGACCAGCGCCCAGACCAGAATGAGGATGCCGGAGACGAGGAAGATGAAGACGTTGGTGCCGAAGGCCTTCAGGATCGTCACGAAGGAGATGGCGATGACGTGGGCGTCGAAGAAGGTGCGGCTGACGGCGGCGTCGTTGACCACCATGAACCAGGCCATGGCGCAGACGATCAGCAGCGCCATGGCATAGGAGAGCGCCTTCCAGGAGGTGTCCGACGACCGGGCGCCGAGTTCACGGCCCTGATAGACGTCGGACGATCTTGCGGCCTTCGACGAACCCGATACGGCACGCCACGCACCCCAGACGACCAGAAGCGGGATCGCCGAGGCGATGACCGCGAGCGTGGTCGAGGCGGCGGCGGGCCATCCCTGCGACACCACGAAGTTACGGATATAGAACGCCGTATAGGCGACCACTGCGAAGGTGAAGAGGGAAAACAGCAGCGTGCCGAGGGCGCGCTTGCCGTGGGTGCGGACCTGGTTGCGAGCGCGCCATCGACCGGCGCGCTCCTCCCTGGCTTCGAAGGCCGTTGTGGACATCAGGATTTATCCTCGGATCACTGCTTCCAGGCCGGGATGTCGTCCGGAGACACGCCGCCGTAGGACTCCAGCAGATAGGCCTTTTCCAGCTGCTTCATCGTGCCGTCGGTCTTCAGTTCCTCGATGATCTTGTCGATCACCGGACCGCTTTCGGAACCCTTCTGGTAGATGCCGGCAGTTTCGCCGCCGGTGGCGTATTTGCCGACGGTGACGAGCTTGCCGCCCGAAGCGGCGACCTGACCGAGCACGACACCGAGATCGGTCATGACCGCATCGACCTTGCCGGCGGCAGCGGCGGTGAACATCGAGGCGGTGTCATCGAACACGTCGACATTCTCGACCTTCAGCGTTTCCTGCAGGAAGGGCACCAGCGTCGTGCCGGCCTGGGCGCCGACATGGGCGGTCTTGATGCTGGCTTCGGTGACATCGGCGCCGGCCTTGGCGGCGACGCCGTAATCCGAGGTCATGTAGGGAACGGAGAAATCGACGACCTTCTTGCGCGGCTCGGTGACCGAGATCAGCGCCAGCGCAATGTCGAAATCCTTGTTCTGGCCGGCGACGATGGAATCGAACGAGGCGTTGACCAGCTTGACCTTGTCGAGACCGAGGCGGTGGGCGATGTTGACCGCCATGCAGAACTCGTAGCCGTCCTTGATCGTTTCCGGCGTATCGCCGTTGAACTGGCCGACGGCCGGAAGGTTGATGATCACCGTGAACTGGCCGGGCACGGCAGGCGTGATCGAGGCGCTGCCCTTGGTGCCGGTCAGCGGGCAATCACCGTAGCCTTCGGTGGCCGAAGCGACGCCGGCGGCGCCGAGCGTCAGCGTGGTTGCAAGCAGGGCGGCCTTGGCGGCCGAGAGCATATTGAGCTTTTTCATAGTTCCCTTTTCCTTATCATTGTTGGCTGGATGTCATTGCCGCTACAGGACCGGCTCGCTTCGGGTGCGGGCGAGGTCCAGATAGGCGGCTTGCAGGCGGCGGGTGACCGGACCGGGGGTTCCGTCCCCGATGACCCGTTGTGCAACTCTGGTGATGGGGGTGACGAGGCTCGAGGCGCTCGTCAGGAATGCTTCCTTGGCCTGGTAGGCGTCGTCGAGGGTGAAGCGGCGCTCCTCGATGACCAGCCCCTCCTCATCGGCAAGCTTCTGCAGGGCGCGGCGAGTGCAGCCCGGCAGCACCGCGTGGGAGTTCGGCCGGGTGAGAACCACATTGTCCGGGGTCAGCAGGAAGGCGGTGGAGGACGCGCCCTCGGTGACGTAACCGTCCTCGACGAACCAGACCTCGTGGAAGCCGTCGGCCTTGGCCTTCTTTTTGGCGAGCACCTGGCCGAGCAGCATGATCGTCTTGATGTCGCGCCGGGCCCAGCGGGGGTCGTCGGCGATATCGACGGCGACGCCGTTGCGTACCGAAGGCGCATCGACCAGCGTCTTTGCCTGGGTGAAGGCGATGAAGTTCGGCCGCAGGCCTTCGGAATAGCCGAAATCCCGGTCGGCCGAGCCGCGGGTGACCTGCAGATAGACGACGCCCTCGCGCAGCCGGTTGCGGCGGATCAGCTCGATCTGGATCTCGACGATCTTCTCCACGGCTATCGGCATGGGGATGGCGATCTCGCCGAGCGAGCGCTCCAGCCGGGCGAGATGAAGGTCGTTGTCGACCAGACACCCGTCGATGACGGCGGTCACCTCGTAGATGCCGTCTGCGAAGAGAAAACCACGGTCGAAAATCGAGATGGAGGCCTCTTCCTCCGCCACGAACGCGCCGTTTACGAATACTGTCCTGCTCACGATATGCC
>JAVBSF010000321.1:0-11085 GCA_031556925.1 Pararhizobium sp.
GTTGACGAAGCGATCGAGCAGGTTTGCGGCATTCTTGATCTTGGCGACATCGAGCGGCGCCCAGAGTTCGGTGGCCTGGCCCTTGAGCATCGCGACCTGCGACATCATCGAGACGTCAGCCGGAGCCTGACCGGCCTTGGCGGCCTGCTCGAGTTGCACGAGCCATGCCTCGCCGGTCGGCTCGGCAACGGATTCGACCGCGATGCCGGTCGCCTTGGTGAAGTCCGGGAAGATGTTCTTGTCGAACGAATCCTTGAAGTAGCCGCCATAGACGCCAACCTTCAGCGACTTGTCCTGCGCGCGCAGGATCGACGGCATGGCCAGCATCGAAACACCGGCGAGGCCGGCGCCAAGCACACCGCGGCGGCTCACGCCCGCCTTGAAGATATCACTCATTTTTCTCTCCTTTGTTTACCGGTCGCTCTTTGCGGCGTTCCGGTCGTTCCCACAGTTTTGATCCGCCTTGGGAGGGCGGACCGGATTTTCCCGAAGATCAGTCGCGCTTGCCGTTCACGAACGGACTGTAGACCATCAGGCTCAGGATTTCGAACAGAACCTGCGAACCCGCATGGGCCGTGTTCGTCGTCGCGTCATATTGCGGCGCCACCTCGACGACATCGCCGCCGACGAGGTTCACGCCCTTCAGACCGCGAATCAGCTCCAGCACCTCGCGGGTGGTGAGACCACCGATTTCCGGCGTGCCGGTGCCCGGCGCAAAGCTCGGATCGAGGCTGTCGATATCGAACGAGAGATAGGTCGGACCGTCGCCGACGATCGCCTTCGCCTTTTCGATGATGGCCGGAATTCCAAGCCCCGTCACCTCTTCCGCATGGATCACTGTCATGCCGGATTCGTAAGAGAATTCCCACAGATATTCCGAGGAGCCGCGAATACCGATCTGGATCGTGCGGGTCGGATCGAGCACGCCGTCCAGCACCGCGTTGCGGAACGGACCGCCATGGTGGAACTTGGTGAGATCGTAGGCGCCGCCGGTGTCGCAATGGGCGTCGATGTGGATCATGCCGACCGGGCGCTTCTTGCCGACCGCCTTCAGGATCGGATGGCTGATCGAATGGTCGCCGCCGACCGAGAGCGGCACCACGCCGGCGTCAACGATAGGGGTGATGCGTTTTTCGATATCGTCATGGCTGAGTTCCAGCCGGTAGCGGCTCTGGAACGGCACGTCGCCGATATCGGCGACACGGAGATCGTGCACCGGCGCGCAGCCGAGAACATGGTTGTAAGGGCCGATGCGCTCGATGGTGCGCATGGCGCGCGGCCCGAAGCGCGAACCCGGACGATTGGTGACGCCGAGATCCATCGGAACGCCTGTTATGGCGACCTGCAGATTGCCGAAATCCGGCTCGTCGGCATCGACCGGCATATAAGGCGCGGAAAGGAAAGTGGGAACGCCGGCATAGGGCGCAAGGCGCGTGCCGTTCTTGGTGAAGATCTTGTCGGCGACCTTGCGGAAGGCGGGGTCGAACAGCTCGCCACCATGGCTTTCGCCATACTTCGTCTTGAGGTTTTGAAGCTTCTGATCGTCCCAGGCCATGCCGCAATCCTTCCTTTTCGACACCGGGGAAGATCGACATCCTTTTGACCTGACGCGTCAGCGGCAGTTTCGGCGGCCTTGTGCCGGCAGAGACGTGTTCCCCAGGCTTTTGCCTTTGTTGATCGTATTAGCAGTCAATTTGATTGAAAAATCAATTGACAATGTTATAGCGATTTATGTGAGAAAATTTCACGATTTTTCGGATCGGAAACGACCATGAACAGCCGCCTGCCACCATTGAACCCGCTGCGCGCCTTCGAGGCGACCGCAAGGCGTGGCTCTGTTTCGGCTGCCGCGCGCGAGCTGAACGTGACCCACGGCGCCATCAGCCATCAGATCCGCGCGCTGGAGCAGAGTTTCAACGCGTCGCTGTTCGAACGCGGCGGCAAACGCATGAAGCTGACGTCACAGGGCGCCCTGCTTCTGCCGGCCGTCACCAACGCCTTTGAGGGCATCGCGGCCGCGACCGCGGCGATGATGCGACCGACGACGAGCGGCGAATTGCGCATCACCTGCGTTGCCGCGCTCCTTTCGTTCTGGATGATCCCGCGGCTGCATCTCTTCACCGAGCAGTTTCCCGATATCCGCCTGACGCTGATTGCCTCCAACGATCCGGGCGACCTGTTTTCTCCCGATGTGGATGTCTGCCTCCTCTATGGTGACGGCAACTGGGGCGACTGCTGGTCGCGACTCTGGAGCCGGCTCGACCTGTTTCCCGTGGCCAGCCCGACGCTTCTCAACATGCGTCCACTGCGGTCAGTCAAGGATCTGCAGGACCATGTGCTTCTTCATGGCGACGACGGGCGGGAATGGAACACCTGGCTTGCCGCCGCCGATGGCAACGATGTGCCGCGCAGCCGGCAGCATTTCATGAGCGACGCGCGCCTGTCGACGGAGGCAGCGCTTCACAATCAGGGCGTGGCGCTGGGCGACACCATCACCGCCGGCAGCCTCATCGCCAAGGGCGAACTGATCGCACCCTTCGCGCTCACGGTGCCCGCAAACGACGCCTTCTATGTCGCATGCCGCAACGAGGCGCGGGCGGCCCCCATTGTAAAGGTCTTCATCGACTGGCTTTTTTCCGCGCTGGAAAGTGATCCGATGCCCGAGATGCAGACGTCGGCCCGCACGGTCATTCGCGGACGTCCGCACAAGGAAACCCTGAATACCGCATCGCCACCACCACACAACGAACACAGCCCGGCACAGACGCGCAAGCGCCGGGAAAGATCTTGAAACCACAGGACACTGCAATGCCGCATTTCAATCCGCTGATCGCCAGACTGTCACCGCCCCCCATTCCTTCCGTCCTTGCCTGGGCGAAAGCCTATGACGGCGCGCGCGGGCCCCTGATCGATCTCAGCCAGGCCGTTCCCGGTTATCCGCCCCATCCGGACATACTGAAATGGCTCGGCGAGGCGGCAAGCTCGACGGCCTATACAGGCTATGGCGCCATCGAAGGCGAAGCCGTGCTGCGCAGTGCCTATGCGGAGCATGTTTCGAAAGTCTATGGCGCGAAGATCGCCGCCGAGCATATTCACATCACCTCGGGCTGCAATCAGGCCTTCATCTCCGCGGCCATGGCGCTTGCCGGCAGCGGCGATACCGTGTTGATGACCAATCCTTTCTATTTCAATCAGGAAACGACGCTCTCGATGCTCGGCATCAAAGTCGAGCTTGTTCCCTGCGACCCCTCGGCCGGCTTCCTGCCCGATATCCAGGCGATCGCGCAGTCGCTTCGCCCCGGCGTGCGCCTGCTGGCGCTGGTGTCGCCGAACAATCCGACGGGCGCCGTCTATCCGCCAGCCCTGTTGCAGAGGATTTTCGAGCTTTGCCGCAAGAACGGCACCTGGCTGGTCCTCGACGAGACCTATCGCGACTTTCTGCCCGCAGACAGTGCGCCGCACGGCCTGCTGTCGCTTGACGGCTGGCAGGATAGCCTGATCTGCCTCTACAGCTTCTCGAAATCCTTCTGCATTCCCGGCCATCGGCTGGGCGCCATCACGGCAAGCCCGGCCGTGGTCGACCAGATCGCCAAGGTCATGGACAACCTGCAGATCTGCGCGCCCCGTTCGGCACAGGCGGCGCTCGCCAGGGCGCTGCCCGCGCTGGATGCGTGGCGCGCCGGAAACCGGGCCGAAATCGGCCGCCGCGCCGATGCGCTGCGGCAGGTCATGGCAAAGACACCCGGCTGGAAGCTGCAGGCGATCGGCGCCTATTTCGCCTATATTCGCCACCCCTACCCCGATATCGGCTCCGATTTCGTCGCGGAAAAGCTGGCCAAGATCGCCGGCATCGTCTGCCTGCCGGGCGATTACTTCGGCGAAGGACAGGAAGGCTATCTGCGCTTTGCCTTCGCCAATGCCGACGCCGAGACCATCCTGAAGCTCGAAGAAAGACTGAACGGCTTCTCTCTGCCGGGGATCTGACTTTAGAGCATTTCCAGGAAAAGTGCGAAGCGGTTTTCCGTCCGGAAATGCGTAAAAACAAATCGTTAGAGTGTTTTCGCGATTCGAAGAAAAGCGGAAACGCTCTAGCCCCGACGGGCCACGGCAATGCCCGCAAGAACGATCAGGCCGCCCGCGGCCTGCATCAATCCGATCGGCTCGTTCAACACCAGCCATGCCAGAATGGACGCGCCGACCGGCTGCAGCAGCAGCGTCAGCGAGGAGAAGGCCGGGGGCAGATAGGCGAGCGCATAGGTGATCAGCACCTGACCGCTGGCGTGGCTGATGAACGCGACACCAAGGACAATGCTCCAGCCATACAGCGACGACGGCAAAAGAGGGCTTTCGAAAACAAGCGCCGCCGGCAGCAGACAGGCCGCCGCCGATGCCGAGCCCCAGACCATGATGCGCAGCGTATCGAACCGGCTGCGCAGCCGGCCGAGGGACAGGATATAGCCCGCGTAGAACATGGCCGAGACCGTGGCGACCAGATCGCCCTTGAGGGCGCCGCCGCCCATGGCCGCCGGGCCGCCCTTCAGCACGAGAATGCCGACCGCAGCAATCACGAGACCGGCGACGAAGGCGCGGGTGATCGGCAGGCGAAACAGCGCCCAGCCGAAGATCGTCACGAAAACAGGCGCGAGGTTCGCCAGCAAGGTGGAATTCGCCACCGAGGTCATGTGGATGGACAGGTGCCAGCCCGCCAGATTGATCGCCAGCATGACGCCCGGCAGCACCAGCATCAGCCGATCGCCCCAGGTTTGGGGCGAAAGACCCTTGTCCTTGCGGAAGATGAAGACCAGGCCAAGCGGAATGAGCGCCAGCGCCACGCGCCAGAAGGCGGTGGACAGCGGCCCGACTTCCGAGAGCCGCACGAAAATGGGTGAACCGCTGATCGCGATGCCGCCGAGGAGCAGCGATGCCATGGGCATGCGGTTATCCGCGGGCTGCACCGGGCCGGCAGGGTGAGAGGCTGTCTGCGTCAAGATCATTCCAATCGATCGCCGCCAGCGCGGAATCAGCCGCGGGGGGAACCCGGCCGTATCAGATCAACCCGCCCGCTCCCAGAGGAGAAGGACCGGCCCGGCAAGATTTCGGGACCTGCAAACGCGCTTGCCGGCCCCGAAAACCGTCAGGCGGCGTCCGGACGATGGATCGTCTTCACTTCGAGGAAATCCTCAAGCCCGAACGAGCCGCCCTCGCGGCCATTGCCGGACTGCTTGTAGCCGCCGAACGGGCTGCCATAGCGATGCGGCCCGCCATTGATGTGCACCATGCCGGCACGCAGCCGCGCAGCCACACGCTCGGCGCGGTCGGGATCGCCGGTCTGCAGATAGGCGGCGAGCCCATAGGCCGTGTCATTGGCAATCGCGATGGCTTCCTCCTCCGTATCGAAGGGGATGATCGCCAGCACAGGGCCAAACACTTCCTCGCGGGCGATGCGCATATCGTTGTTCACATCGGCAAAGATCGTCGGACGGACGAAGTATCCGGTTTCGAAGCCCTCCGGCTTGCCCGGACCACCGACCAGAACGCGCGCGCCTTCGGCGACACCCGCCTCGATCAACGCCTGTACGCGGCCGAACTGGATATGGGACACAAGCGGGCCGATATGACCGCCCTCCTCTTCCGGATTGCCGACGGTCGCCTGCCGGCCGGCCTTTTCAGCGATCTCCACGACCTTGTCATAAACCGAACGCTGCACGAGCATGCGCGTCGGCGCATCACAGGACTGGCCGGAATTGTTGAAGCACTCGGCAACGCTTGCCGTGACGCGATCCTCGAGATCGGCATCCTCGAAAACGAGGTTCGGCGATTTGCCGCCCAGTTCCAGCGTCACGCGCTTCACCGTATCGGCCGCGTCCTTGCTGACGGCGATGCCGGCACGGGTGGAGCCCGTAAACGACATCATGTCGATATCCTTGTGCCTCGACAAAGCCGCGCCGCACTCGATACCGTCGCCGTTCACGAGGTTGAAGACACCGGCCGGGAAGCCGGCTTCCTCCACCATCTCCGCATAGAGAAGCGCATTGAGCGGCGTGAATTCCGACGGCTTGAGAACGCAGGTGCAGCCGGTCGCCAGAACGGGAACGACCTTGAGCGCGATCTGGTTGATCGGCCAGTTCCAGGGCGTGATCAGGCCGCAGACGCCGATCGGCTCGCGGCGCACCACATCGCCATTCGGCAGCACTTCACGGGTCTTCAACCGCTTCAGGCCGTCGATAAAGCCTTGAAGGTGGCCGACGCCGACATCCGCCTGCTGCTCGGTGCTCATGGTGATCGGGGCGCCCAGTTCCAGCGTGATGGTGCGCGCCATCTCGTCATAGCGGCGCTTGTAGATCGAAAGCAGCGTCTCAAGCAGGGCGATGCGCTCGGCGAGCGAGGTCTGGCTGTAGCTCGGAAAGGCAGCTTTGGCGGCCGCGACGGCGCGGTCGATATCGGCGGCAGAGCCCATCGAAATGACCGCGATCGGCTTTTCCGTGGCCGGATTGATCACCTCGAGGTCATTGGGCCGAAGCGGGTCCACCCACGCGCCGCCGATGAAAAATTTCCGCTTGTCGAGCATGCTGTTCTCCCGTCACTTCTTTTGCTTCGCCAGCCCTGCGGGCGGAGCCACATCGTGATCCGGGGAGAATTGCGGGTCAAGCTGCGAGGCCGGCGGAAGCGCGCGGCAAGGACTTGAAAACACAAAGGCCCGCGTCCGTTGTCCACAGGCCTTTTATCGCACGATATCGGTCGTTTTCAGATCGCGCCGCAAACCATCGCGATGACGAACAGGAAAGCCGCGGTCAGGGCAGCGCCCTGCGCAGCTGTGTTCCATGAATTCGCGGAAATGGAGCGGTTGTGTATGAGTGGCTTCGAATTCTGCATTCGGGCTCTCCCTACGGCTGGGCCGGATGGACGTTCCGTCCTCTTGACCGGCATTCTCTTCCTCTGTTGTCCGAAATTTTCCAGTAAGTTTATAGATATTATTTTTCGATTTTTCGCGAAGCAGGGAAAAATCAAACCTGCCGCACTTTGAGCCGATCAGAGTTCCTGATGCTCGCGTTCGATGACATGACGCGCCCAGCGTTCGCTGAACCACGGATTGAGCAACGACACTTCACCGTGGCTCGGAGGTTCCGTCAAAGCGACATCGGCATCGCGATAGGTCCAGACGCGAAACTCCGTGAGCTCGTGTTTTCCGAAGGTCTGGATCAATGGAATATCCGCCGCATCGCGCCCTCGCGCGGCAACGATGCGGCCGCTCATGGGTACATTGTTGCGGGCATCGAAGGTGAACCAGCGATCGTCGAGATAGACCTCGAACCATGAATTGAAATCCATCGGCGCCGGGTTATCGTCGGCATTCGCCTGCGCCAGATAGCCATTCACATAGCGCGCCGGCATGTTCATGCAGCGGCACAGCGTGATTGCAAGATGCGCATAATCGCGGCAGACGCCGGAACGTTCGTCATGCGCTTCCATCGCCGTGCGCATGACGGCCGAATAGCCGTAGCTGAAGGTCAGGCGCTCATGCACATAATCGCAGATCGCCTGCACCCGCTTCCAGCCCGGCTCGATCGCGCCGAAGTACCGCCAGGCGATCGCGCCGAAACGATCGGTCTCGCAATAACGGCTGGCCGAAAGATAAGGCAGGCACGCCGCCGGAAGCTTTTCGACCGGAACGGCGGCAGCTTCCGGAAAGACGCGGTCGGCCCGGCCGTTGTCGCGGATCACAGCGTCGTAAGAAAGCGTTGTCTCGCCCTCGGGCAAGACCATGCGCACGCAGACATTTCCGAAGGGATCGGTAATTTCCCCCATCTTGAGCGCCGGCTTCGCCATCGGCCCCCGCTCGCTGATGATATCGCGCCGCCGCTCGCGATCCACGGAAAGATAGGTCATGAGCGGTGTTGGCTGCGGGCAGCGAATCTCAATCTCGTATCCGAACCGGACAAACATATTCGATCTCCACAACCGGGGGAAAACACCTTTTCCGCTGGTTTGTTCCGACTTGTTGGCTGGACCGGAGACGATTTCAGGAAGCACGCCTCCCCTCACTCGGACAAGACGACCGCACGGAAACAAATTCGGGTGTGTGGAAAGCCGTCTCTCTACAACGCCGTACGCGGTGCGCAACGGCGCACGCGGCACGACCAATCTAGCTCAGATCGCGGCAAAGAGGAATCGATTTTCCGTGAACGGCAGCGGCCGCTCAGACGACGAGGATCGCCCTGAAGTCGTTGACATTGGTGCCTGTCGGACCCGGCACGAAGAGATCGCCGCTGGCATGGAAGGCGCTCCAGGCATCGTGGCGGATGAGATGATCGCGCGGATCGGCCCCGGCGGCGCGCATGGCCGAAACTGTGCCGCCATCGGCAAAAGCGCCGGCATTGGTCTCCGAACCATCGATGCCATCGGTATCCGCCGCCAGCGCATGGATGCCCTCGACACCATCGATATCGAGCGCCAGCGACAACAGAAATTCGCTGTTGCGCCCGCCCTTGCCATAGGTGCTGGAGATCGTGACCGTCGTTTCGCCGCCGGAGAGGATCACGACAGGCTTTGCGAAAGGCCGGTTGCGCAAGGCGGTCTCGATCGCGATGGCCGCATGCATCCGCCCGATATCGCGCGCCTCGCCCTCGATGGCGTCCGAAAGGATCACCGGCTCGACGCCAAGGGCGCGTGCTTTTGCCGCCGCCGCCTCCAGCGAAACGCTGGCCGAGGCGATCACATGGCGCTCATGGTTCCCGAAGGCCGGATGGTCCGGCAAGGGCGCACCCGCCTGCCCGGATTTCAGATGCCGCATCACCGCCGGGGGCAAATCCATGCCGTAGCGGGCAACGATGGCGAGCGCATCCTCGGCAGTCGAACGATCCGGGATCGTCGGCCCGGAGGCGACGAAGGCCGGGTTGTCGCCCGGCACATCCGAAACGATCAGGCTGACCACGCGTGCTGGCGCGGCGGCGAAAGCAAGCCGGCCGCCCTTGATATCAGAGACATGCTTGCGCACGACATTCATAGCCGAGATCGGCGCACCCGAGGCGAGCAACGCCTTGTTGACGGCGATCTCATCCGCAAGCGTCAGCCCCTCGGGCGGCGCGGGCAAAAGCGACGAGCCGCCACCGGACACCAGCGCGATGACGAGATCGTCCTGCGTCAGCCCTTCCACCAGCCGCAGCAGCTCGGTTGAGGCCGCAAGCCCCGCCTCATCCGGCACCGGATGCGCCGATTGCAACACACGGATACGCTTCGTTTCCGCAACTGGCCCATGACGCGCGACAACCGCGCCTTCGAGCGGCCCGTCCCAGACGCTTTCGAAAGCCGCCGCCATCTGGCTCGCCGCCTTGCCCGCGCCGATGACGATGGTGCGCCCGTTCGGCGGGGCCGGCAGATGGGCGCGGATGGCGGCGAGCGGATCGGCGGCTGCGACGGCGGCGTCGAAGAGGCTCACCAGGAAAGGCCGGGGGGCAAGGGGCATCAGCAATCAGTCCGCAACTTCGATATCATAGACGAGCACGCCATCGACGCCGCCCTCACAGGCGTCGACGATACGCGCGCCGACCTTCTGGTGCTCGGGGTGAACGAGATAGGCATCCCGGGCGGCGGCATCCGTGAAATCGATGACGAAGCCGGCGGAGTAACCTTTGTCCATGCCGGTTTCCGGGCTGACATTCACACCGATATGGGCGGCGACAAAGCCCGGAACGAGAGGCTTCAAAGCCTCGATGGCATGAAAGATCTCTGTCTTCCGGTCATCCGGATAATCGGACTTGAAGCGAAGAAAGACACAGTGGCGGATCATGGGAACCTCCTATCGAACGTTGACGCGAGCGCGCGGACGCTGGTCGTTGCGCTCATGGCTGAAGATCACGGCCGGCAGCGGCTCGCGGCCGCGAATGATATCCGATCCCTTCTCGCCCATCATGATCGTCGGGCCATTGGTGTTGCAGGAGGGAACACGCGGCATGACGGAACTGTCGCAGACGCGCAGACCTTCAAGCCCATGCACCTTCAAATCAAGCCCCACGACCGCATCCGCACCGGTGCCCATCTTGCAGGTGCCGACCGGATGATGGTCGGTCTTGGCATTGGCGCAGCCGTAATCGAACAGTTGCTCGTCGGTGACGACGCTGCGGCCCGGCAGGCGCTCTTCCAGAATGAACGGCTTGAGCGCCGCCTGCTGGAAGATTTCGCGGGCGATCTTCAGGCCCTCGATCGACATCTTGCGATCATGCGGATCTTCCCAATAGTTCGGGTCGATGAGGGGTGCCGTCGCCGGATCGGACGACCGGAGCCGCACGGTGCCGCGTGAGCGCGGGTGCAGATAGGCGGAATTCAGCGTCACGCCGGCATTCTTGAGTTTCTCGACCCCCGCCTCGATGCCAGAACCGAGGCCGAGGTGGAACTGGATATCCGGCGAGCGCGCATCGGGATCGGCATACCAGAAGCCACCGGTCTCGAAGAGCGACGAGGCCACCGGCCCGGAGCGGAAAAGCACATATTGCAGCCCGGCCCAGAGGGTTCGGTGCAGCTTCGCCACGCCGTCATAGGTGTGGTCGCCGGTGCATTCGGAGATGACGAAGAGATCGAGGTGATCCTGCAGGTTGGAGCCGACGCCCGGCAGATCATGCTTCACCTCGACGCCGACCGAACGCAGATGATCGGCCGGGCCGATGCCGGATTGCTGCAGAAGTTTCGGCGAGCCGATGGCGCCGGAGGAAACCAGCACTTCCCGATCCGCCCGGATGGTTTCAAGCCGGCCAGAGGTTGCGATCTCGACGCCGACGGCCCGTTTTCCTTCGATCAGAATGCGCGTTACCCGCGCGCTGAGGCGCACGGTCAGGTTCTTGCGGTCGCGGATCGGCGTCAGATAGGCAAGCGAGGCGGAGGAACGGCGACGATTGCGCTGGGTCAGCTGATAAAAGCCGATGCCCGCCTGCTGTTTGCCATTGAAATCGTGATTGTAGGGAATGCCGAGCTCCTGGCCGGCGCGGATATAGGCATCGCAGATCGGCAGGCCGGAGGCCGGCATGGACACGCCGAGCGGCCCGCCATAACCATGATAATCATCGGCGAAACGCTGGTTGTCTTCCGAGCGTT
>JAVBSF010000333.1:0-5460 GCA_031556925.1 Pararhizobium sp.
CTCTTTCGGCTCGGCAGGCAGGCGTACGCATTCGTCGAGCTGCATCTGGATATCGCTGTCGAGGAGGCCCTGAATTTCGATCGAGCGCTCCGGCGACATATGGTGCAGCGAGCCATCGACATGGCTCTTGAAGGTCACGCCCTGCTCGTCGAGCTTGCGCAGGCCCGAAAGCGACATCACCTGAAAGCCGCCCGAGTCCGTCAGGATCGGATAGGGCCAGCGGATCAGCTCATGCAGGCCGCCGAGGCGCGCGACGCGCTCCGGACCGGGGCGCAGCATCAGGTGATAGGTATTGCCGAGAATGATATCCGCGCCGAGATCGCGCACCTGATCGAGATACATCGCCTTGACGGTTCCCACCGTGCCGACGGGCATGAAAGCGGGGGTGCGGATCGTCCCGCGCGGCATGGAAACTTCGCCACGACGGGCCTTGCCGTCGGTCGCAAGCAGCTTGAATTCAAAATTCTCGGTCATCGGTTGTTCCGGAAAAGCAGGCTGGAATCGCCATAGGAGTAAAAACGGTAGCCGGTTTCGATCGCATGAGCATAGGCCGCCTGCATCGTCTCAAGGCCGCTGAAGGCCGAAACCAGCATGAACAGCGTCGACTTCGGCAAATGGAAGTTGGTCATCAACATGTCGACGGCGCGGAACCGGTAGCCAGGCGTGATGAAAATGCCAGTCGAACCCGACCAGGCCTCGATACGGCCGTCTTCCCGAGCCGCGCTTTCGATAAGCCGCAGCGAGGTCGTGCCGACACAGACGATGCGATTGCCGCGCTCTTTGACAGCATTCAGCCGCGCGGCGACGCCGGTGCCGACATGGCCGACCTCATGGTGCATGACGTGATCGTCGGTGTCGTCTACCTTCATCGGCAGGAACGTCCCTGCCCCGACATGCAGCGTTACGAAATGCCGCTCGATACCGGCCGCATCCAGCGATGCGAAGAGCCTGTCGGTAAAGTGGAGGCCGGCCGTCGGCGCAGCCACGGCGCCCTCCTCCCGGGCGTAGACGGTCTGGTAATCAGCCCTGTCCCTGTCGTCTTCAAGGCGCTTCGAGGCGATATAGGGGGGCAGCGGGATATGGCCCACCGTGGCAATCGCCTCATCCAGAAGCGGACCGGACAGATCAAAGCGAAGCGTGACTTCGCCGGCCTCGCCCTTCTCCTCGACGGTCGCATCCAGCGTTCCAAGCATGCAGACGGACGCGTCTTCACGGCCGAAGGAAATCCGGTCACCCGGTTTCAGGCGCTTGGCGGGGCGTGCGAAGGCCTTCCAGCGATCAGCGGCGACGCGCATATGCAGCGTCAGCGAAACGGCGGTTGCAACACCCTCGCCCCGGCGGCGGATGCCTTCGAGCTGCGCGGGAATGACTTTGGTGTCGTTGAAAACGAGGGCATCGCCGGGGCGCAGATAGGATGTGAGATCGAGGACGCCGCGATCTTCAAGCGCGGGGCTTTCGCCGGGCTTTACAACGAGCAGGCGCGCGGTGTCGCGCGGGCTCGCCGGTCGCAGCGCGATGTTTTCCTCGGGCAGATTGAAATCGAACAGATCGACACGCATGACAGTCTCTTCAAACGGCAAACCCGCCCCGGCACCTTCCGGCGCAACGGGACGGGTTCTGGCAATAGCCCGGATCAGGCGTTGGCGGCAACCTTCATCGAGATGATGTGGTCGGGATCCTGCACAGGCTCGCCGCGCTTGATCTTGTCGACATTCTCCATGCCTTCGATGACCTGGCCCCAGACCGAATACTGCTTGTTCAGCCACGGGCTGTCGGCAAAGCAGATGAAGAACTGCGAGTTGGCCGAGTTCGGCATCTGGCTGCGCGCCATGGAGCAGGTGCCGCGAACATGCGACATGTTCGAGAATTCGGCCTTCAGGTCCGGCTTTTCGGAGCCACCCATGCCCGCACGGCTCGGGTTGAAGCTCGCGCCGCCCTTCTTGCCGTACTGGACGTCGCCCGTCTGGGCCATGAAGTCGTTGATGACGCGGTGGAACACGACGCCATCATAGGCGCCTTCATTGGCGAGTTCCTTGATGCGCGCGACGTGGCCCGGAGCCACATCCGGCAAAAGCTGGATCACAACCTTGCCCTGCGTCGTCTCCATGATGATGGTGTTTTCCGGATCCTTGATCTCGGCCATGGCTTTTCTCCTTGGTTTTATGGTGCTTACTTGCCGACCTTGACGCTGATCATGCGGTCTGGGTCGGTGACGGAACCGTTGTTGGCTTCATCGCCCATCTTGATCTTGTCGACATTTTCCATGCCTTCGACGACCTGACCCACGACCGTATACTGGCCGTTCAGGAAGTCGCCGGGCGCGAACATGATGAAGAACTGCGAATTAGCGGAGTTCGGATCCTGGCTTCGCGCCATGCCGACCGTGCCGCGCACGAACGGAACATCCGAAAACTCGGCTTCGAGATCAGGCTTCGAAGAGCCGCCCATGCCAGCCATGCCGGGCTGGAAGTTCTTTTCCATATTGCCGTACTGAACGTCGCCGGTCTGGGCCATGAAGCCGGGAATAACGCGATGGAAGGCGACGTTGTTATATTCACCGGCCTCGGCCAGTTCCTTGAGGCGCGCAACATGCTTGGGCGCGACATCGGATGCAAGCTCGATGACAACCGGACCGTCCTTCAGCTGGATCGTCAGGTATTCCTTCGCCTGGGCAAAGGCGCTGCCCGTGACGGAAGCAAGAACCAGTGCGCCGGCAAAAGCGAGTTTGAGGATTTTCATGGTATCTCCCGTGAGAATGACGCCGGAGCGTCAGGATTTGTGTCGGGCGGTTAGCGCCTGATAAACGGCCGGCGGCACGAAGGCGCTGACATTTCCACCCATGGCCGCGATCTGGCGAACCAATGTGGCGGTAATGGGCCGCGAAGCCGCACCCGCCGGCAAAAACAGGGTCTGGATATCCGGCGCCATCTGGCGGTTCATGCCGGCCATCTGCATTTCATAGTCGAGATCCGTGCCATCGCGAAGGCCGCGAACCAGAAGCGTCGCGCCACGATTGCGCGCCGCATCGACAGCCAGCCCGTCAAAAGAAACGATATCTATATCGGCGATCCTCTCCGGCAAGGCCTGCCCGAGAGACTGGCGGATCAGCGCCGCGCGCTCGTCGAAGGAAAACAGCGGCGTTTTGCCGGGATGGACGCCGATCGCGACGATCACCTTGGCGGCGACATTAAGGGATTGCACCAGGACGTCGAGATGGCCGTTCGTCATGGGATCGAAGGAGCCGGGATAGAAAGCTGTGGTCATCGCGCGCCTGTTCCGTTTGACCAGCCTTTTGTCACGGACTGCCGCAGACCGCAAGGGATGCGTCATACAGCCCATTACCCTGTTACCAGGGAAACACCTTCGCCGGAAAATGAACGCTAGATAAAGGACACGTTCAGGGAAGCTTCAAGACGCAGCATCTAGGGTGAAGCTCAGAGGACGGAACTTTTCGGCGGCTTGGCCGTTGTTGTGACGAAAGGAATACCGCCATGGGACTTATACTTCTCTCGATGACAATGTTTTTTGCAATGCTCTTTGCTACCGTTCATGCGCTCCGTGACGAAGCTCGCCAGGATCGCAAGTCCGGCTCCTCGAACGTCGCTTTCAAGTAAAGGACAGCGACAATGGCAATAGCAATGATGATAGCATCAGCTGTGATCAGTATCGTGTTCCTTGTCGACTTCACTAAAACCATATTCCAGCTTCAGCGCGACCGCGCGGAACTGAAAGTGAACGACAACGGCTTTCAGGTATAACTCGGACTATTCTTTTCATGCGGCGACCTCCAGCGCCGCACGGACCAAACCGGACGGCTCCCCTGCCCGTCCGGTTTCTTTTTTGCCTTCTCAATAGCAAAAGCCGGGCGCTGAAGGCGCCCGGCTTTTTCGTGAATCAACGCGTCAAGCTTCTGTGCTGTCGGCGTCCGGCGCGTCGGAAGACGATTGCGTTTCCGCGCCGGCCTCTTCTTCCTCGTCACTCTCCGGCTCACTGATCCGCTCGACGGACACGACCTTTTCGTCCTTGGCGGTCGAGAAGATGGTGACCCCCTTGGTGGCGCGGCTGGCAAGGCGGATGCCGTCGACCGGGACGCGGATCAGCTGGCCGCCATCCGAGACCAGCATGATCTGGTCGCCGTCATCGACCGGGAAGGCCGCAACCAGCTCGCCGATTTCCATGGTCTTGGAGGTATCCGTTGCCCGGATGCCCTTGCCGCCACGGCCGGAGGTGCGGAAGTCGTAGGTCGATGAACGCTTGCCGAAACCCTTTTCGGATACTGTCAGCACGAATTGTTCACGCGCCTTCAGTTCCTCGTAACGCTCGTCGGAGAGCTGACCTTCTTCCGTCACCTCTTCGCCGACAAGGGAGATTTCCTCGTCCTCGCCCGTCGCCGCGCGGCGTTCGGCGGCAGCGCGCTTCAGATAGGCTGCGCGCTCCCATGGCTCGGCATCGACATGGCCGACGATGGTCATGGAGATGATACGGTCGCCGTCGCCCAACGAAATGCCGCGCACGCCGATCGAATTACGGCCGGCAATGACGCGAACGTCGTCGACCGGGAAGCGGATGCACTGGCCTAGCGCTGTCGTCAGCAGCACGTCGTCCTGATCGGTGCAGGTCTCGACAGAAAGGATTTCGTCACCCTCTTCCTCGAGTTTCATCGCGATCTTGCCGTTGCGGTTGACCTGGACGAAATCCGACAGCTTGTTGCGGCGAACCGTACCGCGCGTGGTCGAGAACATCACGTCGAGGTTTTCCCACGTCGTTTCGTCCTCGGGCAGCGGCATGATGGTGGTGATCCGCTCGCCGGGCTCGATCGGCAGCATGTTGATCAGCGCCTTGCCCTTCGACTGCGGCGTGCCGATCGGCAGGCGCCAGACCTTTTCCTTGTAGACAATACCACGCGACGAGAAAAACAGGATCGGCGTGTGCGTGTTGGCGACAAACAACCGCGTGACGAAATCCTCGTCGCGGGTCGCCATGCCGGACCGGCCCTTGCCGCCGCGACGCTGGGCGCGGTAGGTGGTCAGCGGCACGCGCTTGATGTAGCCGAGATGCGATACGGTGATCACCATATCTTCCTGGGCGATCAGGTCTTCGTCGTCCATTTCCGGACCGCCAAGGGTAATCTCGGTTCGGCGCGGCGTACCGAACTCGTCGCGAACGGCGGCGAGTTCATCCTTGACGATGGTCATGATGCGGGTGCGCGACGACAGGATTTCAAGATAATCGCTGATTTCGGCGCCGATCTTGTTCAGTTCATCGCCGATCTCGTCGCGACCAAGGGCCGTTAGGCGAGCCAGACGCAGCTCGAGGATGGCGCGGGCCTGTTCCTCGGAGAGATTGTAGGTCAGATCGTCATTGATCCGGTGACGCGGATCGTCGATCAGGCGGATCAACGCCTCGACGTCGGCGGCCGGCCAGCGGCGGGTCATCAACTGTTCGCGGGCCGTCTGCGGA
>JAVBSF010000256.1:0-3564 GCA_031556925.1 Pararhizobium sp.
CCGCCACCCCGCCGACCGAAAAGACGATCGGCCCCATGGTGCCGAGCACCGCCTGCGCGCCGGTCAGCAGATAGACATTGCGGCGTGCGGAGCGCAGCGAAACGTCCGTCCCCCGCAGATCTCCGCTCACCGCCGCCATAGCCGAACCTTTAAGCCTTCACGTCGGTGCGGATCTGTCGGGCGATCCGGTCGAGGATGGCATTGACCAGTTTCGGCTCGTCTTCCTCGAAGAAGGCGCGGGCGATCTCGACATATTCGGTGACGATGACGGCCACTGGAACATCCTTGCGCTCGACAAGCTCGAAAGTGCCGGCGCGCAGGATGGCGCGCACGGTGCTGTCGAGACGAGACAGCGCCCAGTCGTCCTGCAGCGCGGTGCCGATCAGGGGGTCGAGCTTGCGCTGGTCGCGCACGACACCGGAAACGATCGAGCGGAACCACGAAGCGTCCGCCTTCAGATAGGTATCGCCGTCGAGTTCCTGGCCGAGACGATGGGCCTCGTATTCAGCGACGATTTCCAGAACACCGGTGCCGCCGACATCCATCTGGTAAAGCGCCTGAACGGCGGCAAGGCGGGCAGCGCCGCGTTGGTTGGCCTGCTTCAGCGGGCGCGGTTCGGAAGGAGTATCAGTCACCGTAGCCGCCCAGCTTTTTCTTGAGGTCGATCATGGTCAGGGCGGCGCGGGCGGCGAAACCGCCCTTGTCACCTTCGGACTTGCGAGCGCGGGCCCAGGCCTGGGCGTCGTTCTCGACGGTCAGGATGCCGTTGCCGATCGCCAGGCTCTCGCTGACGGAAAGATCCATCAGGGCGCGGGAGGATTCGTTGGAAACGATATCGAAGTGGTAGGTCTCGCCGCGGATGACCATGCCGAGCGTGACGAAACCGTCATATTCTGTGCCGCCATTGTCGGCGCCGTCGAGCGCCATGGCGATCGCGGCGGGGATTTCGAGCGCACCGGGAACGGTGACAAGATCATAGGTCGCGCCGGCGTCCTTCAGCGCGGATGTCGCGCCGTCGAGCAGCGCATCGGCCATGTCGTCATAGAAGCGCGCTTCCACAATCAGGATATGTGGGTTCGAGGTATCGGACATTGTCTCACCTGTCAGAAAATCGCGGCCGATCCTTATCGGCCAGAGTGGCCGGTCAAACCACGGCGGGCCTGCAATGGCAAGTGTTTTTCGAAGAACGCTGCGTCCACCGGCACGCATGGCGTCTCGCCACGCCAAAATCGAACCGGCTGACGTCATTTTGCAAAACGATCATTCCTCTGCAATGCTGCGAACAAAAATGGAGGGAACATGACCACACCACCCGACTTTCCCGTCGTAACGCTTGCGAACCTCGTGCTCGAACACTGGAGTGAAGGCAGTTTCTTCGAGTCCAGCGATACGGCCTTTGGCGCCCTGCTTGGCCTCAGGGATCTCGGCATCGGCTATGGCGAAGTTCCGCCCGGCAAATCCGCCTGTCCTTTTCACAACCACCATATTGAGGACGAGCTGTTCGTGATCCTCGAAGGCGAGGCCGACTATCGCTTCGGGCCGGATCGCCGCAGCGTGAAAGCCGGCGATGTGCTCGGCGCTCCCGCCGGCGGGCAGGATACCGCGCACCAGATCATCAACACCGGCCTTGGGACGCTGAAATATCTCTCCATCTCCACGAAAGCCAAGGCTGAAATCGTCGAGTATCCCGATTCCGGCAAGTTCCTTGCCAAATCGGTCGCCACAGACAGAAAAGCGGTTTTCCGCTTCCTCGGCCGCCAGCCTTCCACAGCGGACTATTGGGAAGGAGAGCCGGGTACCGGAGAGCCAAAAGCGGAATAATCATGCAGCAAGTCCCCACCATCGAGACCGACCGCCTTCGCCTGCGCCCTTATCGCCGCACCGATTTCGACCACTATGCGAACCTGTTCGCCGATCCGCAGGTCACACGCTTCATTGGCGGCGTGCCCTTCTCGCGCGAACAGTCCTGGACGCGTTTCCTGCGGCAGGTCGGCATGTGGCACTATTTCGGCTTCGGTTTTTTGGCGCTGCAGGACAAGGAAACGGGGCAGCTGATCGGCGAGGCCGGTTTCCACGACCTGCACCGCGTCATCTCGCCTTCACTCGAAGGCAAGATGGAAACCGGCTGGGCTCTGTCGCCGGCCGCCCATGGCAAGGGTTACGCGACGGAAGCCGTCAGCGCCATGCTGCGCTGGGGAGACCAGTATCACCCCAGCCTGAAGAAGACCTGCATCATCGATATCGAAAACGTGGCGTCCGTTCGCGTCGCCACCAAGCTTCGTTTTCATGAGGTGCGCCGCACGACCTATCACGGCGCAAACGTCATCATCTTCGAAAGATAGGATAGCTGCGCGAAGCCTTTGGCGCGCTTCGCGCAGATCAATCAGGCATCGGTTGCTTTCGGCGCGGGGAATTCCGCCAGACGCGCCGCATAGCGCGCCATGGTATCGACCTCGAAATTCACGAAGTCGCCGGCCTTCCGCCCGCCCCATGTCGTCACTTCGAGCGAGTGGCGGATCAAGAGCACGTCGAAAACAGCACCATCGACTGCATTGACCGTCAGCGACGTGCCATCCAGCGCAACCGAGCCCTTGGGCGCCACGAAACGCGCCAGATGCTCCGGCGCTTTCAGCCGGAAGCGCGTTGCCTCGCCTTCCGCCTCGACGGAGAGAATTTCCGCCTTGCCGTCGACATGGCCGGACACCAGATGGCCGCCCAGTTCGTCGCCGATCTTCAGCGAGCGCTCCAGATTGATCTCCCGTTCCGCCTGCCATTCGGCGATGGTCGTCAGCCGCAAGGCTTCTTCCCAGGCTTCGACTTCGAACCAGCGTTCGTTCGAGCCTTCGTCCGGCAGTGTCGTCACCGTCAGGCAGACGCCGGAACAGGCGATCGAAGCACCGATATCGATGCCCTTGGGATCATAGGCCGTGCCGATCCGGAGCTTCACACCCTCATCGAGCGGAGTGACGGACTGAACGGTGCCGATATCAGTAATAATGCCAGTAAACATCAGGAGCTTCTTTCATATTCATATTCGTCGAGGACATCATGGCCGAAGGAATGGCTTGCGCGATGGACGAAGCCGACCGGCACCAGCTTGCGATCGATGGGAGAGGCAACGCCACCCTCCCCGACCGTGACGATACCGGTAAAGAGAAGAATGCGATCCACAAGACCGGCATTCAGGAAAAGCTGCGCCGTCTTCGCCCCGCCCTCCACCAGCAGGGAAGAAATACCACGGGTGGCGAGCGCGCCGAGCAACTCCGAAACATCGTGCTGCCGGCAAACAAGGATCTCCACGCCTGCGGCTTCCAGTGCCTCGCGGCGCTTCTCTTCGCTCACGGAAGCCACCTCGGTATCGCCGACCACGATCACCGGCACCTGCCGCGCACTCCGCACCAGCTTTGAATCGATCGGGAGTTCCGCGCGCCGGTCCAGCACGATGCGGATCGGCGACCGATGCTCCAGCCCCGGCAGGCGGGTCGTCAGTTCAGGATCATCGACAACCGCCGTGCCGATGCCGATCAGGATCGCGTCGATCTCGGAGCGCAGGCGATGAACCTC
>JAVBSF010000242.1:0-8587 GCA_031556925.1 Pararhizobium sp.
TGGCCAAACATATGCGGTTTGATCTGGTGGAGCCAGGAAACGGTGATCGGTTCCCTGTTGAGCAGATGCTTCACCAAAGGCGGGATCTGCTCGCCGGCGAGGATACCGAGCAGGCCGAGCAGGGCAACGATGGGAGGCGCAGGCGAGCGCACATTGAGGACGCCATAGATCACCCCGACCAGAAGACCGACCGCCAGTGAAAGGATGTAGATTTTCATCGGATACCCCGCCTGCAGGAACAGGAAAGGACGGCGGCCGGGCAGGCCACCGTCGTGATTGGTCAGCCTTCGTGTGCGCCGAACATGGTCTTGGCGTAGATGATGCCGAGACCGTAGGCGCCGCCGAACTTCTTGGCGATGCCGGTGGTCATGTCATAGGTCTCGGTGCGCGCCCAGTCGCGCTGCAGTTCAAGCATGTATTGCAGCGAGGTCATCGGGCGGACGCCGGCCTGGATCATGCGCTCCATGGCCCGCTCATGGGCTTCTTCCGACACGTCGCCGCAGGCATCGGCGATGACATAGACTTCAAAACCCTGATCGAGCGCCGAAAGCGTCGGGCCGACGATGCAGACGGAGGTCCAGAGGCCGGCGAAGACGAGGCGGTCCTTGCCGATGCGGTTTACTTCCTCGATGACGCCGGCGTCTTCCCAGGTGTTCATCGAGGTGCGGTCGAGGAGCTTCTGACCGGGGAAGGCCGAGGTGATCTCGTCGAACATCGGGCCGGAAAAGCTCTTTTCGGCAACGGTGGTGAGAATGGTCGAGACGCCGAAGCCGGCGGCCGCGTTCGAAACCAGCGCCGCATTGTTGCGCAGATTGACCGCATCGATCGATTTCGTCGCGAAGGACATCTGCGACTGGAAGTCGATCATGATCAGCGTGTGGTCTTTTGGCGTAATGAGCTTGGAACCCGGTGTGGGCGTTGCTTTGATGGACATGGCTTTCCCTCGGAGATAGGCGCTCGGCGCTATTGATCGCAGGGAAGCATCGCTCAGGGGCGAGGACGAGTCTTGTCGCAAAGGAGGCACTTTTGGACAAAATGCCGTTTCATATTACCATATGATTTCCGCAGCGTCGCTGGACCGAGACATGGCTGGAGCAAGATTGGAATGTAACATTCCGTATCCGGCGCGATGATGCGCGTAACGAAATGCCGCGCTCCTCCGTATCCGAACCCATTCCGGAGAGGCCGGCGCAGACCGACCGAACGAGAGGGTTCAATGCAGACATTATTTGCCTCGCAGCTTCCGCTGGAGAGCGATGATCTCGATCTTTTGCACCGCTTCCTGGAGGCCTGGTGCGCCGAAAACAATGCCGACATCCATAGTGACGAGGCGCATGATGTCGCCGCAGGCCTGATCGCCTGGTATCAGTCGGGTGTCACCGACCGCGTGCAACTTCGCAACATGTTCAAATGCGACCACTCCCTGCCGGAGCGGATCGACCTCCTGATGCGGGAACTGGATTTCCTTTAAGCACCGACCGTCACCACCCTTGCGCTGAACGCATGGGTGGTTTGAGGCTTTCGCGCTTTTGGCCGCGCCTTCAAACGATTATATTCCCCTCATGAAAGACGACGGAAGCGCAAGGGGCGCCGATGTCGGGTACGCCTCGGGAAAGGGGATTTATCATGAACGTCACTCGTGCTCTCAACAACTGGCGCAAGTATCGTCAGACGGTCAACGAACTCGGCCGTATGACCAACCGCGAGCTCCAGGATCTCGGCATCGACCGCGCGGACATCCGCAGCGTCGCCCGCGCTTCGGTCGCGCGCTGACAACAGCAAAAACCCGATGGTTGAAAACGCCCGTATCCGCGGGCGTTTTTGCATTTCTGACTCTGAAAAGCCTTGTTCCGTACCGAAAACACAAGGCATGCAATGGCTGCATAGCTGCACTGCAACATAATGCCTATGAAATAAGCTGATCTGTTGTATGGTTCTTTCATCGAAGCGATGCACCTCCTCCCGCAGAGCTTCGAGTTTCAGACGGCCCACTCCTCCTCCCAGGGGCGTCTGTAGGAGCAGCGGCACTCCTCCTCCCAGTCGCTGCTCGGTTCTTTTGGAAAAGCCTGCCGCACCTCCTCCCGCGGCAGGCTTTTTCGTTTCAGGAGGACTTTCGGCACGGTTGCGTGTTTCCCATTATTCTGTGCGGTTTGACGTGAGATCGTAGGCGATAGCGCTCGGCTCCTCTATGCTGTCGCGATGGAATCGCCGGCTTCTCTCAATTCTTCTGCCATTTCGCCATTCCCGGTCATCCCCGGTTGGGCCTTGCCGCGAGGTGGCGCGGCAACGGAAGTCGACGCGGCTTTTGCCGCCGGCTGCGCGCTCAGCCTGCTGGATGGCGTGGTGCGCGGCCAACCGGTCTGGTCCGGTTGCTGGCGCCAGAGGCTTGCGCTCACATGCGCGTCGTCGGCCGTCAGGCTCCTGGGCTGGGAGGGGGAAGAAGCCACTTTGCGGGATGCGGTGCTTCTGACCGCGCCGGGCGACAATGCCGGTCCGGCCGGCAATGTGCTTGTGGCCTTCCGCCGGCTTCAGGAGCGTATGCGGGTGATAGACAGCAAGACGCTCCGCGAACTCTGCCTGCTTCTTTCCGTCCGGTGGGATGATCCGATCGCGGAGGTTCCGGGTCTTCTGGACGATATATTGCAAGAAAGCCGGGCAGCGCCCTTTGCGGCGGCCGATGTGGTGGCGCAGCTTGTGAGCCGGCGTCCCGACGCGGAAGTGCTGGCCTGGTGGCTGGCCGATTGGGTGCTGGCGCAGAAAATGCGGTGGGAACGCCCGGTGCCGCTGCTGATGGCGCAGCGCTACGGACCGGCGTTTCGCATCTCCGGCGGCCGTGGCCGCATTCGTCCGGGCGAAGACGGCTTTTCGCGCGCCGTCTGCAACGGCTTGACGCAGGCGGTCGCCGAGGCGTTGAGACTGGCGGGGGAGACGGCGCGGCGGGCCGATCAATTGCTCTCGATATCGGCGAAGGTGCGCACAAAGGGCGCCGATGCTGTGATCTGCCAGCTTCTGCAGGACGATGCCGTCGTTGTTTCCGCGCCGGGCGCCAATCTTTCGCGCTGGGCGAGCCGACGGCTTTTCGAGCGGCTGGAAAGTCTCGGTGGCGTGCGGGAGTTTTCCGGTCGCCAGAGCTTTCGGGTTTTCGGGTTGTGACCATGGCTCCATCGGACACCGCGCGCACGGAAAAGCGCAGGAAACGGGCGGAGCACGGCGCGGTTCTGCTGGATCGCGAGCTGGCGGATCTGCCGCCGGATTTGCGGTGGCGCGAATGGATGATGCGTGTCGAGGCGGTGATTTTCGCGTCAGCCGGACCGGTTGGCCGCGAGGTGCTGGCGGCGGTGGTCGGCAGCGACTGCAGCATCGATCTGCTGGTGGACGATATCCGGGAAGAGTTACGCAACCGTCCCTACGACATCGTCTCCGTCGCGGGCGGCTGGCAGCACCGCACCCGTCCCGGTTATGGCGAGGCAATCCGCGCATCGGCGGCGCCGACCCGGCACGGTTTGACCAACCTGTCCGACCACGAGGCGGCGGTGCTGATGGCGGTCGGATATTTCCAGCCGATAACGCGGGCCGAACTGACGAAAATCTTCGGCAAGGAGATCGGCCGCGAGATCATGGCAAGCCTGCGGACGGCGGGCTTTCTGACGTCCGGCCCCCGCAGCCCCACACCCGGCGCGCCCTATACATTTGTAACGACGCCGCATTTTCTGGCCTGCTTCGGCTTCGATACGCTGCGGGATCTGCCGAATATCGAAATGCTCGAGGATGCCGGCCTGCTGAGCCGCCATGCCGTGGCGGAAGCCGATGCCGCCGAGGCGGAGGCTGCGACCGACGGCGAAGAGTGACCGGCCGCGCGGCGCGGCGGTTCGCATGGGAGCCTTTATGAGCAGACGGCAGTTCCGGTCTCGCATGAAACCGGAACTGCGTTGTCTTTAGCCGGCGGTGCTGACGCCCTGTACCCAGCCATCGGGATCGGGCGCGCCGCCGCGCTGAATGGCGACAAGCCGTTCCCTGAGCTTCGTCGTGACCGGGCCTTGAGCGCCGCTGCCGATTTCAAACGCGCCTTCGCGATATTTCACGGTTCCGATCGACGCAACAACGGCGGCCGTGCCGCAGGCAAAGGCTTCCACCAGCCGGCCGCTCTTTGCGTCCGCCTTCCACATATCGAAGGAGTAGGGTTCTTCCCTGACCTCGATTCCTTCGCCGCGCGCGAGCGCGATGATGGATTTGCGGGTGATGCCGGGGAGCACGCTGCCGTTCAGCGGCGGGGTAACGAGGGAGCCGTCGTTCATCACGAAGAACACGTTCATGCCGCCGAGTTCCTCTACCCAGCGGCGCTCGGCCGCATCGAGGAAGACAACCTGATCGCACCCGTTTTCAGCGGCTTCCGCCTGGGCAACGAGGCTGGCGGCATAGTTGCCGCCGCATTTGGCAGCGCCGGTGCCTCCCGGCGCGGCGCGCACGTAATGTTCCGAAACCCAGATCTTCACCGGCTTGGCGCCACCCTTGAAATAAGGGCCGACTGGGGAGGCGATGACGCAGAAGATATATTCGCGAGACGGGCGAACGCCGAGGAATGTTTCGCTGGCGAACATGAACGGCCGGAGATAGAGGCTGCCTTCACCCTCGGGCACCCATTTGGCATCCTGCGCGACGAGCTTCTCGACCGCGGCCAGGAAAACGCTTTCCGGAAGTTCCGGCATTGCCATGCGGCGGGCGGACTCGTTGAAGCGTTTGGCGTTCTCGTCCGGCCGGAACAGCACGATGCGCCCGTCGCCCGTGCGATAGGCTTTCATGCCTTCGAATATTTCCTGGGCATAGTGCAGAACGCTTGTGGCAGGGTCGATCGAGAATGGCGCGCGGGCTTCGACGGTTGCCGAATGCCAGCCCTTGTCCTGATGCCAGCGGATGACCGCCATGTGGTCGCTGAAAAGGGTTCCGAAACCGAGCTCCTTGAACGCGTCGACGCGCTGATTCTCGGGGAGGGGATTGGAGTTCGGAAGGATTTCGAATGGTAGTGAAGAGGCTTCAAGGGGCATGATCTATCTCCGTAGCTTCAGCGGCATTATCACAAAAATGCGGTTCGTTCAGTCCCCGCTTTAAAAATCGACAGGCGCCTTTTGTCTTCCGTCTTTTTGCCGCCGCCTCAACCTCCCACTGCGGTCGCGCCGCCTTGTCATTTCTCCATTGTCACGACTGCTCTTTTTGCGCTCTTGCAAAAAAATTCCATATGTGAAAAATATATTCACATAAGAAAATTGAAATGGGAGGAGCAGAAGATGCAGGAAGCGGGCGCCTTTCCCCCGACTGTAGGCGTATCGTCCACGCATCCGGGTGACATGCCGAAGGATCATGCCGCTCTGCCGGTCTGGAATGCGGAAAACTGGTTTTACGAGGACTGGCCGGCCGGCCAGAGAATCCGGTCGCTCCGGCGCACCATCGGCGAAAGCGACAGCCATCTTTTCAATACGCTGGTCACCGACATTCATCCTTACGTGCAGGACCAGATGTTTGCGCAAAGCGAAGGGGTTTTCGGCCGCCGGCTGGTGGCGGGGGCTTTCGTGTTTTCGGCCGGGCTGGGGCTTGTCGCCACCAACTGCGTCAACGCCTTTTCCTATGGCTACGACAAGCTTCGCTTCATAAAGCCGGTCTTCATAGGCGATACGATCTACACCATCCGCACCAATCTCGACAAACGCCCGCGTTACGCCGAACTCGGCCTGATCCGCGCGAGCTACGAGGTTTTCAAGAACGAGGGCGAGCTGGTGCTCTACTGCGAGCATCTCCAGACCGTCAAATACAGAGCCCCTGCCGATTTCGCCGGCAAGACAGAGAAATAAGATGTCAGATCATAAGGTTTTGCCGCTCGACGGGCTTATCGTCGTGGATATGAGCCAGTTCCTCTCCGGTCCCTATTGTTCGCTGCGCCTGCAGGATCTGGGCGCGCGGGTAATCAAGATCGAACGCCCGGATGGCGGCGATCTCTCCCGTCGGCTCTATCTCAGCGACACGGAGATCGGCGGCGATTCCACCATCTTCCATGCGATCAACCGGGCCAAGGAAAGCCTTGCGATCGACATGAAGAACGAGGCCGACATGGCGGCGCTGAAGGCGCTGCTGTCGAAAGCCGATGTGATGATCCAGAATTTCCGGCCGGGTGTCATCGAACGTCTGGGCCTCGACTATCAATCCGTAAAAGCGATCAATCCGCGCATCGTCTATGGCTCTATCAGCGGCTATGGCGAGGAAGGCCCCTGGGTGAAGCGGCCGGGACAGGATCTGCTCGCTCAATCGCGTTCCGGCGTCATGTGGCTGAACGGCGATGAAAGCCAGGGGCCTGTGCCCTTCGGCCTGGCGATCGGCGACATGCTGGCCGGTGCGGCGCTGGCGCAGGGCCTGCTGGCGGCGCTCGTCCGCCGCGGCATCGCCGGTGAGGGCAGCCTTGTCGAAACGAGCCTCATGGAAGCGTTGATCGACCTGCAGTTCGAGGTGCTGACCACCCATCTGAATGATGGCCGCCGTCTGCCGAAGCGTTCCGACTTCCGCAGCGCACACGCCTATCTGTCGGCGCCCTATGGTGTCTATCCGGCCAAGGACGGTTATCTGGCCATTGCCATGACGCCGATTTCGAAGCTGGCCGATCTGCTTGGCATGCCGGAGCTTGCACCCTATCGCGATGCGCCGGCCTCGTGGTTTACCAGCCGCGACGAGATCAAGGCGCTGATCGCCGCACGTATCGCCACCGGCACGATCGACCAATGGCTGGCGATCCTGGAGCCGGCGGATATCTGGTGCGCCAAGGTGCTGGACTGGAACGAGCTGCTCGGCAGCGACGGTTTCCGTGTGCTCGACATGCTCCAGACCGTGACGCGCGAGGATGACGTCACCATCCACACCACACGCTCGCCACTGAGGGTCAATGGCTTGCGTGCCCGCGTCGATCGCGCCGCGCCGCGCGTCGGCGAGCATAGCGATGCGATCCGGCGGGAGTTCGGGCTGTGAGCGCTGTCCTGAAGGGTATGACCTGGAGCCATCCGCGCGGCTATGATCCGATGATCGCCTGCTCGAAGCTCTGGCAGGAAAAGACCGGCGTGACCGTCACCTGGGAAAAACGCTCGCTGCAGGACTTCGAGACTTTCCCGGTCGAGGAATTGGCAAAAGCCTACGATCTCATCGTCATCGATCACCCCCATGTCGGCCAGATCACCGCCGAAGGATGTCTGGCGCCGCTCGACGTGCCCGGTCGGGAAACGGAGCGGCAGGCGCTCTCGGCCGCAAGCGTCGGTGGTTCCTATCGGAGCTATGAATGGGAGGGCCGCCAATGGGCCTTCCCGATCGATGCGGCAACACAGGTGCAGGCTATCAGGCCCGATCTTATCGAGACAGCACCGACACGCTGGTCGGAGATTGTCGATCTCGCGAAGCAGGGCAGGGTGCTGCTTCCGTTGCGCCCGCCCCATACGCTGATGACCTTCTACACGCTTTGCGGAAATCTCGGATCGAGCTGCCGGAGCGATGGCAAGGGCGCGCTTGTCGATATCGAAACCGGAAAGACCGCGATCGGCCTGATGCGGGAGATCGCCGGCCTCATCGATCCCGAATGTTTCGACATGGATCCGATCGCCGTCCTCGAACGCATGGTGGAGCCCGGCTCGAAGATTGCCTGCGCACCGTTGATCTATGGCTATGTCAGCTATTCCATTGCCGGTTTCCGGCCCAATGCGCTGCATTTCCGGGATATCGCATCCGTAGGCAATCGGGGGCCGGTCGGCTCTGCGCTTGGCGGAACCGGCATCGCCGTATCGGGCTTTTCCAGGGCGAAGGCGGAGGCGGTCGATTTTGCCTACTGGATCGCAAGCGGCGATGTCCAGCGCGGGCTTTATGCCGAGGCGGGCGGCCAGCCGGGCCATGGAGCGGCCTGGGAGGACGAGGCGGTCAATGCCGCCACGGCGGATTTCTATCGCGGCACGCGGCCGACATTGGAAGCCTCCTGCATCCGACCACGGCACGATGGCTACATGGGGTTCCAGCAGGCGGGCTCGGATTGCATCAACGACGCCTTGCGAAACAAGACGGATGCGCAGGCCGTCGTGGAGGAACTGAACCGGTTGTTCCTCTCCAGCTTCAAGATATAGGCTCTTCTCAACCGCCGAACGGCCGCCCGGAACAACCGGGCGGCCGCAAACTCCTTGTCAGCTGCGTCTCGCGTGACGCCCCGCGGACTATTCCCGCTCGCCGGTGAAGTTCAGGAGCAGCTGGAAGATGTTGACGAAGTTCAGATAGAGCGAAAGGGCGCCGAAGACGGCGATCTTCTGCTGTGATTCCTCGTCGAAGTTCTCGGCATACTGTTCCTTGATGTTCTGCGTATCCCAGGCGGTCAGGCCGACGAAGACGACGATGCCGATCACCGAGATCGCAAACTGAAGGGCGGTGGAGCCGAGGAAGATGTTGACCACGCTGGCGATGATCACGCCGATCAGGCCCATCATCAGGAACGAGCCCAACTGCGAGAGGTCGCGCTTCGTGGTGTAGCCGTAGAGGCTGGTCGCGCCGAACATGCTGGCGGCGATGAAGAAGGTGCGGG
>JAVBSF010000541.1:0-4522 GCA_031556925.1 Pararhizobium sp.
GGGATCCTTTTGTTGCCATGCTCGGCGATCATATTGAGATGGTTCGGCAGGATGTTCCTAAAATGCTCGAAGCGGTGTTCTCCATCATCGATACCGGCGTGACGGACCCGACTGTGGTGCAAATTCCGCCTATCGTCGAGAAGATCGGTTAGTCTTGTAAAATTATTCGAGCAGTTCTGCGAGAATATCGCAGATTTGCCGACCATTTGGCGATCATTGGTCTGCCAGACAATTTGAATATTCACCGTCATGCAAATGACTTGACCCGGCGGCGGACATAAGGGGCGTATTTACGGGGTGAAACTCGCGCAAAGCGGAGAACACGTTCGTTCACCATCCGGTTCAGCGTTTCTTTCCAGACAGATGGTCTGGCCGCCTGACCGGCTGCGTCACCGGACACGCTCCAAAACTCGACTGGAGACACGAGGCAAGCAACACGCATCTGCCTCGTGTCTCGTAATCACGCAGGATCACGCTCTTCTCACGGGCTGAAAAGCGCGTCATCGGCATATATCCGCATTCGCGGTCTCGGCAAGGCGATGCGGATCGTCGGTGCTATGGCGATGCGGCTGGCGACCTTCAGCTTCAGCCGTGCGTTTCCAACGGCAACATCGACCACGTTGATGCTGCCCTGATGCTGAACGCCGCGAACGATAGCGGGAATGCCCTCTTCAACACCGGAAGCCAGCACGACATGTTCCGGCCGGATGCCGATCCGCAAGGACTTTTCCGGCTTAAGCCGTGAAAATCCGGGATCGCCTGCCAACAGATGCCCCTGCCAGAAAAGCTGATCGCCACGTTGATCGACATCGAGGAAATTCATGCCCGGTGAACCGATGAAATTGCCGACGTAGTGATTGCAGGGGTTTTCGAACAGGTCTTGCGGCGTTCCACGCTGGACGACACGGCCGGCACTCATGACCAGCACCTCGTCGGCGAAAGTCATCGCTTCGTTCTGGTCATGCGTCACATAGACAACCGTGTGGCGCGTCTTGTCGCTGACCTGTTTGATACGGCGACGCAGGTCGAACTTCATGTGCGGATCGATGACGGTCAGCGGTTCGTCCATCAGAAGGGCTGAAACATCGTTGCGCACAAGCCCCCGTCCAAGCGAGATCAATTGCTTCTCGTCAGCCGTCAGCCGGCGCGCGGACTGGCCGAGGCGTGAGGAGAGACCGAGCAGGTCGGCAATTTCGGCCACACGCGGCTTGATGGATGCATTGTCCCATCCGCGGCATCGCAACGGAAAAGCCAGGTTCTCGTAAACCGTCTTCGACTGGTAGATGACGGGAAACTGGAATACCTGGGCAATGTTGCGTTTGGCCGTCGGTGTACGCGTCACGTCGTCGCCGCCGACGAGCACCCGGCCGTCCGATGGATAAAGCAAGCCCGAGATGATGTTCAGCATCGTTGTCTTGCCGCAACCGGAGGGACCGAGAAGCGCATAGGTCTTGCCGTCCTCGAAGAGGATGTCCGTCTTCTCCAGCGCGTAGAGCGCCGAACCATAGGAATGCCCGACCTGTTCGAGATGGATCGTCGCCATCAGCCTTCTCCATTTTCTGGTGCATGAAGCAGCCTGCCTTCGCCTTCCGCGGCAAAGACGAACAGCCGTTCGGCAGGAAGCGAAAGGCCGATCTGCCGGCCGGTCGCCACCTGATGGACGCCTTCGAGTTGCATCACTGCTTCGCCGAGCATCGTTTCCACGTGCAGAAAGGTCTCGGATCCCGACACTTCGCTGAAGGTGACGCGGCCTGCGATGCCACCTTCATCGACCGGATCGATTTCGTTGGCGCGGATGCCAAAGCGGTAGCGGCCCGACGGCATACCCTTCATGCCTTGCGAAGCGGCCAGGCTCGTGCCGCCTTCAAACAGAATACGGCCGTCTTCCAGCGTTCCCGGAACGATCGTCATCGGCGGGTCGGTGACGATGCGCGCCACGACCGTGGAAGCTGGCCGCTCGAAGACCTCGCGCGGCGTGCCCGTCTGCAGGATCCGGCCTTCATGCATCACGATCACGCGGTCGCCAAGCATCATGGCCTCGGCCGGTTCGGTGGTGTTGTAGATCACCGTTGCCCCACTCTGCGTCGTCAGGAGATCGCGAAACTCCTCGCGAAGCTGTTCACGAAGCTTGTAGTCGAGGTTGACCAGTGGCTCATCGAGCAGAAGCACATCCGCCTTGCGCACCAGCGCGCGGGCGAGCGCCACGCGCTGCTGCTGACCACCGGACAGCTGGGACGGCTTGCGCTCTCCGAAAGAGCCGAGGCCTACCATATCGAGAACGCCCTTGACGCGCGCGCTGATCTCGGATGCCGCCACCTTGCGCTTGCGCAACGGGAAGGCCACGTTTTCGAAGACGCTCAGATGCGGATAGTTGATAAACTGCTGGTAGACCATGGCGACGTCGCGCTGCCAGGCCGGTAGCGTGCCAAATGGCCTGCCGTCACGCTCCAATGTGCCGGAATCGATACTCTGCAACCCGGCTATGGCACGCAACAGCGTTGTCTTTCCAGCCAGGGTGCGGCCGAGCACCGTGGTCAGGCTGCCACGGTCGAAGGTGGTTGATACCCTGTCGAGATAGTCGTCTCCATCTCGCGACAAGACAAGTGAATTCAGAACGAGACTCATGGTGTCTTCCTAGCGAACGGCGCCGGCGAGCGTGCCGCGCGACAGAAGTCGCTCGACGACGATGGCAATCAGGATCAATGGCGCGACGGAAACCAGCGCCGAGGCGGAAAGGCTCCACCAGGGCGTGACAGACGAATTGAGCGAGACGACCGCCACCGGCAAAAGCTGCGTATCGGTGAAGGTCAATGTGAAAGCAAAGAAGAAGTCGTTCCAGCCGAAGATCAGGCAGAACATCGCCGCCACCAGAATACCGGACAACGAGTTGGGCAGGACGACACGACGAAATGCCTCGAAGGGCGTGCAGCCGTCGAGCATTGCCATTTCGTCGATCTGGCGCGGCACGCCGTCGAAGAAATCGACCATGATCCATACGGCGATCGGCAAAAGCAGCGCGATATAGACGAGCACCAGCCCGATCTTCGTGTCGAGCAGCCCAAGGAATTGCAACATCAGGAAGAAGGGAATAGCGAGCACTATCGGCGGCATGATGCGCTGGGAGATGAAGAAGAAGACGATGTCGGTGTTCTTCACGAAGCCCGCACGATAGCTGAAGCGCGACAGACCATAGGCCGCAAGCGTGCCAAGCACGATCGAGATAAGGCTCGCGGTTCCCGTGACAATCACGCTGTTGAGGTACGGCTTGACGATATCAATGCCACCCGCTCCGCCGAACAGGCTGCGCCAGCCAGCCAGCGATGGTTCGTAGCCGATCCAGGGGAGATAGGTCGGGCCGCTCGTAACGCCGTTTGCGGTCTTGAAGCTCGTGGAAAGCGCCCACATCAGGGGCACCATCACGAAGGAACTCCAGACGACGATTGCGAGGTATTTCAGGGTAGAGAAAAGGGACATCAGGCGTTCCTTCCGATGAAGACGCGAACGAGCAGCTTGGCGATGATCGTCATCAGCACGATCATCACGACGAGGTAGGTGATCGAGAGGGCCGCCGCATAGCCGATCTCGAAATCACGCAGGCCCCGGATGTAGATGTAGTAGCCGGCTGTCTCGGTCGCCGTTCCCGGGCCGCCAGAGGTCAGCACGTAGACTGTCTCCATTATCTTCGAGGCTTCGATCAACCTGATGATGAGAGCTCCGATAGAAACGGGCGCCAGCATCGGGAAGGTTACGTTGCAGAAGGTGCGGATCGGCCCGGCGCCGTCGATTGCTGCGGCAAGGAAAGGTTCGCGCGGCAGGCTGAGAAGACCCGCGAGAAGCAACAGGAACATGAAGGGCGTCCACTGCCAGATTTCCACGAGCATGACCGCTGCGAGCGCCCAGTTGGCGGAGGTGAGCCATGGGTAAGGGCCGAGGCCGAAAATCCCAAGGAAGTCATTCGCCGGACCAAGCGATTCATGGAAGATCGTGCGCCAGATCACCGACATGATGACCGGCGTTGTCATCATCGGGATCAGGAACAGCACGCGAAAGAACCGACGGAACAGGACTTCGCGCCAAACGAGCAGGGCGAGCCCGAAGCCGAGCACGTACTGCGCCAACACCGTGCCAACCGCCATGCCGGACAGTCTGAGCATCGCCTCCCAGAAGCGTCTATCAGCGAACACGGTGACGTAATTCTTCACACCCGCCCAGTTCAGCCCGGGCGAGATCGCATCCCAGCCCGACAGCGACACGCGAACGGTGAAGAGGAGCGGGAACAGGATGATCGCCAGGAGCACGAGGAAGCCCGGCAAGAGAAAAGAAGATTTATAGAACCGAAGTCCTGTCTGGTCCATGACGGGCCGTCCGTTAATCATAGGGGAAAGGTTCGGTGGGGGGGCCCAGCCGCCCCACCATTTAAGGGGCTGATACCCCGCGTTCCAGAAGAGATGAGGGCCGTATCGGCCCCGCTACTCAAGCGCCCCCCCCGTGGCAAAGGCCACGCGCACGCCATCGGGGACGA